>JAFVRQ010000038.1 GCA_017504245.1 Clostridia bacterium | reverse complement strand
TTTTCGCAGTATACGCAATATCCTGCGATGTATGCACCTTCTGTACATGTGGGAGCGGAAGGATGGTAGAAGAGATTTTCTTCATCAAATTCGTGTTCTACAACTACTACTTCTTTGCCCTCTGTGTAATCGCAACGTGTGCAAGCCATGTGAGCATTGTATCCGGGTGCGTTTTCACAACCGTTTACAGCTTCAACTGCCTGCAAATCGTGTCCAAGAGCTTCGCCCTCTTCCAAGCCACATACTGTACAAATCATAGGAGCTGTACATGTTGCGTCAGCCATCTTGTGACCGTGTGCGGGAACAACAACCTGTTCCTTTGTAACTTCGCCACAATTTGTGCACTTAAAACCGGGTCTCAAACCGTCTTCTGTACAAGTTGCATCATAACCGGGAAGGAATTCCTGTACACAGTTATGGTCGCAAGCCTCAGGTTCGGGTGTTGTGGTTGTGGTTGTCTTCTCAACGGGCTCGTCACAAGCAATGAGAACGGAAAGAGCAAGCACCAATACCATAACCAAAAGCAATGATTTGATGATGTTTTTCATAAGTTTTCTCCTTTATTATGAATATTTTTTTATAATTAGCAGGAAAGGGTGGGTTTTCTCTTTCCCGTTATTATTGAATTATTATTCTACGGGTAATCCGTAGCATTCGATTTCCTGGAACGTCGTTCCGTTTGAAGATGCAGATCCCGAAATATAGAATCTAATCTTTTCTGCCTTTATGCCATCAAGGTCAAATTCGAGATAATCGTTGTTCAAGCCATCATTAATTACCAAGTATTCGCAAAGGCTTGCATTATCAGAGCAAGCTATAACGTCCTTCCACACGCCGTCTGCATATACCTGAATTAATATGTCCTTGCCAATGCTTCCCTTTTTGGATGCTTCGGATATACTGTCCTTCGTATCGTAAAGATAAAATCTAATTGTATTGAGAGTGTACTCACCGCCAAGGTCGAGCGTTGCGTCCATCATACCCGACGTTGACATAACGGTTGAAAATCTGCCTGCCATTTCGCCAACCTTATTGCCGTCGGTGAGGGCTTCATATCCGCCTCCCGTCCACCAAGATGCAACCAAAACATTTGAAATTGCTGCGCTTGTTGGAGTGAATGCTTTGCTTTCAAATACGTTTTCGGGCTCTGCGGGCTCTTCGCCACCATTGGGGTCAGCCTTTGTCGATGGGACACCGTAGCACTCCATCTCATAGAAGGTAGTCCAACCGCTGCTTGTTTGCGAAGGAATTGTGAATTTCACCTTACTTGCGTAAACGTCTCCGAGAGCAAATACCAACCAATCGCCAACTCCGCCAGGATTTTCAACCAAATATTCAGAAAGCGCCGCGTTGCTTTCAACGTTAATCACCGTTGTCCATTCACCTGCGAAAAGCACCTGAACGGCAAATCCCGTTCCGAGCTTTGAAATTCCGTCCTTATAGAGATAGATTTTCAACTCGTCAAGATTATATACACCGCCAAGATTTACGGTTGCTTCAACCAAGCCGCCCTTATGCGCGCTTGAATATCTGCCCGAGCCCTCCTGATATATAATACCGTCGGTAATCGTTTGATAACCGTAATCTGCGTTATACATATTGCCCGCTGCATTATCAGTGGGAACGAATTCTTTGCCGCTAAATACGTTTTCATAATCAACGGACTCGTCACTCATCTTGTCGCCCATCAAAGTGATTTCTTCAAATTCAATATCGGAGCCAAGTGTGATTCTTAGCTTGTTCGCCTTGCCGCCATCCATATCGAATACTAAGCATCCGCCGGAAAGATACGCGTTAACGTCGTTATTGCTTAAAAGGTCAAGCACCGAAAACCATTCGCCGCCGTAAAGTCGCTCAATTTTTAAGCTTCCGCCCGAGAACGTACCGTCAAGATACATTCTCAACTCGTCGAGCGCATAAACACCGTCGAGGTCAAACGTACATTTTCCGTCGGTAAAGGTCATATCCTTATTATTCAAAAGATTTCCTGCATTATTGCCGTGAGTGAGTGGAATAAGCTCGCTTTCATCGGCAGAGAATTTTGAGGTTACACTCAACGCATAGGATTTTGACGCATCATAATCCGCCGTAACCGTCAATCCGTTTGCCTCGGCAACAAGCACGTATTCACCGCCATCACCCATAACATATAAGCGAGTGGCTTTTGCAGCATCATTTGCATCTGCATTTGCAGTTATCTTGCCGTCCGCAACACTCCAAGAAGCCGAATAAAGCTCAAGATCAAGCTCTATCGGATTGGAGTAGCAAAGCGCTCTCTTGCTTTCAACTCCGTTTTTGACCGCAGTAACAACAAAGGTCTTTCTAACGTTCTGCTTGCCCTCATCGGCAAGGAAATCAAAGGAGGTTTCCTTTGTTGAGCCAACGTATGTATAGGAAGCATCGCTTTCGTATGCAACGTAAACGTTGTATTTGTCCGCGCCATCAACCGCGCTCCAATTAAGCTTGAATTCCGCATAGGAAATTCTTTCAAAGCTAAATTCTGCGGGAGCTTCGGGAATATCAAGCTTTGCAAAGCCCGTGATATAATAGGTCTCACCCGCTATTGCATCAAAGGTCAAAATCTTGTCCTTTGAAAGAGTACTTTCAACCTTTTCTCCCTTTGAATTATAAACCGTTACGTTTACAAAATTGGGATACTTAATTGCAATTTCGCCATCGAGCTTTGGAGCAACGTTAAGCTTATTTGCCACTCCGTTTTCCCAAAAAACACTAACTTCGGTATTTCCTCTTGCAACCAAGCCCGTGTATGCGCCCTTATCCCAATTCGTTGGGATAGCGGGAAGAATTTCAATAAATTCCTCGTCGCTCTGAAGGAGCATTTCAGCAATTGCGGCGGTAGTACCGCTGCTTGCTTCAATCTGGAATATCTTTCCGCAAACCATCAAAAGATTTTCAAGTGTTGAATTGCGAAGATTTCCTGCGAGCATTTCCTGAGCCAAATCACCCTCGCCCGCTCTTGCGTAAAGCGCCTGCTTGTGCGCCCAAGCCCAAGCAACGATGCTTGCTTCGTTGGTATTCGTCGTTCCCGCAGGCCAATCTGTCAAGCCATCGTTTCTGCCCGCAAGCGAAACGAGTGCCGCGTCGAGCCACGCATCCGTGCTCGAATTGATGATGTTTCCGGGGAAAAGACCAACGAGCTGTGAAATATGTCTGTGATTGGGATTTCCGAGAGAGCCGTAATAATCTTCCTCGCGGAATTCCTTTATCTGTCCTGACAAACCAACGATGATAGGATCATATTTGTCGATCTGCTGCATTATCGTACCGAGAATAGAATACTCCTCGGGCAAGTTATCGAGATCTATTCCGAGCTCCTTTGCACACTGAAGAGCCGCATAGTTGTTTATGTAAGCAAGTGTTTGTGCGTAAGTTGTGCCCGTTGTATAATACCAAACACCGTCAACGTACATTTCCGGAGAATCACAGTACTCAACAAGATACTTACCGTCGTAATTCTTAACGCACTTTGTTACAAATCTTGCTGCATTTGCCAATATCTCATATACAGTATTCAGGACTTCCTCGTCTTTTGTGTACTCATAGTACTCATAAAAGAGCTGTGTCAAAAGTCCAAGGTTGCCACAAGAACGGTCGCCGTTGAAGAAGAACGGATTGCCCGAAACTCCCATAGTCCAACCATTTCCGCCATCTTTGTTATACATAGCAGGATTGTGTTTACCAATCAGGTCGTTAGCGTGCTTTTCAGCAACGGGCATATATGCCTTTGTATAATCAACGTAAGGAATAAAAGTTTCTGCAAGATTCGTACTGAAAACGTGCCAATAGTTCATCTGAATATTGATATTGCTCCAATATCCGCTCGACCACGCGGGAGTGTTATAGCAGTTCCACGCGCCCTGAAGGTTTGCAGGAAGCGAGCCCTCTCTTGATGAGGCAATTATTAAATATCTTCCGTATTGGAACAAAAGCGCTTCAAGATAGGAGCTATGCTCTCCCGAATTGTATTTTTCGAGAAGCTTATCCGTTGTGAGCTCATAATCCGCAGGATTGCAATTCAAATCAAGATCAACTCTGCTAAAGAGCTCCTGATAGTCCTCAAGATGTCTTGACTTCAAATACTGATATGCCTCGTCAACGCTCATAGAGTCGATTTCATCGCTTACAAAATAAAGCTGATCCTGAACCTTATCGCGAGCATCGTCGAGGTCCGTTTTTGCCGTTTGCTTATTGTGGCTATATTGACCATTTTCAAAGTTTTCCGCGCACAATTCATAGTCCGTGCCGAAGGTAGCAACGATTATCGCACTTGTTGCGCCCTCAACTCGAATAACACCGTCAGTATCGGTTTTGAGAGTGCCGTCCTTATCAAAATAACTGTTTTCAACGGTATCTGCGGTCATCGTTCCGCCCGTTGTGTAAACTCTGTAATACCCAACGAAGTCAACGTCGTAATATCCAAGCGTTCCGCTAAGCTCTATGCAACCTATACCGTACTCAACGCTTGAGGTTACCGTACCCGTCTTTGAAATACCGTCACCCTTTTTATACATATAGCTTTGCTCAAACGGAATTGTTGGGCGAAGCGTAAAATCAAGCTCTCCGTTTTGCGCATCAAGTCGGATAACGAGCGCGTTATCGGGGTAGGAAACGAAATATTCTCTTGAATAGCTTGCTCCGTCATAATCATACTTAACGCTTGATATGGACGTTCTCAAATCAAGCTCGCGACGGTAATTTCTAACGTCCTCAAATACGTGCCCAAAATCAATATAGGTTTCGGAGAAGTTATTAAGACCCGCAACCTGAGGATATGAATTCGTACCGTTAACGTTTTCGACTATCTGCCAAGGGTTTGACAAGGTTTTTTCGGTTATCTGCACGCGCTCGGTTTCCGTTCTGCCGAAAACGTTTGCGCCCACGAATCCGTTGCCTATGGGCATTGACCAGTTCTGCCAACCGATGTCCTGACCTGCCATCATCGATGCTTCCTCAGAGCATTCGTTAATGAACGGCGCCTCCTCGTCATACCACAGCTTTAACGGTATGGAATTCGTTTTCACCTTCAAGTCGTTCATATCAACACCTCCACCGTTATTTTGCGGTTGCTTGGGCTTGCAGGCAACCAAGGTCAATAGCAAGAATATGCACAAGGTGCTTATTGCTATCCGTTTTAGTTTTTTCATAAGCATTCTCCTTTCCCCAAAACGAATTTTATTTGCTTATTGAATATAAATAAGTAAAAATATTCCATTTATACCTTGATTATATTACCGAGTTGTGATATAATCAATGTAAAATATACACGTTTTTTTGTAAAATCGTTCAAAATTTAGTTAATATAACAATAGATTGTTTAAATTGCTCAAAAAATTAGGTGATTTTTACAACAAAATGACATAGGAGCTTTTATGGAATTTCAAAAAATAGGCAATCACGATCATTATTTTCACACTCACTCCGATTTTTTTAATCATTCGTCGGATCTTGTCCACGCATTTTTGATGAAGGATTACGATATTGGAATGCACGAGCAGGAATTTTATGAAATAAACATAGTAAGCCGTGGAAGTGGACTGCATTATATTAACAACAATTTAGTTAATGCAAGCGAGGGCGACGTTTTTATTATTCCGCCAAGAGTCAGCCACGGTTACGTCGGCGGTGTGGGATTTGACGTTTTTCACATTATTCTGAGTGACGCATTTATGAATAAATATATCGCAGATCTTCAACATTTGCCTTCTTTTTATAAGCTTTTTGGCGCAGAACCGCTTATGCGAGGAAAAACAATTTATCCTTTGCATCTTACTCTTTCCAAAGAGGAAATAACCCCCACATTAAACATTATATCTGAAATTGCCAAATATATAGATTTTAGTGACCCTGTAGAATGTCTTATAAGAAGCAATTTAGCAATGGCTTCTATCGGGCTTTTGTGCAATTCTTATGCAATAAACAATCCAAACGCAGACATGCCGTTAAGCGAGGAGCACGCGCTAATGGAATCAATCTCATATATTCACGAAAGGTATTTTGAAAAGATAACAATTGAGGATTTGCTTCAAATAGCACATATGTCGCGTACCTCTTACATTAAGAAATTCAAGGAAATCTGCAAAATGTCCCCTGCGGCATATATAACTAAATTCCGCATTGATTCTGCGGCAATTATGCTTATAAACACTTCCCTTTCAATTTCTGAAATTGCTTATAGAACGGGCTTTTACGATGCTTCCCACTTGACAAAAGCATTTGAGAGCATCTACCATCTGTCCCCTGTGGTCTATAGAAATAAAAATAAGAATTAATTGACTTCTTGCTTGGATAGACAAAAGTAACTAAACATAAAGAAAACCGCTGATTCAAAAATCGGCGGTTTTCTTATTTTTTGATTTTATTTTTTCAATAAACGCTTAATTTTCATCGCTTGAAAACGTTCCTCTGCCCACAAGATCGGGGAATTTTGCTTTATTAACAAATTCATCAAAGCGGTCAAGGGCAAACAAATACCAAGCAAGCAACACTATGGGCAAGCAGAGAGTTCCAATAAGTCTGCCGATAATATGGCAGGCAATATTCGGAACTAACGCAAGCGCAAACGGTAAAAAGAACAACAAAAGCATAGAAAACGATTTTAGCGGAGCTTTAAATGCCATCACCGCCCCAAGCTTTATATGACCTATCAGGGTATGATTATAGAGCGAAACCGAAACCAACGCATAAGCCAAGGTTGGCACTCCGATAATAATCACCGCAAACACAGCCATTGCCAACAGAATTACCGCAGTACCGTCGGTTGTGAGTATTGAATAATTATAAGCATACACTACAACCGAATTGATAATACCGACAAGCACGAGCAACGGTAAAATTTGTCCGATGTTCTGCTTTATCCCCTGCATCATATCATAGCCGAAAAATACGTTCTCTACCCAAGAATATTGACGAATAACGCGAAGCATTCCCGAAAGGAACACGGAAAAAATCACAAACGATGCGATATTCAAAACCGCGCTCGTGTTTTTAATCGAGAGCACCTGCAAAATTGCCGCTTGCTGCTGCTCAGCAGTCATATTTGAAAAATCCCGCATCACATTCATTTGAATCGCATCGTCCTTAATTCCAAGCAGATGAAAAGGGAGAGTAAAAATCACGAAAAGAAAAGCAAATCCCAAAAAGCTTCTCCAATGTATCCTAAGCACGTCCGCAAATACTTCCCTTCGGGTTTGCGGAAGACCTGATCTTTGAAAATCAGCCTTAGCAAATTTAGTTCTTTTAGCCATTGGTTTCCTCCAACAAAAATTTCATCAGCGCAATTGCCGCGTCGTCCTCCTTGCTGCCTATACCGTAAGCACCTCCAAGATTTTCACAGTATGGAGCAAAGAAGGCAATAAGCTTGCTATTTCCCGTGTAATATTTTGTAAAATTATTCGGATTACTTCCCTCCGGGTTAAGTATGATTCCGCATTTTACACCGTCGATAAGGTAATACTCAATATCAACATCCGCAAAGCACTCTTCAAGCTCGCTTGTGAACGGTCTGAAATCAAGAGCGGTAAGTTCCTCCGTAATTATCCACTCCTCAAATATCATAATATCGGATGAATATAAGCGCGTTTGAATCATTGAGCCAAATACCGTACTTTCTGTTTGACTAACGTGGTCAACACTGAGCTCCTTTATGCCTTGCGAGGTTATATTGAATATATTATTTTCAATATCAAGCTCAAGCCGAGATGCATCAAGGTCATTCCCAAAAAACGATAGAGTTAGCTTTTCGTTGGCATCGGGGCTGCCGATAATTCCGTATACGGAGGTCCAAAAAACAACCGCAACAAGCAAAATGGCTACGTAACACCACCAAAAGCATCGGAGGTGTCTTTGAATATCCGCCTTTCTCATACCTTCACCCCCGTGATGATATTGGACGCTATAAGCAACGTTACCGTATCGCCTTCGCAAAGCTTGATATTTCCCTCGGCAACAAGAAAATATATATTATCTGAAGAGTACACCTCAAAGCAATCAAAGTGCTCAACTCTGCGGGTTTCCGTATTTATGCGCTCAATTGTTGCAAAAACACGTTCAGTCGGGCGCAGGGATAATTCATAAAGCCGCATCATCGGTTTTATAACAATTCCGAAAATGGCAGTAATTATCCAGGCAAAGGCAACGGTTACGATTATGCTCAGGACAAGAAGAACATTGTGATTTTCATCCGTGCGTATCAATAAAAAGAAAATATCAAGCACAACCGTCAAAATTCCCAACGTCACCGTAAACGCTTTATATTTATTTAATCTTGAAAGATATTTATCCGCGCTCATTCCAAGCAAATTCTGTATCATTTATTCAAAAATCCTTTTATTAATTCTGATTTTCCGTTTTCAAGTAAATATTCGGGCGTACCGATTTCAAGTAAGCTTCCCTTTTCAAGCACCGCTATTCTGTCAGCCAATGCCAATGCTTCTCCTATATCGTGTGTAACGAAAACGACCGTTACTCCATAGGCACCGTGCAGCTTTTTCACAACCGCGCGAAGCTCTGAGCGCAGGGCGGGATCGAGATTTGAAAACGGCTCGTCGAAATAAATTATCGTTGGGTCCTTTATCAGAGCTCTTGCAATTGCAGCTCTTTGCTGCTGTCCTATTGAAAGCTGCGAGGGCTTTCGCGAGAGAAGGAAATCAATGTCAAGCTCCGAGGCAATCCTTTTAACCCTTTTGTCTATCTCCTCAGGGGAGGTATGTGTAACCGAAAGCGGAAACGCGATATTTTTATATACCGTTAGATTTGGGTACAGTCCTATCTCCTGACTCACATAGGCATATCTGCCTCTTTTCAGGTCAACGTCATCAATGGAAACACCGTCCACGAAAAGCTCTCCGTCATAGTACTGTGCAAGGCCCAAGCAAGCCCTTAGCAGTGTTGTTTTTCCGCACCCCGATTCTCCGATAACCACCAAAAATTCGCCGCGTTCAACGGAAAAGCTGACCTTATCAAGCACAGTAACGTATTCTTTTTTATTTCGATAAAAGCAAGAAAATTCATTCAACCTTATAATTTCCATAGCCCCTCCAAGCGAGAATAATAGGCAATCAATCGGCAAACATTGTCGAAGCCGACGATGCTTGCCGATTATAGCGTTACGATTTAGCTATTTATTTTTTTGATATGCTCAAGCGCAACCTTGGGAGTGCGGTCCGCTCTCAAAACGCCGTTCACTTCCTGCTCTACGTCGGTTATCTGAGTATAGCAATATCCCGAAATATTCATTCGTTTTATTGCGTTTACCAAGGACGTCAATCTCTCAATATATTCCTCATCGTTGGCAACTCCAACACCGTAGCCCCAACAAACGTCGTTGGTTTCTCCCGTATATGCAGTTCCGCCGAATTCACTCATAATAATGGGCTGACCCTCATACTCATATCCATTCGCATAGGGCAAATGCTGATGTCCGACTATATCACCCTCGGCAAGCTTATAAATATCATCATAGTATGAATAAAGCTTTTCGCCGTCTTGTTCATAATGATGTATGGTCAAAATGTCGCTCTTTGCGTGCATCCAACCGTCGTTTGAAATAACGGGACGCATACTGTCAATGCTCTTGGTAAGGTAATAAAGACCCGTTGCAAGATTGCTCTGCTCTTGATTGAGCATAATATTTCTAACGCCCCAGCTCTCATTGAATATTACCCAAGAAACAAGGGATGGGTGATTATAATTTTGAACTACTATATCAAGCCATTCTTTTGTTATCTGCTTCGTGGCTCTGTCAGAAGCCCAGTGATTAGAGGGCAATTCGCACCAAACGGTAAAGCCCAGAATATCCGCATAGTAGAAGTATCTTTCATCCTCAACCTTTTGGTGCTTTCTTGCACCGTTAAAGCCCATTTCCTTAGAAAGAAGAATATCCTTCACGAGCGCTTCCTCCGAGGGAGGAGTCAATCCGCTCTCGGGCCAATATCCTTGATCAAGAACAAGACGGGCATAAAAAGGAATGTTGTTGAGCATTATTTTATCGCCATTTGTCACATATTCACGAAGTCCGAAATATGAGCCAACCGCATCAACGGGCGCGTCGTTATTATAAACGGTTATATCAACGTCGTATAGCGCGGGATTACCAACGCTCCATTGCTCAACCTGATAAGTAAGCTCTTTGCTGTCAAGCTTCAGCGACACTCCGTTATCAACGTCGTCCGCGCTGACACGCGCAGAGCAAATGGGCTTGCCGCCAAAGGAAACCGCAAACTTCACTTCAACGTTATGTGAGGGCTTATTTACCGCAAAATCAAAGCGCACGGAATAATCCTTAATGGAGGGTGTTATTTTAAGATCCGTGAGGTAAACCTCGTCAACGTATTCAAGCCAAACGGATTTATATATACCCGTGGTTTCAACGTACCAACAACCAAAATTGTGATCCTCCCAGCGTTGCTTTCCTCTGATCTGTATCGGATGGTCATCATCGGAGCAACGAATGGTAAGAATATTATCTTCTTCCGTAAGAAAATCCGTAATATCAAACGAAAAACGGGAATATGCGCCAATATGCGTGCCTACAAGTCTTCCATTAACAAATACGCTCGTTTCATAATCGGCACCGTCAATATTCAATACCGTGCGCTTCCCTGCTTTTTGAGCGATTTTGCGAGAATACCATACAACAGAGTGATGCTCCTCAAGTCCTATTCCGCTCGCCTTGGATTGATAGGAAAAAGGAACGGTTATCTTTCGCGGAAGCTTCCCCAAAAGAGCATTATTTTCATTTGTTTCTTCACCAAAGCCGAAATCCCACTCGCCGCAAAGATTCTGCCAATCCGCGCGAACAAATTGAGGACGTGGGTATTCGGGTATGTAGCATTTCGTATGTTTCATATAGTTACTTATCCTTCCTTTACCTTATAATTTCGTATTCAAAATCAATTACGTTTATTTCCCCCGAGGTCGCAAAAACACCAAGCTGACCGCTAAGGAAAGCGCAATCATCCGTTACGGATACGGTATATTTGCCGTCAAGAATTATCTCGATTTTATTGCTCCTTGCCGTAATAGTAAGCGTGTGCTCCTTGGCGCTATCTGAAAAAGCATCGTCAACGCGAACGGCGCCAAGCATCTCCTCACCGTAATCAAAGCGGCTCATTGAAATAAGGTGCTGACCTATTTGAAGGTAATAACCCCTCCAGGATTGCGTTGGCTGGCTCGGATAATACGAATAATCCTCTGCACGTATCATTATACCAAGATTTGAAGAATTGTCAAGTACGCAGGTGAATTTTAACGTAGCGGTAAAGTCGCAAATTCCTGCATTTCCCCAAAGAGCTACGCTATGATTTTCAAGACCCTTAACGGTTAAAATACCGTTTTCAACAAGAACGTCACCGCGCTCTGCAACAAAATCGTCAATACTGACTCTATCGGGAGCATCCGCATTTTTATACGCCTCAAACGTGATAAATTCAGCACTACCCGAGATAACCTCAACCTTCATCGCCGTTGCTCCCTTTATGAGCGCAATATCTCCAAGATGAACCTTCAGCGTTTCCCCCTCGCTTTCAAGCTTTTGGGGAAGTGTGCATTCAAAGGATTTATCCCCTATGGTTATCCTGATTTTCGCTCCCGAGCTTGCGGTAGTAATGCGGGCAGATATGGAATAGGTGCTGCTTTCGCTAATATCCAAGCCGTACTTAATCCAATCGTTCTTTTGGAGTCTTACGGCATAGCAATCGTCTTCTTCAATGTGAACAAGACTCTGCCTTTCTCCTACCCTGAGTCCGCCCTTAACAACCTCTGCATCCTCTATCGAAAATCCTCTGTTCTCGCCTTTAAGATAACTCGTTGCGGGGAATTTCGTTGGAAAATTCTTCAAAGCTTCAAAATCAGAGGTGCCGAAAACGTCGTTTGTAAACGCCGTATATTCAACTCCTTCGCGCTTCGCATATCCAATCACGCCCGCGCCAAGCTCGTTTTCAAACGTTGACACGCGCATACCGTTTATATAGAGATATGCTACACCGTCACCGCTTTCCAAACGCACCGTGCTGAGCTTTCCCTCGGCGATTTTAACGGATTTTTCCGAAACGGTTTCAAAAGCTCCGTTTATATGCTTTTTGAGAATTATTTTATTATTTTCAAGAACGATAGAATAATAACCGTTTTCACCGTAGCTGAAATACAAAACTTGGTTATTTGAAGGAATCAGATTATACTCGGCGGTAAAATATCTGCCCGTTGCTCCGAGTGTGAATATTCCGTTTTCCTCTTTAAGCTCGCTGCCACTATAAATCTCACAGGTAGGGCGTATCGGTGCCAAAACCAAAGTATTCGTAACTCCGTTTGCAGTCATAACACCGCCGTTTGTTAAATATCGGTCAAGATTATATCTTCTGGATGGACCGCTGCCCACAAGACTGTGATAAGCGGTATATATTGAATCAAGGTCAGGCCCGTAAAAATTACTGCTATGACCAAGACCGCGGTGTGATGGGTCGGTGTCAATAAGCGTTACGTTATCATAGGGCTGAGTAAATCCCAAAAGACCGTTGATATTGTTTGCATAGGAATAAGCTATACGGTATCCGTTTGAAATAACGTGATTGCCCGTATAGGTAAGATAGGTATAGCTTCCCCGACGAATAATTCCCGGACCCTCTATCCAACCGCGAAGATTTGCATCTCCGAGATTTTTGGCAAGACCGACAGTTTCGGGGCAAATATTGTTTACGTTTGTAATTTCATTAAATTTGAGTCCACTCGGAGTGGAGGTGTGCATAATATAGAGCTTACCGTCATCGCTTACGTAAAACGAGCCGTCAATACCCATACCAAGATTTCCTTTGTTAAGGTCATCATCCTCAAGCCCCGAGGTGCTGACAAGCACAAAGCCGTGCGTGGGGCTTTCTGAACGGTAAATATAATGTCCCTTTCCCGCTCGGGATTGACACATATAAAAATAACCGTCATAATAAATTACTTCGGGCGCATAAGCACCCACGGACGTTGGTTCATCCTCTGCAACCGCAAAGCCCATATACGTCCAATTTACAAGGTCCGTCGATTCATAGACCTTAATTCCTCCCCTTCCGTCAGCGGTGGAAGGATAGAGATAATATTTTCCGTTGTAACGCATTACGAACGGGTCTCCGATACCGTATTCAGAGCCCTCGGGCATCCATAGACTGTTTGCCCATTGCCCGTTTATCTCCATAGCATTCTTATAACGGTCTCCGTCAGCTATCGGTGTGTACGGTATTTCTTCGGGACGTTTTTTTATGCAGCTTGTTAATCCACCAATCATAATAGCAATCAAAAGTAAGCCCAAAACCCTAATAATCAGGCATCTCTTTTTCATCATTATCTCCTAAATTATCTTTAAATGGGGGTGAGGAGAGCCCTCACCCCCAAAATTATTTATTCGCTAACCTTTAAATTCTTAAATACTACGGCACTACCGTTAGTATATAAGCCAAGCTTACCGTGAGTATATCCTACGGCATCACTTACCTGAATAATCATTTCTCCGTCAGCCCAAACGGTAATTTGGTTGCCTCTGACTTGAATTTTAACCGTTACGAACTTATCGCTTTCAGCAAAGGGATTACCCTTTACGTAAGTAGCGATTGTATTCGTATCATCGGCATAATTAAGTCTTTCAAGAAGAATTTGGTTATTATTTACGGACAAGTAATAGCCCTGCATACTCGTGTAGTTATCGTGGGACGATGCCGCATAGTTGCTTGCGTGGAACACAATACCTGCGGAGGAGGTGCCCGTTTTTCCTTCAAGCTTAATATCAACCTCAAGGGTGAAATCGGTTATTGTATCATCTCCGAAATAAACGAGCTGTCGAGTACCTGCTTTCGCATAGTGGCCTTCGTCCTTGATCTTCCAAATAGTCTTATAGTCGGCACCGAGTGTAACGTAATCTGCAAGACTTTCGCTGAATTCAGGCGTGCTGTTGCTTGCTTCAACGAAGCTGAAGCTCATAAACTGCACTTCCCCATCAATTGCCTCAAGGCGAACCACCTTAATGCCCGCTTCGATATTTGCCTCGCATACGAATGCCTTTACGTAATCTTCGTCGGTTTCAACCTTAGGAAGAACGAATGACAATACGTTACCGTCCGCGAGCTTCATACCCATTTTCTTGCCGCCGTCAGCAGCGCGGTAAACAAGCTCGAGCGCATATCTTCCGCCCTCCTTAAAGTTCACAAGGTAGGAAGCGTTTTCGCCCTTAGCGAGTTGAAGCGCCTTAACACCTGCATAAGGATAATCCTCAAGAACCATTACTGCATCGGAGGAAAGCTCGCCAATTGCAGAATAGGTTTCTTCTCTGAGATAAAGAGATGCGCCTATCGTTCCAAGTGCCTGCTTTGCCTCTGCCTCGTCGCTCATACCCATAGCAACGTTACTGAATGCGGTATATCCGATTTCCGCAGAATCAACAAGTCCCTTATAGCCGATCTTACCGGAAGCTACGCTGAGCTCAGCATTATCGATCTTCGTCATATTGTCAAATACAACGTCAACCTTGCCGTCGCGAGCCGCGATTCTTACCGTATGAAGCTTATCCGCCTTGAAATCGTTCACGAGAGTACCCGTTGCAACAACCTTTTCTTCACCGTTAATTACGGAAGCAAGCGTAATCGTCTTTGCCGTAAGGTCAACGCTTACGGAATTATAGTTAGAGCCGTCAACGTATCCGAATACGTAAACGCTCTTTTCTGCTCCGGTTACGTTAAACTCCGCAGAGAAATTCGCATTATGAGCAGATTTACTGAGAACGAGTCCGTCGGAAACGTCAAATCTTTCCGCATCAATACCGTTTGCATAGAAAATCGGAAGCGCAGGAGCAATACTGCCCTCAAGATTTGTTGCCACGCTCATCTGCGTGCCGTTGAAAAGAAGACGGTCAATGCCAAGACTTCTGTTAGGACCACCTGATGAGTTGAGCATATGATATGCAAGATAGTAGGAATCCATATCGGGACCAAGCACCGTTGAGGAGTGTCCGATACCTTTAAGTGCTCCCTCAGTATTGAGAGCCAAAGGATTGTTTTCAGCGCGTGTAAATGCGTTACGGTTCAATGCACCGTTTGCGTTTACCAATGCGCTTGCGGTTGCATAAGCAATACGGTAGCCGTCACTGGCAACGTGAGTACCCGTGAAGGTCAAATAATAAACGCCGTCACGCTTGAGTATATAAGAGCCCTCAGTCCAGCCGCCGATTGACGTATTGTTAAGCTGAGGTGTGCTCGTTGCGTCAACCGTAAGCATATCCGACATCTTAGCAATGCGTATTCCGCCCTGGCTTGCATAGGTAAAGTATATTGTTTCATCATCGTCGATAAGAATAGAGCCGTCGATTGACATGCCGAAGTTATTCGTTGCCTTAACGAAGGGACCCTCGGGGCTATCGGACGTGAGAATATAGTGACCTGCGCCTGCAGGAGACGTGTACATATAGAACGTACCGTTGAAATAGTACACCTCGGGTGCGTATGCCGCCTTGGTAACGTTATCCTGAGAAACGTATCCCTCACGAAGACCTGCGCCCGTCATAGGAACCCAATTCATAAGGTCAGCGGATTTGTAGCCGCGAACACCTGTTTCGGAATCAAGGGTTGAACAGTAGAGATAGTACATACCGTTATATCTCATAATAAACGGGTCGCCTATTCCGTATCCTTCCCATTGATTTGCAATTTTCACATCTTCACCAAGAAGATATTCATTATACGATTTGTTATCGTAAGTAGAAAACGCAGCATTAGGA
The DNA here is from genome assembly GCA_017504245.1 of Clostridia bacterium. Lineage (GTDB taxonomy): Bacteria > Bacillota > Clostridia > Oscillospirales > CAG-272 > RGIG4608. The sequence continues at coordinate 25,180 of JAFVRQ010000038.1, read as the reverse complement.
TCATCGTATTCAACCGGATCCTCTACGTTCCCTTGTGTTCCCTGCGAAAAATCGCAGGAAACAAGAGAAAAGATCATAACAAATGCGAGTAAAGCGGAAATAAATGATTTAATTTTCATAGTGCTTTTCCTCCTTATTGGTTACTGTTGGCACGATAGAGTGTTCCATCGGCCGCTACTCTGATAAACTGTGCACAATCTGCAGCGTCAATACCGGTCGTTTGGCCGTTAAAATAGCAATCGTGCCAAGGATCGTACAACATATGATCGCCTGCATTGTGTGAAGCCTCACGCATTGCAATACCGAATACGTCTGTTGCTCCGATACCAATTGTGCCGTAAGCTACCGTATATACTATCTTCGTTACGCCGTTTTCCGTTGTGATGGTCGCCGTAGTATCAAGCTTATCCGCTTCAGCAGCACTCCACCAAGCAGAATTTGCTCTTCCGTAAACAGTACCGTCGGAAGCTATCTTAATGAGATAATCAGGTGTCCAACCGCCTGTGCTCTCAGATCCTATATCAAAGTAGATAAGGATCATTTCCTTTTCATTAGTATTGGTATTGGTACCGAAGCTGCCCGTTGTGATGACCTCGAACGTCACGCCGTTTTCATCACGGTTAGTAATCTTCGCATACATATCGTCCGCATTAAGTCCTGCGTTACCCAACGCACCTGCTACTGTGCTTCCCGTCTGCGTTGTCATCATACCCGTACCAAAATGAATTTGATAGGAGCTGAAATCCACCGGCTCGTTATCTGCTTTTGAGTACAACGTATTATCAGCCGCTATACGCACGTAGTCCTGAGGCCACTCGGGCTTTACAAATTCCGCATTGTTGATACCGATAAGATTGAAGTTATCCCAACCGTCCCAGTCGGAACCCATCCATTGACCTACGGAAATACCGATTACCTCGGTAGGAGCTACCGCTGCATCTGCATTTACCTGTCCGAAGAAATCATAAGGAAGTGTAAATGTAAGCGTGGGATTGCTGCCGCTTGCATTTTCAACCGTGTAAACCATATTTGCGGGTCTTGTTTCGTTCTTAGTTCCGTCGCCCCAGTTTACAATAGACAAGCCGCCATCAGCTAAGAGAAGGAACAAATAGTCACTCGTATCGCGAGCGTTATCTGCTGCGCTCGTCTTTGTATCAACAAAGAGCTCAAGCTGTCCCGTAAACGGACGAGAACCTATAAACTTAAATTCAAATCCCGTTTTGGATCTTGTAACGTATCCAACGAATGCAGCAAACGCATCGGATTTGTCTGCTATAACACCTTGGAGCATTTCATATTCAAGAATGAAATCGATCTCGCCTATGCTATGCTCAGTTGCGGTTTTTGCAATATCGTCTGCTTTCATCGTTATATCCTGCGAAATGTAACCGCTCTTTTCAATATGAAGAACGCAGTCAACTGCAGGATAATCGTTGATAACGAATTCGCCGTTTTCATTTGTAAGAGCCGTCAATTCGCTGTTACCAACAACGCTTACGCTTACGCCTGCAACGGGACCGTTTACGTTAGTAATCTTACCGCTGAGTGTAACGTAATTGATATTATTGTTTTCAACGAGCGGAACATCCAACGTGTGAGAGTCCAAAGAAGCAAGTGTAACTGCGGAAATGCTTTCTTCCTTGGTTACATAGTCCTCTGCCTCGATCTTCACCGTAATATCCACTTCTGTTCCGAGATTTTCGATAGTATATTTACCGTTTTCATCGGTAACTACGGAAATACCGGCTTCAAGAATCGAAACCGTTGCTCCGACAACGGGCGCGCCCGTTCTTTCGCTTGTAACAGTACCCGAAAGAGTTACCGTCTGCTTTTCAAGAGTTACGTTTTCAGAATAGCTATAATTTGCATCAAAATATCCTGCGGGAACCGTTGTTGTGAGTGTAACGTATCCTTGACGAGAGTAAACGATATTTACCGCTTCACTCGTTTGTACCGCCTTCATATGCCAAGCGCCGTTAGCACCGGTAACGGTTGAAATTCCGTTTACCTCTACCTTAACACCTGAAAGACCTGCGTTACCGGAAAGATTTACCATAGATACGTTATTTTCCTGACGGTAAAGCTCGTTGGTTGCGCTTACGCGAACGAACGTCTTGGGAGTTTCGGGAGCGATGAACTGTCCGTTAAAGCCCCAACCGTCCCAGTCGGTTGCTGTTGTTGACCACTGTCCGAGAGATATACCGAATACATCAAGAGGTTCAATTCCCAAATATGTATAAGGAATAAAGAGTCTTGCACTATAGCCCGTGGGGTCGTTGTAGTAAAGCACGTACTCAAGGCCTGCGGACGTGCCCGCGCCTTCAGCTGCGTAGTTTTCCACACCTATCGTGCCATCGCCTCTGAGGTCGAAGCGCCACATCGTAGCATCGCTATCTCTATGGTCTGCACATTCCTTAACGTCAAGATAGATTTCAATACTACCGCTGAGCAATCTTGTACCTGCAAGAATCATCTCAACACCGGTAAGTGTACGTGACAAGGACATTGAGCTATCTGCAAACAAATCGGATTTATTACCAAATCCACCGGTTTGCGCGTAAGGAAGATTGATATTAACGTCGCCAACGTTTGATTCTCCGTTAGCCACAAGCTTTTCAACGGAAACGGTCGTTTTGCTCGTTCCGTATCCATCCTTGCTTACAACAAGGATAATATTCTCTTCAGCAGGAACTCCTGCAATCGTGAAGCTGCCGTTAGCATCCGTCGTTGCGGAAAGAGTGGTTCCCTCAACCGTCACCAATGCGCCTTCAACAACGCCCTTAACGATGTTTTTAACAGTACCTGTAACGGTCGTCTTTTCAACGTCGTTTTTATTGCGAAGGGTTACGTTTTTGAGAACACGGCCTCCGTTTACTGCACGAAGCTCGCCTCTTGTAAATTCAACTGTATTGCTGAAATAATCCTCTTTATCAACCGAAAGAACGTATGTCTTATCGGGATTAACCTTTTCAAATACGAAATATCCCTGCTCGTCCGTTACAACGGGCGCAATTTCCAAGCCCTCGGGAGAAGCTACCGTAACCGTTGCGCCAACTATGGGAGCACCCGTTACGTAATCAACTACGTAACCCGCCATATCAGCGTCGGGCTTGCTCTCCTCGTCACGGGACATTACGTTGTTGTCCTTATCGAGAATCAAGTAATTATCGGGAGTTTGGGGCTCAACGATCTTACCGTTATACGTCCAACCGTACCAGTCCCAGTCAATTGTCGCAGAAGCTCCCACAGCCACCTTATCAACCTGACCAAAGGAAACTGCGATAGTATCATTCTTTTCGATACCTATCTGAGAATAAGGAATCATTACCTCAACGGTATAACCTACGTCAGTTGCCTCATAGCCGTCGTTAAGAACACCGTCAAGCTGAACCTCATAGTCGATAAGACCGTTCCAGCCGCCCCAGCCCGAGCCGGAGCCCTGCATAATACGAGTCTTGCCGTGAATACCGAGATTTATCTGATAGTCATCATTCTGGGGCTTCAAGCCACCGTCTGCAAGCGTATCAATATAAATTTCAACGCTATCGCTGCGCGTTACCGCATCGTCATTGGTTTCGCCCTCTGTTGCAAGAATAGCATCTGCAACCTCAACGAAGAAGAACAATGCCTGTTCGCCGCGATAAATTTTTACTGTTGCTGCTCCGTCGTGTCCGAACGTAGCAAGGGTCTTTGCATTTTCCCACTGAGCATCGTCATCGATACCGTCGATTTTAAGCTCGGGTGCGGAATAGTTTCCCGGGAAATCAAACTGATCGTTTCCGGGCTTTTTGTCGGGATTGTAGTCCTCGTACTTATCACCGTTAACAATGCCTCCGCCTACGCAACCCGTAAGCATAATGGAAAGCATCAACAGCACGGCGAGGGCTGCGCTAATCCAAGTTTTTTTCATCTCGAAGACCTCCTTAAATAAATTTTTTATTATATGCTGCGAGATTCTAATAATTTTATCCCTTCACGCCTGAAATGGCCATTGATTCAACAAAGAACTTCTGACAGGTGGAGTATATTATCAGCATAGGAAGACTTGAAAGCACCGCCCCTGCCATAATAAGTGGTAAATTAGTACCGCCTGAGTTGTTCGAGTTGATAAACGCCATCATTGGCTGAAGTGTCATTTTTGTTTGGTCCTTTAGGTATATAGCCGGAGCAAAATAGTCGTTCCATATACCCGTGAACCAGAAAATCACCTGCGCGGCAATAGCCGTTTTGGTCATAGGTAACATAATGGTTAGGAATATTCTCATATACCCTGCCCCGTCAATTTTTGCCGCTTCGATAATTGCATTCGGAATGCCCTTCATATATTGAATGAAGAAAAACATCATCGATATATTTCCAAATAATCCGGGAAGAATAAGAGGAAGAAGCGTGTCCGTCATTTTCAATTCATAAAACGCGCGATATTGAGGCATCATAAGCGCTGCATATGGCACCATCATACCACTCATCAAAAACAAGAGCCAGAAGTTTCTTGCGGGCAAATGAAGCTTTGCAAACGCAAACGCAGCAAGTGCCGATACAAACGTTCCTATCGCAATTACGGAAACCTCAACCTTAATGGTGTTCCAAACACCGCTAAGAAACGGAACTATCGACCAGATTTCCTCATAATTTGAGAAAATCCATTTCTTTGGAAACAGGGTCAAGGTTAAGCTCATCGCCTCATAGTCATCCTTAAATGACGTTAAAAGCATCCAAACGTATGGGAAAACCAATATGAGCGCTATGCTTATCAAAAATACGTAGATTAATACTTTAGCAACTATGCTCCAAACCCTTTTTGCGGGACTTGGCTCGTTAAGATATTGTTTTTTCATACGCATCACTCCTCATAAACCCATTTATCCGACATCTTGAACTGAATCATAGTGATTATCATAATCGCCAACGCAAGCAAAATAGACGCAGCCGATGCAAGTCCGTATCTGCTCTGATTAATTCCTCTTTGCCAAATAAAGTACACTATCGTTTGTGCTCCCTGCACTCCCGCACCGAACACCTGCGAATCCGCATACGATTGAAATCCGCCGATAAGTCCGGTGATCAACTGATAGAACGTGATGGGGGTAATAAGCGGAAGTGTAATTTTGAAAAACTGACGAACCTTTGATGCACCGTCAATCTCAGCCGCCTCATAATAATCCTTTGGAATGTTGAGCATTGCGGCAAGATAAAGAATCATTGCAGTACCTATGCCGTTCAGCGAGTTCTTGGCAATTATTGCTACTTTTATTAACGTATCATCACTAAGCCACGCTATTTTCTCTCCAATAAGCAGGTTGATTATACCGAATTCGTTATTGAATATATAGCGCCACACTATATTCATTGCCACGGCACTTGATACTACGGGAATGTAATAAAGAACCTGGAAGAATTTTCCGCCCTTTACCTTGCCCGATTTAACGAATACCGCCGCAAGAAGTCCCATACCCATACTCAACGGAATACTGAGCAAAAGAACAACGGTGTTTTTAATAGAATTTTTAAAGCTTGCACTATAAAGCACGTTTTTAAACAAATCGCTGTAATTTTTCCAACCTACGAACTTTGACTCGCCCGTGAAAATGTTATAGTTTTCAAAGCTATACTTAAATGAAAAAATCATAGCTCCTATGGTAAATATACAGAAACCGATTATAGGCAGGAGAATAAACGCAAAGGCCACGCGTGCTTCTTTTTTTGCAACTTTGCTCATTCTCTTTTTCATTGGATATTATCCTCCCAAATTTGCTCGCATTTCATCAAGGAATGCTTGGAATGTGCTTGCATAAGATTTACAAGCCTGTTCTGCGGTTACGTTACCGTCCCACATCTTCTGTGTTGAAAGCCATTCCGTGAAGCTGTCAAACCAGTCGGAAGAATATGTGTAATAACGAGATCTTACCTTACCGCCAACAAGGTCGGTTTCACTTCTGCCGTTGATCGTATCAACCCAAACGGAACGTGAGGGAGGATTCTTATCTGCAAGAAGCTCGTTTGTTTCGCTGAGATAATCGTTATTTGCCATATCCATAATGTTGGGAACCTGCTGGCCGAGCTCGTAGAACTTACGCTGTGCGCCCTCGTTATAGCAAAGGAACTTAGCAAGCTTAACAGCCGCTTCGGTCTTCGCCTTGCTTGCCTTAGCGCTTACGCAATATCCCATAGAGCCAACCCAAGCAGTGCTCTCTGCCTCGGGATTTTCACCGTTGTAAGGAACGGGGAGAATATCATAATCAAAGTTTACTGTTTTCCAGAATTCCGCGCAGTCCCAAGGACCCATAAAGCTGAATACACAGCCCTGTCCCTTAAAGCGCTGATAACCGTTCGTAGAAATCTGGTCTGCTGCACTTGGCATTACGTTGTCAACCAAGTGAAGATCTGCAATAAATTGAATTGCATTATAGAAATTGGGGTCTGTAATTGTTTGTACGCTCGCGTCCTCATTGAAGAAGCTTGCGTTATTTGAATATACAGCCGCCTCGATCTCATAGTGAGAGATACCGTAAACGTTATCTGCTCCGCCATCGGGGTCGATCATTTTAAGAAGTGTACGGAATTCCTGCCAAGTCATAGGATCCGTTGCGCTAAGCATAGCATAAATTTCTTCGCTGTTAAGTCCGTATTTAGCTATCTGCTTATCAAGAAGTGTCTTATTATAAACGAGTGTGAAGGGACCAAGGTCTTTGGGAAGACCGTAAAGTCCTGCCGTTTCGGATTTTCCGAGTTTGTTGGTTGAGGGATCGAAATAATATTCGTCAACCGCCTGAGGCCAAAGTGTTGAAAGCTCTTCAGCAGTAAAATAAGAAGAAATGTCCTTAATCGTGCCGTTAGCTACCCACTCAAGGAAATCATAGTCAGGCATATAGAAGAGATCGGGAAGATTGTTTGCACGGTTTTTAAGCGTTGTCATATATGTGGTTGCGCTCTCACCCTTGTAAACAACCGTAATATTCGGGTTCTCCTCCATAAACAAATTTACGAGCTCCTGATAATTTGCAAGCTCGGCTGCATCACCCCAGCCCACGAACTCAATCGTTACCGTGCCATCGGGATTATCACCTTCATTGGGGTCATTCTTCTCACCGCCGCAAGCAACGAAAGCTGACATTGTCATTGAAATAACGAGCAATATCAACAATAGTCTGAATTTTTTCATTTTAGTTTCCTCCTAAAAAATTAATTTTGTTAAAATCGCCGTCTTTATCTTGGCATCAATAATGCAATTTGTCAACAATGCACAATTTCGCAAAGAAAAAAAGCAGCTTGTATTTGATGGAATTAAATATATTTTTCCATCAAATCTACTTATATTTTAGATAACATTAGAATTTTTGTCAACAACTCTATGAAAAAAAGCAAAAATAGCATTTTTAGTAATATGAGAGTTGAACAAATAAATCATAGGTTTTTAAAGTTTTTTGTATATTTTGCACAAAGTATTTTAAAGCGTTATGTATATTTAGCCGAATTGAATGGACATATTGCCAAAACTTTTTAGCATTTCAATTGTGCATATGGAACAAAAAAGCGTTTGCTTACCGTGAAGGCAAGCAAAACGCTTTTTTTAGATAATTTATACGATTTTTTAATTTTTTCGATGTTTTTCAACTATAATCCGCCATAAAAACGAGCCCTTGAGAAAAATCTCCGAATTTTTCTCCAAAAAGATTGATACCACCTTGATGACGCGCATTATCCTTTATACCGATGCGAAACGTTATATAATCGCCCCCTTGTATTCCAAGCGATTGAATATTGCGGGTGCTGACACGGTTTTCATCAAGAAATACCGCTTTTTCGGTGATGGAAAGATTTTTAATTATTCCATACTGAGTCGAATAATCAGACCACCAATCAGGGTTAAGGCGTCCTCGCCTACCGCCAAAATCTCCGGGAGAAACGTAGGTTGCAACTTCAACTCCGTTAATCCAAAACGTAATATCACTTTCCCAATCGTTTCTATAGTTTGGCGCTTCACTGCACAATTCCATACTAAACGTTATCGAATTGAGCTTTTTATCCTTAATCATATAGTTGGGGATTTTGTATTCCAAATATCCCTTGCTGAACCAAATAATCTGCGCTCCGTAACGCTCGGGACTGAAAAACACACCCGGGAGATCATCAGCAATGATAATGGAGTTTTCGTTTGCCATTCCGCAGCTTGCCCTAACCTGCGCATCACTGAAGCTGCCGAGCGGAATTTCTTGTGAAAAGTGTCCGCTTTTAACGTCCTCTTCATCCGAAATAAAATCAAGCAATATATGGTCAACGTTTCGAGACACTATTTTTGCGTTTCCCCTCGTATTTTTCTTCACTACCACGGAAACAAGCCCTGCCTTGCTCAATATATTCAAGTGAAATGAAACGGTGGATATAGGGAGCTTTAAGAGTCGCGCAAGCTCTACGACCGAATAAGAGGAGCTTCTTAACAAGCTCATTATATTTCGACGCGCCTGAGCATTCAAGGCGTAAATAACGTCCGCCATTTTATCTTCTTCGTCAATTAGCAATTTATAATCTCTTTCCAAAACAAGCACCTCCGATTTATTATATCAAATTTGAACAAAAGAGCCGATTTCTACAATTATATTATAACTATTCCTTGCGCGATTGTCAAGAGGATTTTTTTGATAATTATGAAGCGCTGTTTTCATTCGTATGAAGCAAATCACACCGTGATCCGACTAAAGTAAGCAAAAAAGAAAAAAAGCAAAACAAACGAAACACAAGATGCAGCAAGCTTAGATAACCCGAATGCTGTGCTTCGGGTTAGCCTCAGTTCGACAGAGATAATTGGATCGAAAATAAAAAAACAACACCAACTGAAAAGTTGGTGTTGTATAAGATATTTGTAATCCAATTATCTCTTTGAGAACTGAGGAGCACGACGAGCGCCCTTGAGTCCGTATTTCTTTCTTTCCTTCATACGAGGGTCACGAGTAAGGAAGCCGGCTGCCTTAAGAGCGGGCTTATTAGCTTCGTCAGCTGCAACGAGTGCACGTGCAAGACCGTGACGGATTGCGCCTGCCTGACCGGAGATACCACCGCCGTTTACAAGAGCGATGATGTCCCATTTGCCTTCGTTACCTGTAGCGCCGAAGGGCTGGTTAACGATGAGCTTGAGTGTTTCAAGACCGAAGTATGTGTCGATATCCTTGCCGTTGATTGTGATAACGCCCGTACCGGGAACGATTCTTACACGAGCAACGGATTTCTTTCTTCTACCTGTACCGTAAAAATAGGGCTTTGAGCTTGTATACATATTCTTTGTCCTACCTTTCATTAAACTTCATAAGGTGTGGGCTGCTGAGCTTCGTGCTTGTGGTTTGCGCCTGCGTAAACCTTAAGACGTGTAGCTGCCTTTGCACCAAGTGTGTTGTGGGGAAGCATACCCTTAACTGCGAGTGTCATAGCAAGCTCAGGCTTTGTAGCCATAAGAGTCTTGTATTGAACTGCCTTCATACCGCCGATATAACCGGAGTGATGATAGTAGTATTTCTGTTCAAGCTTTCTGCCTGTAAGAACTGCCTTGTCAGCATTGATGATAATTACGAATTCACCGCAGTCAGCGTGAGGTGTGAATTCAGGACGGTGCTTGCCACGAAGGATGTTAGCAGCAGCAACTGCTGTTCTACCGAGGGGCTTATTAGCAGCGTCTATAACGTACCATTTTCTTTCAATGGTATTTGCATTAGCAAAATAAGTTGACATTAATAAATTCCTCCAAAATGAATTTGTGTTATAATTTTTTAACCTTGCACATTATAACACTTCTCTTCCCACTTGTCAATACCTTTTTGAAAACTTTTTTTGATATTTTAATTTATCCTTATGCTATCTCGTTTTTTCTCTTGTTTTCATATTATTTGCTCTCTTTTCCTCACTTGCGATTTTAAAATTTTTTTGAATATTTTTTCCAATTACTTAATATTTTGATAATAGTGATAAAAAAGTGAGGAAAAAACAATGGATTATAACTACTATCTTCCCGAAGGAAGCTCTATTTATTCAAAGGAGAATTTATCCTATATTTCAACTCTTGCAGGACTCGAGAAAGCAATGCAGGAGGATCGAATACTTGAAGGCAACGCAATAATGTGCGACGAGGAATTTAATCTTCATATTGATTTATACGGTATTCGCGGCATAATCCCCCGTGAGGAATGTGTGCTGACTCAAAAAGGCGAGCCGATAAAGGATATTGCAATAATCACGCGCGTTGGCAAGCCCGTGTGCTTTAAGGTTGTTTCTATTGAACCGATCGATGACACGTATAGAGTCATCCTATCAAGAAAACGCGCGCAAATCGAGTGCAGAAGCTTTTATTTATCCACTCTTTGTGCAGGGGATATAATACCTGCAACCATCACGCATCTTGACCGCTTTGGAGCATTCGTTGACATTGGATGCGGTATTCCCTCTCTTCTCTCAATCGATTGCATTTCCGTATCGCGTATCAGCCATCCCTCCGATCGATTATTCTGCGGTCAGCGGCTTGACGTTACAGTTAAATCAAACGATACGGAAAGCGGCAGAATTTACGTTAGCTTAAAAGAGCTTCTCGGCACTTGGGAGGAAAATGCGAGTGAATTTTGCATCGGTCAAACTGTTTCCGGCATTGTTAGAAGCATCGAAAATTACGGTATTTTTATTGAGCTTACCCCAAACCTTGCAGGGCTTGCGGAAATAAAGGAGGATCACCCTCTTTTCAATTCGATTGAGGTTGGTGATGCAGTTTCCGTCTACATAAAGAGCATTATTCCCGATAAAATGAAAATCAAATTGATATTGATAGATTTCAACACCTGCGCGGCAAAGCCGACTCAGTTACATTATTATATCGACACGAAGGAAACAAAGCATATCACGCACTGGCAGTATTCACCCGCGAAATGCTCAAAGCTCGTTGAAACTGTTTTTGAGTAAAGGATTGACTTTTCTGTTATTTTTGTTATAATTAATAAGATAACTGATAACAGAGGAGTTTATGGAACATAAAGAATACTTTTTAAAAACAAGCGTTTGGCGACTGTTCTTTATGGCGGCACTTCCGGGAGCAATCAGTATGCTCGCGTCTGCCTTGTATGGACTTTTTGACGGAATTTTCGTCGGTCAGATACTCGGCGACACCGCCTTTGCCGCAATAAATCTCGCCTTTCCCTTCGTAATTATAAATTTCGCCATCTCCGACCTTATTGCCGTCGGCTCTGCCGTACCTATCTCCATAGCACTCGGCAAGCAGGAGGAGAAGGAAGCGAATAACATCTTCACCTGCGCGCTTCTTATGATTGTGGGTGCAGGCGTATTTATGGGAATATTGATGTACGTCGGCTCTCCCTACCTTCTTGCATTTCTTGATGCAAGCGAAGAAGCACAAAGACTTGCGGTACAGTATATCCGCGTATATGCGATTTTCTCTCCGCTTATCACGGGCGGCTTCGCACTTGATAACTATTTAAGAATTTCAGGTAAAACGAAATTCGGAATGTGGCTCAGCATCGCGGTAAGCATAGCAACTGCTTTGCTCGAATTCGTTTTTTTGTTCGTTCTAAAGCTTGATATTTGGGGAGCGGCACTTGCAAGTTGTCTTTCTATGCTCGCCTTCGTGCTTATCGCATTCTTGCCCTTTGCTCTTGGCAAATTCACCTTGCACCTTACAAGACCTAAATTTTCTAAAAAAACTACTATACAAATCATCAAATGCGGAACACCTATATTCTTAGCTAATATATCAGGAAGAGTAACCTCGGTGGTTATGAATAAAGCACTCATCTCGATGGGCGGCGACTCCGCGGTTGCAATATACGGAATGCAAATGTATCTTGGTGAGGTGCTGAATCCCGTAATATACGGTCTTTGCGACTCAACCCAGCCCGCTATCGGCTATAACTGGGGAGCAAAGCGCTTTGACAGAGTTAAAAAGCTCGCAAAATGTATATTCTCGGCAAGCGCTATCGTAAGTATAGTAGCTTTTCTTGCGATGTTCTTCTTGCCCGATGTACTCATTTCCCTTTTCACCACAAGCACCGATGTGGCATTTTTGAAAGAAGCAACCAAAGCTCTCAAAATTTTCGCCGTATCGAAGCTTTTCTTCTGGTTTGCATTTTCAACGCAATGCTATATGACCGCGGTGGAAAAATCATTCTATGCAACTCTCATTTCCGTTGGTAGCGCGTTTATTTTCCCAATACTATTCATATTTGCACTTAATTCAATAGGTCTTACGGGACTTTGGCTTAACGCACCTCTCACAATGGGAGCTTGTACCATTATGTCACTTATAATTCTGATTGTCTTTGCAAAAGAAATGAAGAAAAAAGAACAGAAAATACAACTTAAATAAAAAAAGAAAGCACCTCAATTGAGGTGCTTTCTTTTTTGTTCAATCCTAAATATTCGTTTATTATATCTCTTGCATCATCGGAAATTGAAAGAGATCTTTTCAAAGTAAAATCATTGAAAACTCCACTTTCAGCACAATATCCTAACTTAAACCCGTTCGGATAAAAATTCACATCGGAATCAAATTTTGCAATACCCGGATACCACTTACCGTCATTAAGCAAATTGATAATATACTCTTGCTCTTCTTGACTAAGTTCAATTTCTTCCCTCTCGTATGTGGTATAACAAAAACCTTCCTGAGGCAATTTATATATCTTCAAAACACAGCCCGTAAACCCAAAAATCACCAAAGCAGTCAAGGTCAGTACAAGAATTTTCTTCATAATTCATCCTCCTTTTATTTGGTGATTTGATTATATCACAGAACAAATCAAATGTCAATTGATATCTTTGTATTATATTTCTCCGCCTCTTTCACATAGGATTTGGCATTGCATGAAATTGAAGATATTTCCTCATCGGTAAGCTGTCTAACTATCTTGCAGGGATTTCCAAATGCAAGACTTCCCGCAGGAATTACCTTGCCTTGAGTTATAAGCGCGCCTGCTCCGATGATAGAGTTTTCCTCTATAACCGCTCCGTTCAAAACTATCGCTCCCATTCCGATCATAACGTTGTCTTTTACCGTGCATCCGTGTATAATAGCACCGTGACCAATAGTAACGTTATCTCCTATTTGAACGCCAAAACCCTCACTTGTGTGAATAACCGAGTTGTCCTGAACGTTGGAATTTTCGCCAATCTTTACCTTATCCGAGTCCGCCCTGATAACCGCATTGAACCAAACACTGCTGTTTTTCCCGATTTCCACGTCCCCAACAATCTTCGCACCATCTGCTATAAAAACACTTTTATCAATTAATTTCATAAAAACCTCTATAAATTTTCAGAATAATCTTCAATAGCTTTTCTTACCTTGTTAAGCTTTTCTGCATCGTAAATGTATGCTTTTCTCTGCTTAACAAAATTCGTTGAGCCCCTTTTTTCATAGGAGTATCGAGGAATAAGTTGAATGTGATAGTGATTGTTAGGACCGTCACACATCGTGCACATATATACGCGCTCGCAGCCGTAAACGTCTTTGATGATAACCATAAATTGCTTTGCAAATCTGATGATTTTTTCATTCAGACAATCGGGTGCTTCGCTCATATCGTGATAATGCTCCATCGTTGATATGCACATATGTCCCTCCGAACGCGGCGCGCCGACGAAAAAGCACTCGATATCCTCGTCCTCATAAAGCATTTTGTCTGCGTTGTCACCGTATATCGCACCGCCGTGCTCCCTGTTAAAGCAGGTAGGACAAATACCAAGATCGGTAAGCTCCCCCGGAGTAATTTGCATTAATTCTTCTTTTGTTGGCATATAGTTACCTCCATTATTATTTACCAATCGTCTTAAAAACCCTATACGTTCCATTCTCTCCCGTTTCGCTTGTGCCGATAACAAAGGTGTTGGCTACAAGGGTTTCGGGTAAATTGAGGTCGCCCAAAAGCTGACGTGCGATGTTGATTTTTTCCTTATCATCGTCCATAAAAAGCGTTGTATGGAAGATAAAATCAAGGTCGTATTCGTGAAGCGGTATGCCGTATTTTTCTTTAAGCATCATATTTAATGCCGTGGCAAGCGCTTCAATTTCTGCATTTGAATACATACGTATCCACATAATATCTTCGTGCTTTTCAACACCCTTAACGTCAATTTTGAATGGCTTTTGCGCCTCATAAATTGACGCAATGTCATTCAAAACACTATTAAAAAGCTCATTTTCAATTTCAAAGGAAATTTTCAGGGAAATATGAAGCGGCAGTTGACAGGTCACGTTTGAAATATCTATTTTTTCAAACACTCCGTCAACTGCCATTCTCGTTTCCCTGAGCTGTTCCTCAACGTTGATTCCAACCCAAACAAACATATAAAATTCTCCTTATCTGAAGTCGGTTTTGCCGTCCTCAAAATAAATTCTTGTTCTTATAATATCGTATTGCTCTTGTGTAACGTGGCCCGACAAAATTCCAAGCTTGTCTTTAAGCATAGTCACGATATTTTCGGGATTGATATGAGGGTGGGTTTGGTTGATTGATGCCGATAATTTAGCATTTATCTTAATAATTTCACCGTCAAAAACCACGCTCACGTCACGAACGTAGGGCGCAATATCAATCTCCTTAAAGAAAATCTTTTTGTATTTATCCTTTGCTTTTTTAAGGATTATCACCTGCTCTGCAGTTAGCAATTTTTCAACCTCGCGAGCCAATTTTTCGTCAGCACCCGTGGTTTTTATTGAGAAATCGTATTCCGCCCAATAAATATCCTCAAGGGCTGTTTCGGGATAATACGCATCAACGAAACGAAGCTCGTCTGTAAGCTCATTATTTATATGCTCCATAAGCTCAAGGGGCGGAATTGCCCTCTCAACTCTAACGTCAAGATATTCGCATTCACTCTGCGCGCCAACCGATAACGGAAGCGCAAAAATAAGCTTTGCGTGGGGGTTAAAGCCCTTACTATACCAAAGCGGAGCTTTAGCGCGAACGAGCACCTTTGCCATCGCCTTTTGCAAATCAAGGTGTGAGATAAACTGCAAATTTCCAACCTTGCGAAACTTAAATCTAATAAATTTCGGTGCTTCAATCATCGGATAATCGTCCTTCGAGTATGGCTTTAATTTTCCTTTTTCGGACACCACGTTCTCTCACCTCCAAGCTTATTTACACCGCAGCCGCTACATTTTTCGCGGCACGAGGGCGTTGTTTTTTCGCTATATGCATTCTTTCTCTCACGCTTCAAAAATTCCTTAGTTACACCGCAATCGATAACGTCCCAAGGAAGCACCTCGTCCTCGCCCCAAACTCTGTTTGAGTAGAAATTATAATCAATTCCGCAGTCCTCGAATACCTTAATCCACTCATCGTAACGGAAGAATTCGTCCCACGCGTCAAAGCAGAAGCCACGCTCACACGCAAGTGCCAACGCAGGTGCTAAACGTCTGTCTCCACGCGCCAAAATCGCCTCAACGTGTGAAACGCGCGCATCGTGGTGAACGTAACGTATCTTTCTATCGGTAATCTTGCTCTCAAGATATTTCTGCTTTTCAACAAAGGTTTCCATAGAGTCCTGTGCTTCCCATTGAAAAGGAGTAAACGGCTTTGGAATAAAGCACGTAACACTAACCGTAACCGAAGGCGCTCTACCCTTTTGTCTGTTGGGATTTTCATAATACGCTTCAATCACGGCTTTCGCAAGCTCGGCAATACCGTCAAGGTCCTCATAGGTTTCAGTGGGCAAGCCCATCATAAAGTAGAGCTTACAAGAGGTTTTGCCTGCGTCAAATCCAACGTTCACCGCACGCAAAAGGTCACTTTCACAAACGTTTTTGTTAATAACGTCGCGAAGTCGCTGACTTCCAGCCTCGGGAGCAAACGTCAAAGAGCCCGTGCGAACGGTTGATATTTTGTCCATCAATTCCTTTGTAAAGCTGTCAACTCGAAGTGACGGGAGCGACAAGCTGATCATATTATCGTCCGTCCACTCAAGAAGATTATCCGTAAGCTCGGAAAGACGCGAATAGTCGCTAATTGAAAGCGATGAAAGTGAAATTTCATCATATCCCGTTGCTTCAAATAAGCACTTCGCCTGCTCGTTAAGAACACCGGGGGTTTTTTCTCTGACGGGGCGGTAAACCATACCCGCCTGACAGAAACGGCAGCCGCGGATACATCCGCGATAAACCTCAAGCATAATTCTGTCGTGCACCGTTTCAATATAGGGCATAACCACCTTATCGGGAAAATATGCCTTGTCCATATCGGTCATAATGCGCTTCAAAACGCGCTTTGGGACGTCATCGTAAATGGGAGTATATGCCTTTATCGTGCCGTCCTCGTTATATGTAACGTCATAAAGAGAGGGGACGTAAATTCCGCCGATCTCGGCAGCCGCGCGATGAAGAAAATCCTTCTTTGTGTAAGTGCCATTCTCCTTCATTTCAATGTAAAGACGGGTAAATTCCACTAAATTTTCTTCCCCCTCACCAATTGAGAAGCAATCGAAAAAATCCGCCACGGGCTCTGCGTTATAAGCGCACGGACCGCCGCCGATCACGATGGGAAAATCCTCTCCCCTATCCCTTGCATAGAGTGGAATTCCCGCAAGTTCAAGTATTTTGAGGGTTGTGGTATAGCACATCTCATATTGGAGCGTAATTCCGACAATGTCAAATTCCTTAATTGGATCTCCGCTTTCGTGGGCGCAAAGAGGAATATTATGCTCGCGCATTTTTTCCTGCATATCCGTCCACGGAGCATAAACTCTTTCGCACCAAACGTCTCTCTCGGAATTAAGCGCACCGTATAGTATTCTAACACCGAGATTGGACATTCCTATTTCGTAAGTATCGGGAAAGCAGAATGCCCATCTCGCCTTAATAATATTTTTATCCTTTATTATCTGTCCGAATTCGCCCGCGCTGTATCGCCCGGGCTTTTCAACGGACTTCAGGATTGAACTGTTTTTTATATTCATTATTTCACCATTAGTGTTTGATATAGAAGTAAGAAAGAAGTGCCATTGCAGATGCACAAACTCCGCAAGCAATCGTCAAAACGATCATAGTCATTAAGAAGTTTGCCTTTGAAAGAAGTATCAACGCAAATGCAAGAATTCCCATAATAACAAGTGCTACCGTTCTGATGCCGTTCAAAATTCTTTCAAAGCTGTCGAGCTTTGTGCACATCATAAGCGCCTCTGCAAGCGCGCGCACGTTCTTAGTAGAAACGATGCCGCTTTCTATGGATTTATCACTCGGCTTAAGCTCCTTAAGAGTTGGACGCACGATGCTTATCGTCATTCTCTTTGTCTTGCCGTAATTATTAGCCCATTTTTTATTAACGTTGGGGTCTGCTGAACGAATACCTATATTAATTCCGCGCGCCCTCAACTGTTTAGCAAGCTTTTCAAACTCGCCCGAGAACTGATAAGTAACGTAAAGCTTTGCACCAAGAATTCCGTTAAGAGCGATGAACATAATGCTCTCCTCTCCCTTTTCCTCGAGCTTGATGTCGGCAGCGGTATAGCTTGGGTGAATATATCTGCTTCTCATAAATGCGCCCGTACCAATAAGGACCGACGTTCTTCCGTCAACTATAGCAGAAATACCTTCCTTGCTAATTTCCTTAATTTCAACGTTCTTTGAATGCACCATTTCAGTAGTAGCAAATTCAAAAACGCCCTTAAGAGGACCTCCAACCTTTGAAAATACCGCCTGCGTATGATAAAGAATTCGGTAAATCTCATTATTATCGTAGAGCTTAAGGCCCTTCGTTCTAACACTCTTCTTGCTGAATACGTTAAAATCGTCAAAATATACGATATTGCATTTTCCGTGCTCTGCAATGCTTGATTTACCGATAATACCCGTTTTGTTCTTCTTCAAAAGCTTATACGCAATAAAGAATCCCGTTTCGGTTTCAAAAATCGCGGTGCAAATCAAAAGGAATAAAAGTGTGATTAAAAAGCTCAATATAACAACTGCAAACTTAATCTTTTTAACCACAATCAAGAGCAATAACGCAACGCAAATCGAAATCGAAAAGCTTACCATTAGTGGAATAAGCTTGCCCATCATATTGTTTGAAACAGGTCTTTGTGTTCTTTCAAAATATTTCTTAACATTTGGAACACGTGAAATACAATAGCTATCCTGCTCAAGCATTTCGCCCGTATCAATCTCATCCTCAACCTGAATTTTTCCATAGGGCTCAAGCACAAGCTTTTTATCACTTGTAGCAATAATATTGAAAACACCTTCCTGCTGGAAAATATCAAACAAATCATATACCAAGCTCAAAAGTATTAAAACAGCGGACACTGAATGCAAGGTCTGTCCTGCCGTAACATAAGAATCAAATTGGATAAGAACAAGCGCATCGTGGAGCATACTCAAAACGAATGCCACAAGTCCCGACATATATGAAACGGAGGAAAAGCTCAACGTATCATTGAAAATACGCATAAGCTTATTACCCGAGCTTGCAATACAAAGAACAAGGAGAATAAATCCCGCAAGCACGTGGAATTCAGGGTTTTCCGCAATATTAAAAGCACCGCTAAATTCTCTTCCTGCCCATCCCGCAATTTCGTATCCGATGAGGATTGCCGTAAATACCGCGGTTAATACCGTTCTGATAATTAAACTCAATTTATCATTGTGATATTTCTTTCTTATTCTGCCGTTTTGGGCAAGAGAGGTGTATTCCTCACCGTAGCAGCCGTTTATCTTTTTATCCTCAAGGGTTTCGGCAATCATATCCTCGGTTTCCTCAACCGCTTGACGTATTTTTTCAAATCCAACAGTTTCGTTAAGCTCACTCTTACCACCAAGCGCAACCATAAGGGCGATATCAACCGCGTCAAGATCGTCATTTGAAACTACGGGATTGAAATAATCGGTTTGTGCTCTCTGCTTTTGAGTTGTGTCAACACTTTTGGCGAGCTCCTCCTCGTCGGGTGGAAGAATATCCTCCTCAACCGCATCGAAATCCTTGCTCTTCATAAGGTTTTCCCAATCCTCAAAAATCGTATATTGCTTATTGGGAGCGTGGCTGTCGGTAATTTCCGCTTCAAACACAACGTCCTCAAGATCACCCGACAAATCCTCAACGAATTCGTTAAATACGGTACCCTGCTGCCCCTCAAGCACCTCGTCGTAATCAACGGGTTCCTCTGAAATAACCTCGTCCTCGGGGTACAGCACTTCCTCCATAACTGAGTCGGGCTCTTCCTCTGCCATAAATACGGCAGTTGGAGCTTCAACCTCTTGCGGAATTTCCCCAAGCTCTTCGACCAAGGTCTCAGGCTCGTAAGCATCTTCAACAATTTCAATGGGCTCGTCCACTAAATCCTCATAGGGCTCGGGAGAGGCTTCCGTTAATATCTCGTCAAGCTCGGCTTCGATGCTTTCGGGCTCGTCCGCCAAATCCTCATATGGCTCGGGAGCGGCTTCCGTTAATATCTCGTCAAGCTCCGCTTCAATATTTTGGGGCTCGTCCGCCAAATCCTCATATGGCTCGGGAGAGGCTTCCGTTAATATCTCATCAAGCTCGGCTTCAATGCTTTCGGGCTCGTCTGAATTTTCTTCAAATTCTTCTTCAACCGTTTCTTCTTCATCGGGGATAAAATCCTCAACCTCGTCAAAGGAATAATCATCAAGAGCGGATTCACTCTCGGTTTCCCCCTCGGCAGAAAACTGCTTTTTAAGTAAATCCTTTATATCGTCTGCAGAATCAACGGTATTATCGGTAGCTTGAGTTACTTCTTCTTTATCCGACGTGCTTTTCGCCCGCTCTTTGAGCATCTCAAGCATCTTTTTTACTTCATCGTTATTGAAATTTTCCACTCAAATTACCTCCCTTCGTATTTTTTCATATATCATCTTATTTTTTCTGTCTGTGCTGTTTGGATGCTTCTGCCAAAATTACTGCCGCCGCCGTGGAAACGTTAAAGGAATTAACGTGACCGTACATAGGAATTGACACTATAAAATCGCTTCTCTGCTTAACAAGCTGGGAAACTCCCTCGCCTTCACTTCCAAAAACGATTGCACAACCGCCTGTGAAGTCGGTGTCATAGTATGCTTGTCCGCCCGCCTCGGCACTGTAAACCCAAATATTTTGTTCCTTGAGCTCTTCAATAGTCTGCGCGATGTTTGAAACCTTTGCAACCGCAAGATGCTCGATAGCCCCCGCGCTCGCCTTGGATACAAGGGGTGTAAGTCCACTCGCTCTGCGCTTTGGAATTATAAGCCCATGTGCGCCAACACCCTCTGCGCAACGGATAAGCGCGCCGAGATTGTATGGGTCTGTAATACCGTCGGAAATAACGATAAGGGGGGCTTCACCTCTCTCGCGAGCAATCGCGATAATATCCTCAACCTCAACATATTCCTTTTCAGCCGCCATAGCAATAACGCCCTGGTGCTGACTCATTCCGGCCATCGAATCGAGCTTTGCACGATCCACCTCAACAACGGGTATTCCGCGCTCGATTGCCTGCGCAACGAGAACTACGATTGAACCCTCGCGGTCCCCCTTGCTAACGAGAAGCTTGTCAACTGCTCGTCCGCTCTTCAAAAGCTCGCGAACTGCGTTTCGTCCAATCACAAGACCGCCAAGCTCACCCTCGTCCATCTCAACGGGCTCCTTGTAATATTGCTTTTTGCTCGCATTATTACCCCTCTCGTCACGATACGGACGACGCTCGTCCTTTTTAGCAAAATTCTTGCCTTTATTGTTATTTTTATAGTTATTTTCTCTCATTTTAATGCCCTTTCTAAAAAAGAGTATAATTAATCATTATAATGCAGTTTACATTATATCACAAAATATCTATTTTGTGTAGTCCTTTTTTAAATTTTATTTTTATTTTTTATCGACTTTTTTCGATTTGCTTAACCAATGCTTTAAATTTTGATTTGTCGAGGAGTTAGTTATAGTAAAAAATAGGTCGCCTCTTTTCTTGCTTGCCTCACGGCAAACATTTGCTAACGCAAAACTGAAAAGTGAAAAAAGCTTGGCACGAACCCCCAAAGCTCATAAATGTCGCTTCGGGTAACCCCGCCGCAAAAACTTTTATGGCGCTACGCCCAATAGCCTTATAGTATGTGCTAATTCTACCTAACTCCGCGCAAATCGTATCCCGCCGCACGTTTTATTGGTGCGAACAAATAGTGGTGCGCCCTGCAAACGCACCTTGAGGTTTTACAACCTCATTTTGCGAGCAAAAACGGTGGTTTGCTCGATGGTTGGGTATAATTTTTGAAGCAAAACAATACATAACGATTTTGCTCATATATTCGCAAAATCTGTGATTTGCTGATAAAAGCGTAGCCGTGGGGGCGGCAAAGGGCGGTGTTGGACTTTCAAAACCGATAATTCGCCCACGAATTATCGAAAATTTACGCAGAACCCGAACACACCAAGCGATTAAAGTTTTTGCTAAGCTTTTTTCAAAAAGCGGAAAATTGGTACTTAACTAACTTTTAATCCCCACCAAATCACAATTTACATAAAACAAAAGCACAAAAATTTACGGCAAAAATTCATCACACGTCCGAGAGCTTGAACGACCGAGCCGCAAATTTTCATACTGATTTTCACTATTATTTTATGCTAAACGAAACCCATTCGACATATATTTTCAAAAAATGAAGGGAGAAAGATTATGATCTACATAGCACCATCGCTTCTTGCGGCAGATTTTGCCAATCTTGAAAAGGAAATAGAAAAGGTACGTCAGGCAGGCGCACAGTATTTACACCTTGACGTTATGGACGGCGCGTTCGTTCCGAATATCAGCTTCGGACCGCCCGTTATAGAGTCTATAAGAAAGAAAACGAAGCTGTTTTTTGACGTGCATTTGATGATTAAAAATCCTCAAAGATACATTGAAAATTTCGTTCGCGCAGGCGCGGATCTTATTACAATTCATATTGAAAGCACCTCTCGTCCCAAGGACGCGATTATGAAGATTAAGGAGCACGATATGAAGGTGGGTATTGCGATTTCGCCCGGAACTCCCTATGAAGCGGTGCTTCCCTATATTCATCTTGTAGATATGGTGCTCGTTATGACCGTAGAGCCCGGCTTTGGCGGTCAGGCGTTTATGCCCGAAATGCTTGAAAAGGTGCGCAAGATAAGAGAATACGCAAACGCAAACAATATCGACGTTGATATTGAGGTTGACGGCGGCATAAACGAAAACAACGCAATTCTCGCAGTTGAGGCAGGCGCAAACGTTCTCGTTGCGGGCTCGGCTATCTTCCGCTCCAAAACACCCGCTCAGGTTATTAAGAAAATGAAGGAAGAGCCCAAGGAACCCGTTGAGGAATCAACCACCATCACAAAAACGTCGAGAACAACAAAAATAGTAAAGCATAGATAACACTTGACTTATCGTTTGTTTTATGCTATAATCATTATATTAAATTAACGGAGGAAATATATATGGAGCTTGTTGAAGGCAAATATTTACAATATAAAGATAAGCCCCTTGTTCGCGAGGGCAACACTATCTGCTATGGAGATAAGGCGGAAAAATGCTTCCTGCTTCTTGAAATTATGTCCTATAAAAAGGACGAGGCAAGCGGTGAGGACCTTCCCGATAAGATTCTTATTCAGGTAATCGACTCAAATGACCCCAATAAAATTCTTAAGCAGGGCGACAAAACGGGTCTTTACGACGCTTTCTCTCTTGGCCTCGTTTGGCTCGAAAGAGAGCTTAACGCAAAGTAGAATACAGTACAAATATCCCCCAAGCGCACTTGGGGGATAAATTTATGTAAATTATTCTGTTTCTTCTTCAAGGTCTTCTTTATTTTTTATAATAGGTATAAATTCACCGGGAGCAAGTATCTTAATAAATCCGCAAAAATCACATTTTACCTTTCCAATACCGCTGCTCGTCCAAATATGCCCCTGCGTTCCGTTCGTCGCTCCGCAGTCACATTCCAAGCTGTGCTCGGTCGCATCTATTATTTTTCCTTCATAGTTGTGATTTTCTGTTATCGACTCGTCGCAATCGATACAAACTTTAGTATGCTGAGTTGCATTTCTGCTCGTATATCGGAATGTATGCGGTTTTTCTTCAGTGTATCCACAGTCGGTACAAGTAGCTTCGTGAACAGATGAACTCACCGTGGTATAACTGTAATCGTGCTCCTTAGCTTGTCTTTCATACCCACAAGCACGGCACTTTTCATAGCAGTAATTATAAACCTCGTAATCGTGCTCCTCGGTGTATGTATCTCCGTCGCAGGAGTAGGTGTGATGTGTATCGGTTTTATTGATGAAATCAGTATCATAATAATCTTCCGTATCAGCACGATAGTCTAAAATAGTAGCAACTTCATTGCTTTCATAAATATCTTTTGGAGGCACTGGTAAAATATTGTTTTCAACCAAATCTATATCTTGCAGACAATACGCCGCCCAAACAAGCTCAGAGCAATACCAATTCTTTTCATTATTTATAAACTTATTCGCTGGAACTCTCCATGCTTTACCCAATCTAGATACTGCCCAATTTATAGCTCCTTCTATTTGCGTGTCTGTAGCATTTTTTACTCTCATAATACTAACATGTTTTACATCAAATCTTGTGGGAGTCATTATGCTATAGCATACTCCTAACTCCCTTGGTTCTCCTGTATATGGATTATCTGTATTCGGCAAAGATTCGATCATCAAAACATATCCCCGTTGTGTAGGCGTTTCCGGCACCACTTCAACAACCATAGCTATATGTCCAAGAAAATCCACTACATCAAGCCCCGCATTTCTTTCATATACAATATCTCCGGGTTTTAAATACTCTAACAAATGAGAGTCACTATAATCAATATCGTAGGTGATTATCGGTTTACCTTCAGTATCCAATTCTATACCATACCAAAGTTCTCCATTTATTTCTCCACCGCCCTCAATAATGGAACTCCTTGAAGAATATGCACTGTTTTCTTCTTCCGTAGCAACATTAGTTTCGTCAGTTGTTGTATTTTCCTCATCACAATAAGCATATACACTTATTAATGATGACATCGAAATAACAGAAACTAATAATAATGCTACAAATAATATCACTAATTTTTTCATACTAATTCTTCCTTTCACTCAAAATTTAATTATAGTAATAAGAAGCGAACATATTTTCAATTATGCCAAATGAGCAATAATTGATTTCGATTGTTTTACTATCAAATCTAAAAATAACCTTGTATCGACCATTGAGTCCAGAATAAATGTTAGGACCAAGATGCCTTTCCTCGAATCCCATTTTTTCCATAACTTCTACAACTTCTTCTCTTGTTGAATTTACTGTTAATCCCCATACGTAAATTTCAGGGTCGGTTATATATATACCCGTTATTTTCTTTATTCCAATTTCTTCAATTGGATAATTCTCAGTAAAATATACAACAGCATGTTCCGGAGCGTGTTTAGGGGGGTAAACCAAATTGTCAGATTCATTTAATACAGCTTCATATCCGTTAGCCAAATATGTACTGCTCAAAATATCTCCATAAAGTTTTGTCCACTCCTTTTTATTAGGGCTATCCAAAAGCCAATATTCAAGATTAGTGTCCTCGGGCTTTTCGATTTTTACGGCATTCCTACTTCCGCAAGACGAAAGCAAAAGAGCGAACGTGCATAATAAAAGTGTTAATGCAATTAATTTTTTCATAATGAAATTCTCCTTTGATTTTTTATCGACTTATAAGACTCTCAAAATACTAAAATCTTACATTTTAAGTTATGTATATTGTATCACAACAACATAAACATGTCAATGCTAATAGCAGTGAAAGACAAACAAATATTTCTTTTCGGCTTTCATAAAATTTCTCCTTTCGGTATAATATATTCCTTTTCAAAAAGGCAAAATTACCCCATTTTAAAAAGTGTTCTAAATATATTACCCGTTTTCTTTTCAAAATTCTTCAACTTTTTTGAGCTTTTTTGAAAATTATAAAATGTTTACAGTTTGTTAACAAATTTGAAACAATTACGCCACATTTTCGCCATCTACCGCGCAATCCGTCGCGCACGCCCCCTCGCACCTTCTCGATTTCAAATTTCGATTTATCGGAAAGTTAGTTAAAGCAAAAAATAGGTCGCCTCTTTTCTTGCTTGCCTCACGGCAAACATTTGCTAACGCAAAACCGAAAAGTGAAAAAGCTCCGCAAAACTTTTATGTAGCTTCGCGGCAA
>JAFVRQ010000037.1 GCA_017504245.1 Clostridia bacterium | reverse complement strand
GCACTTTCCCGGCAGTCGCCTGCGGCTGACGTTATCAGCTACTCTGCCCTGTGAAGCCCGGACTTTCCTCGCGATAACACCTTTCGGCAACATATCGCGCGACCGTTCGGCGCGGTTACGGATTGTATTATAATATAAATTGAAGATTTTGTCAAGAGGATAGTTATATTTCATCCCTCATCTTTATCTGCGGAATTCTCGTCACGAGGCACGCAACCGCGGCGGTGATGATGATTTCGGGGATCATATACGTTCCGTTATAGATGATTGAGTAAACGGTTGAGAGAGATGCGCCCGAAAATGCTTCGAGAATCTTCTGTCCCCACGCGGGAAAGCCGTCCTGTGTGAAAAACCACTCCGCCCAAGTGCCGAAAAAGATTGCGCCCGACACGATATGCGCAATATAGCGAAGCGAAATAGCAAAAATCGAGCCGAAAACGAGGGCTTTTTTCGTGCCGCACTTGTTTCTGAAAATTCCGCCAAGTCCAAGCACGGTATAGGCGATAACGTAGTCGATAAGGCACACGATAAGCGCGCGATACCAGAGCATTTGGCTATCCCCCGGCAAGAAAAACGCGCTAACTGTGTTGAAGCCGAGGAGCATTTGCATAATTGAATAAACAAATGCCGTGAGAAGTCCCCATTTCGTGCCGTACATATACGCCACTATGATAATAGGAAGCATACTCGCAATCGTAAATCCGCCGCCAAAGGGCAGATTGAGGAAGGGCAAAACCGCGCAGATTGCGGAGATTGACACCGCAAACGCGATCATAACGGCACTCACGGTGAGTGCCTCTGTTCTTTGTTTCTTTTCCATAAGAAACCTCCTAAAAATAAACTAACCACACGAAAAAGTCCGTGTGGTTGTAATTTTTAGAGAGTTTTCTCCCAAGTACTACCTACGACGGCATTATCCGTATCAGGTTAAGGGTTCAGCATCTCTATTGATGCCATCTCAGCAATAAGCACCCCTGACTTCTTATGTGGTTGTGAGTATAGTTTAGCACAAAGTTTTGAAGTTGTCAAGAGGAAATTGGGATTTGGCGCATAGTTTCCTATATATGTACTCCACGCAAGATCCTTCGGTCGCTTGGGCTCCCTCGAGGATGACGCGTGGATCCAACGCGAGCAAAAATTCCGCGCGTCATTCTTGAGCGGAGTGCCCTGCACGAAGCGAAGAATCTTGCGCGGAAGGTGAACAAAAAATCTTGCCATCTGAATTTCAACCAACTCCATAACAAACCCAAATTTATATCAAATAATCAAAGCCGCCAACAGTTTTCAAAAAAAGTGTTGCAAAAGGTAAAAAACTGTGATACAATAAAGTTACCACACAAATTGAATAAAAGTCTTGTTACGGGTATGGGCGAAGTATACCTTTTTTCCTTTATGGCAAAAATGTGTGCTCCGTCTTCGTGTGCTTCGCCTTATTTTGTGCAAGACTCGGATTCAATTTGTGTGGTAGCAATGGAGTCACGCATTTTTCGTGCGCGGCTTCGGTCGCGCACTTTTATTTTTGAAGGAGAAAGAAAAATGAAAAAATTATTAACACTCTTTTTTGTCGTTCTTGTTTTGACACTTGCACTTGCTTCGTGTGGGACAAAAGAACCTGAACATGTTCACACTTGGGTTATTGATCCCGCGGTTGAGCCGACTTGTACAGAATCGGGGTTAACGGAGGGGTCACATTGCTCCGGTTGCGGTGCAGTAAATATCTCCCAACAATATGTAGCTCCACTCAAACATATTAGAGAAACTATCCCTTCAGTTGAGTCCACGTGTACGGAGCACGGATTTACTGAAGGTGAAAAATGTGGAAGATGTGGTGAAATATTAATTGTACCTGAAGAATTGCCACTTATTGAGCATACTTGGGAAGATATTCCGGGTTATGATTCAACTTGTATCTCAACAGGTTTAACGTGGGGATATAAGTGCGAGGTTTGTGACACAATTTTAGTTGAACAGGAAGAAATCCCTCTTAGAGCACACACCTATGATAATGCTGATGATGCTATTTGTAACGTTTGTGAATACGAGAGATTTTGTCCTCACCGCAACACAGAGGTTTTACCTGCGGTAGAATCCACTTGTACTTCCTATGGCTTAACCGAAGGTTCAAAGTGCTTGGATTGTAATGAAATTGTGGTTGCGCAAACATCAGTTGCATTAAAAGATCACACAGAAGAAATTATTCCTGCAGTTGCCGCAACATGTACTCAAACCGGACTTACAGAGGGCAAAAAATGTTCTGTTTGTGATACGATATTAGTTGGACAAAAGCTTGTTAACGCTTTAGGTCACACCGCAGGCGAATGGGTCATTGATATAGAAGCTACTAAAACCGAAGACGGTCTTGCAAGAAAATATTGTACAGTTTGCGGTGAAATTCTTGAAGAAGGTGTTATGGGCGCGGGGTCGCAAAACCTATTATATGAAATAAATGAAGATGGTACATCGTACTCTGTGCGCAGTACCGGAAAGTGTTCTGATACGGATATACTCATTCCGAGTGTTCACTATGGATTACCTGTTACAAAGATTAATACAAACTTTATGGGTTATTATAGTTATGTAGCAAGTGTAATTATGCCCGACTCCATAATAGAAATAGATGAGAATGCATTTTACCGTTCAAAAATCAAAAGTATTGTTCTTTCAAATTCTATTAAAGAGATTAAAGCAAATACATTTGGGAAATGTTCTTCTCTTGTAAGTATAGCAATTCCCGATTCGGTAATCAAGATTGCAGCCTCTGCATTTGAAGATTGCACCATGCTTGAGAGTGTAACATTTGGAGAAAATAGTCAATTAACATTATTGCGTGGATTTACAGGATGCAGTGCATTATCTGAAATTAATATTCCAAATTCTGTGACAAGCATTTATAATTCGACCTTTTGTAATTGCACCTCTTTAGAAAGTCTTGTTTTACCCGATTCTATAACAGAAATCGGTCATGGAGCATTCAAAAATTGTAGTTCTTTAAAAAATATAAATATTCCAAAATCATTAATATCGGTTGGAAGCGGTGCATTTGAAGGAAGTTCATTGCCTTTAACACAATACGATAATGCGTACTATCTTGGGAACAATGATAATCCATATTATATATTACTCAATGCAATAGATCGTAGTATTGAAACTTGTAATATACACAACGACACAATAATTATTGCGGCTCATGCATTCTCTAATTCTACTGGTGCAGGATGTCCTAACCTTCATACGGTTACTATTGGTAACTCAGTGAAATATATTGGTTGGGCTGCATTTTCAGGCTGCACATCGCTGCAAAATATAACAATTCCCGATTCGGTAATATCCATAGATAGCGCAGCTTTTTTTGATTGCACCTCACTCGCTTGGGCTGTTGTAAACGCAAAAAAAATAGGTGATTCAGCATTTTCGCGTTGTAGCAGTTTAATGACGGTGTCAATGAAAGCTGGTATAGAGAGTATCGGTGAATCATCATTCCAGAATTGTGTTAATTTGTGGAGAATAATAATACCGGATACAGTAACAAGTATTGGTGATAACGCATTCTATGGTTGTACATCTATTGAAAGTATAGTTATACCGAACTCTGTAATAAGTATGGGTGAGAATGTATTCGAGAGTTGCGATAATAATATTGAAATTTATTGCGAAGCCGAATTACAGCCTGACAGTTGGAATGGCAATTGGAATGTTTATGCTTATATACCTTCTGATAAATCTTATCTTTACCATTCAGTTATCTGGGGCTATAAACCCGAGCAAAACAATTAAACAAACAAAACCTCCTCTCGAAAGAGAGGAGGTTTATTTTACTGTTTTGAGGCAATTTCAACATACTTTTCAAGTGCGCGGTTGAGGGATTTGAGGGCGTCGGCGTTGGGTTTGGGGCGGACGCTAATATAGGGCTTTGACGAAAGGATTATTTTCATTTTACCGTCAAAGCTTTCCTCGACCTCGCTCCAAATGTCAATGTCGATGTGGGTCGGTATTATTCTGAATTCACTTCCCTCTTGCGTGATTGACGTAATTTTGCACTTTATCGCGTTCGCGCGGATAAGCGCAATCATAAGTAGATTTTCAACGGGCTTCGGCATATCGCCGTAGCGGTCGATCATCTCGTCGAGAATGTCAAGTCGGTCATATTCGTTGTCAATAAGCGCAATTCGTTTATAAAGTCCCATTCTCTGCGACGAGAACGAAACGTATTTTTCGGGAATGAACGCATTATAGTTGAGCGTTACCGTACATTCGGGCTTTTCCTCCACCTTTTCGCCCTTTTCTTCAAGCACTGCTTCATTTAAGAGCTTAATATAGAGGTCATAGCCGACGGCATCAAGATGTCCGTGCTGCTCCGCGCCAAGCATATTTCCCGCACCTCTAAGTTCAAGGTCGCGCATAGCAATCTTGAATCCCGCGCCAAATTCTGCGTATTCGCGTATTGCTTCAAGTCGCTTCTGTGCAATTTCTGTGAGTGCCATATCCTTTGGATAGGTGAAATATGCATAAGCGCGACGGCTTGAACGTCCAACGCGTCCTCTTATCTGGTGGAGCTGTGAAAGTCCCAATCGGTGCGCGTTATCAACGATTAAAGTATTGGCATTGGGAATATCAATTCCCGTTTCGATGATAGTTGTGCTAACGAGAATATCAATCTCGCCTTTGAGCATCTCGCCCCAAATTTCTTCAAGCTCCTCCTTGTCCATTTTACCGTGTGCAACGGTAATTTTAGCATCGGGGAATGCTTTTTGCAATCTCGCGGCAACGGCATAGATGCTATCCACAAAATTGTGCATATAGAAAACTTGACCGCCGCGGCGAAGCTCACGTCTTATCGCTTCGTTAACAATTAAATCATCTTGCTCCAAAACATATGTCTGAATTGGAATTCTATCAATCGGAGCCTCGTCAAGCACGGAAATATCACGAAGTCCACCCATCGCCATATTTAAGGTTCTCGGAATGGGGGTTGCGGAGAGAGAAAGCACGTCAATATTGCCCGAAAGCTTTTTGAGTTTTTCTTTTTGTGCAACACCAAATCGCTGTTCTTCGTCAACAATGAGGAGTCCAAGATTGTTAAATTCAATATCATTGGAAATGATGCGATGAGTTCCGATCAAAATATCAATTTCTCCGCGCTTTAATTTTCGTTTTGTAACTCCCTGCTGCTTTGCGGTTTTAAAGCGCGATATCATATCAACGTTCACACCAAACGCACGGAAGCGCGAGAGTGCGGTTTGATAATGCTGGAGCGCGAGAATGGTGGTCGGCACAAGAATTGCAACCTGCTTACCGCCAAGCACCGCCTTATATGCCGCGCGGAATGCAACCTCGGTCTTACCAAATCCAACGTCACCGCACAAAAGTCTATCCATTGGCATAGATTGCATCATATCGCTCTTTATATCGTTTATAGCTTCAATTTGAGCATCGGTTTCATCGTATTCAAAGGCCGCCTCAAAATCGCGTTGGAAATCATCGTCGCGCGGGAATGCAAAGCCGGGAGTTCTTGTTCTGCGCGCGTATAATTCGATAAGCTCCTTTGCCATCTCCTTAACAGCCGCCTTTGCCTTTGCCTTGGCTCTGCCCCACTCCGCACCGCCAAAGCGCGAGAGCTTAATGAGTCCGTCATCGGAATGCGCTCCAACGTATTTTGACACCAAATCGAGCTTTTCAACGGGCAAAAACAGTTTATCGCTTCCCGCATACTGAATGGTGATATAATCGTGCCCGATACCGTCTTGAACGAGGTTTGTAATACCCGCATATCGACCGATACCGTATGCCTCGTGCACCACAAGGTCGCCGACCTCAAGGTCATTATATGAGAAAATTCGCTGTGTGTCGCTCTTTTTCTTTCTTCTGCGCATCGACCTTGAAACGGAATTCACACCACCGTTTTTGCCCTCTCTGTTGGTCGAAAGCACGGCAATGCGCGCGCTTGGCAATTCATATCCGAAGAACTGATTTTTGAAGAAAACGCCAACGTTTTTTTGCTCAACCTTATCGGGCTCGATTTCCGCATTAATGCCCTTTTCCTTGAGTAAGCCCGAAATGTTCTTTGCAAAAACCTCGTTTTCACAAAGCACGCAAACGGCAAAGCCGCTCTTTAGATACATTTCAACGTCTTCAAAAAGAAGCTCGGTCTTTTCATCGTAGGAAACGGTCTGCTTGCTTCTGAAATGGAAAATTCCACTTGTATTTTTGCCCGATAACCCTTGGGTTATGGAATCGGTGTGCAGGGTCACGTTTCTGTCGAGGAAAAGCTCATACTGTGCAGCGGGCTTTGAATAATCCGTATATTTGGGCGCAATAGTGCCACCTTCAAGCAGTTCCTCAATCACCTGATGCTGATGCCACTCCGCGCCGCGAATTCGCTCGGCTATCGCGTTCGTTCCCTTAACGATAACGCAGGTGCGCTCGTCAATATAATCAAAAAGCGAGCATCTTTCGGGATAAACGATGGTTATATATTTATCAATGAATTTGAGCGCACCGCCCTCACCGTTGAGTCCGTCAATGGCGGTAAGCTCACCGCTCATTTCAACGAAGGCATCGGGGTTTTTGCTATCCTTCAGGTGACCCGCAATCGCCTCGCGGATTTTTGCAACCGTTTCCGCATTCGCAAGTATTTCGCGCGCGGGCGAAAGCTCAATGCACTCAACGTTTTCCTGCATTCTTTGAGTTTCTATGGAGAAAAACCCCATTCTGTCAATCTCGTCGCCGAAAAATTCAATTCTGACGGGCAAATCCGTGCGAATTCTTTCACCTTCCTCGTTGATATAAAATCCGCCCGGAGCGAAAATATCAACTATTCCGCCGCGGTGAGCAAACTGACCCGCACCGTCAACCATATCGACGTATGTGTATCCACACAAGGTCAAAAATTTGCAAAGCTCCTCGGGGGTAGTTATCGTCTTTGTATCAAGGCGCAAAAGATTTTGCTTTAATTTTTGCGGTGGAATTGTATAGGAAAGCGCCGCGTCGGGCGTTGAAATTACAACGTCAAGCTCGGAATTCAATATTCCAAACAAGACCTTAAGCCTCTCATGCTCATACTCATGGGAGGCGGTAATATTATAAAAATTAAGGTCGCGGTTTAGATAAAATCCTGCTCTGATTCCAAATTGCGTTAGCATTTTTTGAAGTCGCAGGCATTCCTTTTCCTCGGGGCAAACGATGACAAGCGGCATTTTGCCCCTTGCTTTTTTCGTATCCTCGACAAGTGAAACTAACGCAGAATCACTCGCTCCGTCGGAAAGACCGCTTATTGCTATCGGATACGGCTTGTGTGTCGAAAACTCCTTTTTTACGGTGTCAAGAAGCTGTCGATATTCGCTGTCGAGCCGTATCGCTTCGGTAATAAAGCTCATATTTATTACTCCAATTTAGTTTTTCTTGTTGCAAATCTGCATTGCATCGTCGATGGTGGCAGAAAGTATCCTTTCAAGCCCCTCGCAAACCGTTGGGAACGTGCCCTCAAGTGCCTTCAATTCATCGTCCTTGAACTCGGAAAGCACCCAAGATGCAAGGTCATAATCGGGATGTGGCTTTTGTCCGACACCCACCTTAATTCTTGGAAAGGTCTTTGTGCCAAGATGCTCCAAAATGCTCTTTATTCCGTTATGACCGCCCGCGCTTCCGTCACGGCGCACGCGAAGGCGACCAACGTCAAGAGAAATATCGTCATAGATGATTATGAGATTATCGGGACTTATCTTGTAAAAATCAAGCACCGCGCGAACACACTCGCCCGACAAATTCATAAAGGTCTGCGGTTTAACAAGCAAAACTCTCTTGCCTGCAATCGTGGCTTCGCCACAGAGCCCCTTGTGCGCGCTCTTGTTTACGCGAGCATTGTATTTGTTGCAAATATAGTCTATTGCAAGAAAGCCCGCGTTATGCCTTGTGTGAAGATATTGCGCACCGGGGTTGCCAAGTCCCACAACTATGTGTGAAATCGGCTCGCGCGATGCGGTATTTTCACTTGAAATTTTCTTAAATAATTCAAAAATGTCTGCCATTTTTTGTTTCCTTGTTAATGTTAGTTTAAATAAAATGATTGTTCTTTTTCGAGAAAAAGAACCAAAAAGCTTTTAATCGTTTTTGAAAACCAAATTCGCGCAAATCGTTCCGCACACGGAACATAACGTTTTTCTTCTAACCTCAAAAAACTGTGATATGCTACCATAAATCATAGCCATATCGCTATCAAAACGGCTATGCACTTATAGTTTTGAAAGTTCAATACTGACCGTTGTACTTGTACATAAGGGCAGGATTGGAGTTTCAAAACCGATAATTTGTTTGCAAATTATCGAAAATTCACTTCGCGTTAGCACAAGCTCTGCACTAAAAGTTTTTTGGGGGTATGGGGACAATTTTTCAAAAATGTCCCCATATCTTAACCAAACTAACTATTAAAAGAACGAAATCTGGTCGGTATCGGAAAGTCCGTCAAGAACATTATTTTTGCGCAAAATTTCGATAACGGAGCCCGAGAGCTTTGCGCGAATTTGCAAATCCTCAACCGAGAAGAATTCTTCCTCATTACGCGCTTCAATAATGTTGAGAGCCGCGTTTTCGCCAAGTCCAGAAAGAGATGAGAATGGCAAACGAATTCCGCCGTTTTCGGGCAAGAACGCCTTTTGGTCGCTCTTTTTGAGATTTATGGGTAGAAATTTGATTCCTCTCGCGTATGCTTCGCGAACGAGCTGAAGTCCCGCAACGGATGCCTGCTCCTTTTGAGATGCTTCCTTACCAAGCTTTTCAATTCGCTCAATTTCCGCAGACACTCCGCGATGTCCTCTCATAACTATCTCCGCATCAAGTCCAACGCTTGAAACGGTGAACATAGCGCAATAAAACGCAACGGGCATATGCACCTTGTACCACGCAACGCGAATTGCAGACATAACGTATGCCGCCGCGTGTGCCTTCGGGAACATATATTTAATCTTTTTACAGGAGTCGATATACCAATCGTCAACGCCTGCGGCAACCATCGCTTCTTCCCATTCGGGCTTAAGTCCCTTACCCTTACGAACACTCTCCATAATCTGGAACGAGAGCGCACTTTCAACACCGTATGCAATAAGGTCGTTCATAATATTGTCACGGCATCCGATAACGTGTGAAATATCGCAAATACCGTTGTTGATAAGGTCCTGTGCATTACCCGTCCATACGTCAGTTCCGTGCGAAAGACCTGAAATCTGCAAAAGGTCGGCAAACGAGCTTGGTTTTGCCTCCTCAACCATCTTCATAACGAAGCGAGTGCCGAATTCGGGCAATCCGTAAGTACCGAGCGTTGCTCCGCCAATATCCTTAGGATCAATTCCAAGCGAATTTGTGGATAAAAACAATTCATAAACTGCCTTATCATTCATCGGAACGTCCATAACGCTCGTGTTTGAAAACCTTTCAATCCACTTGTATTTCGTAGGAATATCGTGTCCGAGCTCGTCAAGCTTAAGAAGTGTATCGTGAAGATACTCAAACGTAAAGTGGGTTGTAACGATATTAGACGTAGCATCCTCTGCAGGATGCTGAACGGGACAGAAATCGTAAATTTCCATTTCCTTTGGAACAACAACTATTCCACCGGGGTGCTGACCTGTGGTACGTTTCACGCCGACACATTTTGCAACGAGTCTGTTCATCTCGGCTCTTGGCAAGCTGATTCCCTTTTCCTCAAGGTATTTAAGCACGAAGCCAAAAGCGGTCTTTTCTGCGACACCGCCTATCGTTCCCGCGCGGAACACGTTCTCCGCGCCGAACAATTCCTCGGTATATTTATGCACCTTTCCCTGCACCTCACCCGAGAAGTTAAGGTCAATATCGGGCGATTTTTCACCGTAGAAGCCAAGGAAGGTTTCAAAGGGAATATCGTGCCCGTCCGCGCACATTTTTGTGCTGCACTCGGGACAATTCTTGTCGGGCAGGTCAAAGCCCGAGCCGTATTCACCGTTCATAAAGAACTCGCTATGCTGACAATTCGGGCAATAATAGTGGGGCTTTAGTGGGTTAACCTCTGAAATTCCCGCGCAGGAGGCAACGAATGACGAGCCAACCGAACCGCGCGAGCCAACGAGATAGCCGTTATCCTCACTGTATTTAACAAGCTTTTGCGCGATGATATAAAGCACCGCAAAGCCGTTTTTGATAATGGAGGTAAGCTCCTTATCAAGACGCGCTCTTACGTATTCGGGCAAGGGAGAGCCGTATTTTTTCTCTGCATTTTCATAGCACATTCTCTGAAGATCCTCTTCCGCACCCTCAATTTTGGGTGTAAAAGTACCCTTCGGGAAAGGTCTTATGCCTTCCTCAACCATATCTGCAATGAGATTTGGATTGGTAATAACCACCTCGCGCGCCTTTTCTTCACCAAGATAAGAGAACTCCTCGAGCATTTCTTCAGTAGTACGGAAATAAAGAGGACAATCCTTATCGGCATCCTTAAATCTCATACCCGCAAGAAGCACCTTACGTCCAATCTCGTCATCGGGGTTGAGATAATGCACGTCGCAGGTTGCTACAACGGGCTTTTTATATTTCTCACCAAGCTCAACGATTTGTCTATTCAATTCACGAAGATCATCATCGCTTCCAACCGTTCCCTCGTCAATAAGGAAGCGGTTGTTTGAGATCGGTTGAATTTCAAGATAATCGTAAAAGTTAACTAAATTCTTAATATCATCCTCGGGCTTCTTTTCAAGAATAGCGCGGAAAAGCTCGCCTGCCTCACAAGCTGAGCCGATAATCAAGCCCTCGCGGTGCTTTTCAAGCTCACTCTTTGGAATTCGTGGCATTCTCTTATAATATTTCAAATAAGAATATGAAACGAGCTTATAAAGATTTTTAAGACCCGTGGGATTTTTAACGAGAATAACCTGATGATATGGCTTTATATTCAAGGGGTTGGCATTTTCGCTCATATCCCTTTGCAAATCGTCAAAGCTCTTAATGTCAAATCTATCCATCTTCTCAACCATAGCAAAGAAGATGTTAGCAAGAATTTCCGCGTCGTCGCAAGCTCTGTGGTGATTGAATTCACCAAGATTATAATACTTTGCAACCACGTCGAGCTTATGCGATTTAAGGTCGGAATTCAAAAATCTTGACAATGTAACCGTATCGAGATATGGATTTACAAACCTGTATCCAAGGTCACGCGACGCCTTTCTGATAAACGAAACGTCAAAGTTCGCGTTGTGGGCGATAAGCAGTCTATCCCCAATAAAATCAAGAAATTCGCGAAGAACAACGTCAATTTTATCAGCACCCTGTACCATTGAATCGTCAATGCCGGTAAGCTCCGTGATAACCTCGGGAATTGGCACGCCGGGGTCAACGAATTTGTTAAATCGCTCAAGCACTTGTCCGCTCTTAATTTTCACCGCACCGATTTCAATAATCTGCGAGGTAAGAACGGAAAGGCCCGTGGTTTCAATATCAAAAACGATGAATTCATCGTCAAAGCTTCCCTTATATTCACCCGTTACCGCGCTCGTTTTATCGTTTACGAAATACGCCTCCATTCCGTAAATAACCTTCATTCCAAGCTTTTCTGCGGCAAGCATAGCCATCTGATATGCCTGGACGTTTCCGTGGTCGGTGATTGCAACTGCGCGGTGTCCCCATTCGTGCGCACATTTAACCGCAACGTCGGGCGGTAAAAGCGCGTCCATAGCGGACATCTGCGTGTGCAAATGCAATTCAACACGCTTTTCATCCGCGTTGTCAAATCTCTTTATCTCTTTAATTTTTGCTATGTGATTGAACGAGAAAATGAGGTCCTTTCCAACGCCTTCTTTTTTCTTTTCAATCTCACTTTTACCGTAAAAGGCATAGGAATTGCCATTTTTCACAGCACTTGCAAGCGCGTTGCTCTCGTCCTCGGGCTTATATGCTCTAACTTCAATCGAGGTATTTCCATCATACACGCAAAATGTTGTGGAAACCATATTGCCTCGTCTTGCGGGTTCTTGTGAGAAGCCAAAAACCTCACCTACAATTACTACGTTTTTAGAATATCCTGTTAGTTGAGCAATCGGTGTAGGATTTATATCAAATTCCTCACCGTATATGTATTCAAATTCATTTAAATCGAATTTTTTATATCCAATTTTACAAATTCTATCTTCACTAAAACTAATCTCTGCACCCGCATTAAGCGTTGCAACACGAGGAAGATTTGCACCTGCAATTTCCTTTTCGTTTTTGGGAGCGCTTTCACTTCCATTCTGAGCCGCAAAATCATATCTCTTGCTCTGCTCAACGATGCTGCGATCGTGTGCGCGAAGCTCATTCGTCACTCTGTCGCGAGTTGACGAGGCAAGCTTTTCATCGCTAACGATATTTACGTTGAATTTTCTGCCGAATTCGGAATAAATAATTCTTTCAATTATCCTCGGTGTTTCCGCATTTTTAAGGAGTGTAACTCCACCCGAAACGAACGGAATGGTTATGGTAATATCCTCGCCAACAAATTCCCAATCGCAGCCCGAGAAAAATCCGCGCGCAACGATGCCAACCCTCTCTGCTTCAAGAAGAATTTGCTCAAAATATTTCTTGTCGAAAAGCTCCGCAGGGTATTTCGGAAGCAATTTCATATGATTTAGCGAATATGCTTCTCTTATCTCATTTTCAATGCGATAAAGCATATTTTTGTTTACTATTTCATCAAAATAAACGTCCGCCTCAATAACGCGCGCTTCCTTATTCAAACGCACGGAATACTTCAAAACGCGCGACAAGACACGAATTATCTCCGTGTCTGTTGGCTGATATTTATTAAATTTTTCGAGAAAGGTCTTCTCTGCCATAATTACCTCTGATTTTTAATTTCCTTAATCTTCTCAATCAAAACTTCAATAATTTTGTCTTCGGGAACCTTGTGAAGTATCTCGCCGTGTGAAAACAATAGACCCTCACCAATGCCCCCTGCAATTCCAATATCCGCCTCTCGCGCTTCGCCCGGGCCATTCACAACGCAGCCCATAATGGCAACCTTGATTGGCAAATCCTCAAGTTCCTCGCGCGCAACCGCGTCCTCAAATTTGTGAACGAGCGAAATCAAATCAATTTTGGTTCTGCCACAGGTTGGGCAGCTAATTATCTTCATCCCGCTCTGTCCCTCAATTTCAACTGCGGATAAAATCTTCTTTGCCGCCGCAATTTCAAGAACGGGGTCTGCCGTAAGAGAAACGCGAAGCGTATCCCCAATTCCCTCGCAAAGAAGCGAACCGATTCCAATAGCGCTTTTCATAGTGCCGAGATTTTCACTTCCCGCCTCCGTTACGCCCAAATGAATGTTATAAGGGCATCGTTCCGCAAGCAGCTTGTTCACCTTTATCATTGAAGGCACGTTTGATGCCTTAATTGACACAACAATGTCCTCAAAATCGTATTTTTCAAGGAGCGCAATGTGACGGAACGCGCTCTCGCAAAGTGCTTCGGGAGTAGGGCTTCCGTATTTTGCAAGAATATCCTTCTGCAACGAGCCCGAGTTAATTCCAATTCTAATCGGTATTCCACGCGCCTTACACGCATCGGCAACCGCCTTTACCTTATCGTCACTTCCAATGTTGCCGGGATTTATTCTGATCTTGTCCACACCGAGCTCCGCGCAACGAAGCGCAATCTTGTAGTCAAAATGTATATCCGCAACAATGGGTATGTATATTCCGTTTTCCTTTAGATAGGGTATCGTTTCAGCCGCCTCAAGCGTGGGCACGGTAATGCGAACAATGTCACACCCCACGCTCTGCAAAGCCCTGATCTGCTCCAAGGTCGCAACCTTGTCGTGCGTATCCGTGTTCGTCATC
The DNA here is from genome assembly GCA_017504245.1 of Clostridia bacterium. GTDB lineage: Bacteria > Bacillota > Clostridia > Oscillospirales > CAG-272 > RGIG4608. The sequence goes on along the minus strand of JAFVRQ010000037.1, from coordinate 6,191 downwards.
GACTGTATCGCAATCGGTGAATCACCGCCGATATACGTGTTCCCTATCTTCAGTTTTTTCGTTTTTCTTCTGATTTCGTTATACTTCATTATCTCACCCTTAAAGTTACAAAGATAAAACCTTCTTTTTTGAAAAAAGAAGCAAAAAACTTTTAATCATTTTTGGTTAATTTAACCGCCCGACGCACAGGCGGGCGTTGCTTCAACTAACTAAAACAAATTAATAACATCCTTCAAAGAAATCAAGAGCATAAATCCGAGAAGGAGCATAAGAGTTACTCCCGTGATTGTATCCTCGATTTCTTTTTTGATAACCTTTCTGCCTGCAATTGCGTCGATGAGGTGGAATAAAATTCTTCCGCCGTCAAGCGCGGGAATGGGCAAAAGGTTGAAAATACCCAAATTCATACTGATAAGCACGATGAGATTTACAAGAGCCGCAGTACTCACCGATGCGACCTCTCCAACCGTTTCAACAATTCCAATAGGGCCCGAAACTGCATCCATTCCAAAACGTCCGCTAATCATTCCCCAAAGGGAATCAATAACCATCTTAACCATATTTACAGACCTGTAAAACGCCTGATAAAGATAGTCAAAAACGGTAACGTCCGATAGGGCGGAGAGGGCGAAAAGCTGAAAATCCGCATCACCGAGAACAACGCCAGAATCCGTGATAGTGTTAAAAACAACGTCTTCAAGAACTATAGTTTCGCCATTTCTCTTAACCGTGATGTCAATCGCCTCATAGCCCTGCATCATTACCTCGTAATATACTTCCTCACCCGTATGAACCCTCACCTCACCTACCTTAATGATTTCGTCATACGGCTGAAGCTTTGCGTGACTCACCGAATTTTCCAAAAATCCCGCAACGGTATTCGATCCGAGAGTAGGGGTTGAAATAACGAGTGCAAACATCAAAATAATAGCAAAAACGATGTTAACGATGGGTCCTGCGGCAGTAACGACAATCTTTTTCCAAGGGTTGAGATTATTATAGGCCATAGGATTTTCACTCGTTCCCTCCTCGCCCTCCATCTGCACAAAGCCACCGATGGGAAAGGCGCGAAGCGCGTATTTCGTACCCTGCTTGCCCGTCCAAGAATAAATCTTAGGACCCATACCAATGGCAAATTCAAGCACGGGAACCTTAAAAAGACGCGCAAAGAAAAAGTGACCGAATTCGTGAATAAAGGTTAAAAAACCTATCACAAGAGCCGTGATAAGAATATAAAAAATCGTGTTCAAATTATTCTCTCCTTAAATGTTCAAATAAGCAGAGGCAACCGCTCTTGCCTTTTTGTCTGCTTCAAAAATACCGTCAAGCGTGTGCAAGACCTCCGCCTCGGGTATTGCGTAAACCGTGTGACAAACCGCCTCAGCGATCTGTCCAAATTTAATTTTCCCCGAAAGATAAGCCGCAACGGCAACCTCGTTTGCCGCGTTAAGCACTGCGCAGGTTGCTCCTCCCCTTGAAAGCGAATACAACGCAAGATCAAGCAAGGGGAACGCCTCTCTATCGGGTTTGTCAAACGTCAATTTTGATATTTTTGCAAGATCGAGTGCCTCAATAATTCCCTCGCTTCTATCCGCCTTGTCAAGCGCATACTGAACGCAATGCCGCATATCGGGAACTGAAAGCTGCGCAATAACGCTATTATCAATGTATTCCACCATAGAGTGAATTATACTCTCGCGATGAACGAGCACGTCGATTTTATCAGACGTAAGCCCAAAAAGATGGGCGGCTTCAATTATTTCAAAGCCCTTATTCATAAGGGTCGCACTGTCAATGGTAATTTTTGCACCCATTTTCCAAGTCGGATGCGCGAGAGCGCGTGAGATAGGCAAATCATAAATTTCTTCCTTCGTCATACCGAAGAACGGACCGCCGGAAGCCGTGAGAATTATCTTCTTCACTTCTTCCCTTTTACCCGAGCGCAAGCACTGATGTATAGCGCAATGCTCACTGTCAACGGGAAGAATATCAATTCCCTTTTCGCGAGCCAAATCCATAACGATTTCCCCCGCGACGACAAGACTTTCCTTGTTAGCAAGAGCCAAGCGTATTCCGTTTTCAAGCACGGCGAGTGTGGGTAAAAGACCCGCCCCACCGATAATTGAATTCACCGCAAACGTAGCTCCGCTCTCCGCGATCATCTCGCAAATACCGTCAACTCCGCAAAAAACTCTAATATCGGTGTCGTCAAGCGCAAGCATAAGCGATGCCGCAGACCTCTCGTCGCACATAGCCGCAAATTTCACGTTGTACTCCCTTGCCTGCTTTGCAACGCGCTTCCAATTCTTGTTGGCGCAAATACCAACAACCTCCGTGCCCGTTTTCTTGGCAACGTCAAGCGCCTGCTCTCCTATTGAGCCCGTGCAACCAAGCACGAGCATTTTTTCTCTGTTCTCGTTCATTTTTTCTCCTTTGAGAAGATTGTGTATCACATAAATCTTGAGTGTGTAAAAGCAAGTTACAAACTTGGCACATAGCCATTTTGATAACCACACTGCTGCGCAATTATTAGCAAATCACAGATTTTGCGAATATATGAGCAAAATCGTTATGTGTTGTTTTGCTTCAAAAAACAACATCTCACCAAGCAAGGAAAAGCGCCAAAACCACCGAAACTGCCAAAATGGAGTCAAATCTGTCAAGGACGCCGCCGTGACCGGGGAAAATTTTACCGTAGTCCTTAATTCCGTAGGTTCTCTTGATAACCGACATCGAAAGGTCGCCAATCATAGAAACTATCGCAGAAAGCAATCCCGCAACCGCAAGCACGATAAGACTAATATCGTGTTGCGTATAATTGTTTACAATTGCGCCGTAAACAACGAAAATGATAATGCAGAAAACTGTTCCGCCGATAGCACCCTCAACCGTCTTTTTGGGGCTAACGTTGGGAATAAGCTTGTGCTTTCCGAAAAGCATACCCGTAAAATAGGCAAAGGTATCGGTCACCCACGCACCTATGAATATGAAATACCAATAATATTCACCGCCCAAGCTATCACGAATCAAAACTATTGATGAGGTAGCGCTAATTATGTAAAGTGAAACAAGAACGCTTGCAAGCATCTTGTTCATATCCACGTTTTGATCCTTTTGATATGAGAATACCCAAACGCCAAGAAGATAGAGGACGTAAATGCCCAGCATCACGAGTAATGCATCATAGCTTCTTACAGTTCTATAGGGTATCACCGATGAAAGCGAAGCAACTAAGCGAGCATCCAAGGTATATCTAACAACAAACGGAGCAGCTAAAGCAAAAATATAAAGCGGAACCGAAATCAAAGGATTTTTTCTCGTTCCCATACATCCAAGAAGCTCCCAAACTCCAACGGCGCCCAGCACCGCCAAAACTATGGGGAAAGCCACCGTACCCGAAAAAATGCAAATCGGTACTGCAACCAAACCAAGAATAATTGCCGTAATAACTCTTTGTTTCATAAAAACACCCCTCTCAAAGACCGCCGTATCTGCGGCGTCTTGAATAAAAATCATTTATAGCCAATTTCAAATCCTCATCGGTAAAATCAGGCCAAAGCACGTCTGTAAAATACAATTCCGAATATGATGATTGCCAAAGCAGGAAATTAGATAAACGTCTTTCACCTGCAGTTCTGATGATCATATCGGGGTCAACGCAATCCTCCGTGTAAAGCGCAAGCGAAAAATTTTCCTTATTTATCTCCTTACCCTCACTAACGAGCCTTTGACAAGCGTAGACGATTTCGTCCCTGCCGCCGTAATTTATAGCCACGTTTAAGGTTCTTTTAAACTGTTTACTTTCATTTTCAAGCTTTTTTATCTTTTTTCTTAAATCCTTGTCAAGTCCTGCCTTGTCACCTATAACGCGAAAGCGGACTTCATTTTTGATAAGCGAATCACCGCATTTATCAAGATACATAGCGAGCAAGCTCATAATTGTTTGGATTTCCTCAGGCGGACGCTTCCAATTCTCCGTTGAAAAAGCATAAAACGTCACCGCCTCAAGCCCAAATTCAAAGCAGGTATTAGCCACACGCTCAAAAACCTTAACGCCCTCCTTATGACCCTCGGGACGCTCCATTCCGCGCGCCTTTGCCCAACGTCCGTTACCGTCCATTATAAAAGCAATATGCTTTAAATTTTCATCAACCTTAAAATTATTTTTGTTTTCCAATTCTTATACCTCTTCTTTAAAATCAGTTCAAAACAAAAAGAGTCGCTTTTGAAAAAGCTCCGCAAAACTTTTGTGTAGCTTCTCATCAAAACTCCGCGCAAATTGTGTCAAATGCAGGCGAACTTTTGCCAACACATAATCCAATTGTTAATGATATAGCTACTCTATTATTAGCAAATCACAGATTTTGCAAATATGTGAGCAAAATCGTTATGTGATGTTTGATTTCAATCAAACGTCACGATTTGCGCGGAGTTTTGCGCAAAGCTGATTGAACGTTTTTGGTTATTTTTTCAAAAAAAACATAATTCTTATCTTTACTAACCATTAACTATCTCCCCAAATCCCAAAAAGGCGGGATTTTGTGCCCCGCCTTGATGTATTTAAGTGATTAGATAGCCATTACTTCCTTTTCTTTTTTAGCGGAGCAAGCATCAACCTCTTTGATGTAGTTATCAGTGAGGTCCTGAACCTTCTTTTCTGCGCTCTTAACGTCATCCTCAGTGAGCTCGCCGTCCTTCTTGCCCTTCTTAATAGCATCGTTGGCATCGCGGCGGATATTACGGATAATAACCTTTGTATCCTCGCCCATCTTCTGAATCTGCTTCTTGAGCTCCTTACGTCTTTCCTCTGTTACCTGGGGGAATACAAGACGGATCATCTTACCGTCGTTAGAGGGGTTGATACCGATATCACTCATAAGGATTGCCTTTTCGATTGCCTTCAGGGTTGAAGCATCGTAGGGAGTAATCGTAAGCGTTCTTGAATCAGCCATTCTGATGTCCGCCATCGTGTTAACGGGAGTGGGAGAGCCATAGTACTCAAATGTTACTCTGTTAAGCACGCCTGCGTTTGCCTGACCTGCGCGTATTGACTGAAGATTGTAGTCGTAAGCTGCGATGGTTTTTTTCATTTTTTCTTCAAATTCTTTAATGTTGAATGCCATAATTTTTACCTCGTTTATTTATTCTTTCCAAATTTTATCTGTGTAATTCAGTTCCCATCTTTTCGCCCATAATCACGCGATAGATGTTCTCGGGATCGCTAAGCGCAAAGGCATAGCATTTGATGTTGTTTTCCATACAAAATGCGCTTGCGGCAATGTCAAGGGCTTTGAGCTCCTTATCAAGAATTTCGCGATATGTAATTTCGTCATATCTTTTCGCGGTGGGGTCAACGTGGGGATCTGCATTATAGATGCCGTCGATATTTTTCGCCATCAAAATAACGTCCGCCCCGATTTCCGCCGCGTGAATAGCCGCCGCCGTATCAGTTGAAAAGAACGGCATACCGGTTCCGCCGCCGATGATAACGACCTCGCCATCATCAAGATGACGTCTTGCATCTCTTATGCGATAGGGGTCTGCAAAGGAATTTACCTCCATAACCGTCATCGCGCGAGAATTAAGTCCAACGCTATTGAACGTTTCCTCAAGCGCCAATGAATTTATCGCGGTTGCAAGCATACCCATCTGGTCCGCCTTGGCTCTATCCATTTTGCCGCTTTGTCTGCCGCGCCAGATATTGCCCGCGCCAACAACAACGGCAACCTGCACCCCTTTTGCAACGCACTTTTTAAGCACCTCTGCAATTTTCTCAATATACTCAAAATTAAGAATGCAGTCGCAGTCCTTAGCAAGTGCCTCGCCCGAGAGCTTAAGCAACACTCTTTTGTATTTTGGAGTTAAATTTTCCATTTGCTTTTCCTCCGATAAGAAATTATTTCTATTTCACCCTATATAATACTATTTTTTTGTCAATTTGTAAAGGGCTTTTTATAAATTTATTATAAATATTTTATATATAGCGGAATGCAAAAGGAACAGCAGGCATATCATTTCAAAAAAAGAGGTAAAATATGCGCGTTTTAGTGATTATAGGCACTCGTCCCGAGGCAATAAAAATGCTTCCGCTTGTTAAGGAAATGAAAAGCAAAAGCGAATTCGAAACACTTGTCTGTTTCAGCGGACAACACGAAACCCTGGCAAATAACGTTTTTGAGCTTTTTGACATT
>JAFVRQ010000036.1 GCA_017504245.1 Clostridia bacterium | reverse complement strand
GCGCGCGATTTGCGCGAGGTCTGTGGAATTAGCACGGACTATACGGCGACTGGGCGTAGCGCGATAAAAAGTTTTTTGGTTACTTTTTTTCAAAAAAGTGACAATTCTTTTTCTTTCTAACTATTCGATAAATCCCAATTTGCCGATATATTTTCCGTATTTATTTATATTCAACGTTCAAATTGGTGGAGTAGTTGAAGGCGGTGGGCTCGACCTCGCAGTTTTTGGGGAGCGTGAGTTTTGTTAAGGTCTGGCACTGTGCGAAGGCGTAATTGCCAACGTAGGAAATCGTTCCTTCAAAGGTGATGCTTTCAAGATATGTGCATTCGCGGAAGGTGTAGTCGTAAACAGTATCAACACCTGCAGGGAGAGTAATGCTCTTTAAAAAGTGGCATTTTTGGAACGCAGAGCTACCGATATAAGCAACCGTGCTTGGTATATTTATCTCTTCAACTCGCGAATTGTAAAAAGCATATTTATAGATGTCGATAAGTCCTTCGGGGAGGATTATTTTGGTGCTTGGCATTCCTTCAAATGCGCTCGTGCCTATTGCGGTAACCTGAACTCCGTTGATTTTTTGCGGAATTTCAAGAACGTCGGGAGGACTTTGATATGCGAGATAGTCGGGGTCTATGCCGAGAATTCTATAGCCGTTATTATCGGGGTCAACGTCATAAAGATAGTATCCGAAAACCCCTGATTCGTCCTCGGGTGGATTTTGGGACGAGGAATTTGTTGACGTTGTAGTGGTAGTAGTCGTTGTTGTCGTTGTGGTGGTAGTAGTAATGGTTGTAGTAGTCGTTGACGAGGTTGTACTTGACGTTGTTGTGCTTGATCCGCCCTCGGTGGAGCTTGGTTCTTTGAACGTGTTTTTAATAAGAAGCGAGGCAAGTAAAACCAAAACTGCCAATAAAACGATTAATGTGATTATTAAAGCTTTGTTGTTTTTCATTTTTTTGCTCCTTTGCTGTTTTTTATTTCAAATTTTGATTTGTCGAGTAGTTAGTTAAAGCAAAATGGACGCTTTTTGAAAAAAGCTTGGCAAAACTTTTATCAGTGGGTTTGTGCAGATTTGACGTAAATTTTCGATAATTAGCAAACGAATTATCGGTTCACTTGCTAAAATCCTTTTACGAAAATGAATTTTCGACAAGGATTTTAGCGAGCGAACTACGAACATCCAACCTAAAGGTTTGATGTTCTAAAATTTACTTCGCTAAACTATAGCCGTTTGAGAACGAAATGGCTACGATAACAGTAGCAAATCACCATTTGCGCGGATTTAATTTAAACCCACTTATAAAAAGTTTTTGGTGCCAGGGGTTCCCCGAAGCGATATTTATGAGCTTTGGGGGTTCACGGGTCTTTTTTCAAAAAGAACGAAAAAATCCTAATTTAAACTAACTTCTTCTCCCCGATAAATCATAATTTATTGCTCAAACAATCCCAATATAGATCATCAAAACCGATATATCCGCAGGGGATACGCCGCTGATACGGGATGCCTGACCTATAGTGAGGGGGCGTACCTTAGAGAGCTTTTGTATGGCTTCGAGGCGGAGCCCTTTAACTGCGTTATAGTCGATGCTTTCGGGGATTTTCTTTTCGTCGAGGCGCGCTTTTCTGTTGACCTCGGCAATTTGACGCTTGATATAGCCCTCGTATTTGATAGAAATTTCCGCGGTCATTCTCGCACCACGCGAGAGAGTGGGGCGGTTTGCGTCAATTTCGGCAAGAGAGTCATAGTCAAGCGTGGGGCGGCGCAAAAGCTCGGCAAGGGAGATACCCGTTGCCACGGTCGTAAGTCCTTTTGCTTCAAGGAAGGGATTTGCGACGAGGGGAGAAATATAGGTGCTTTCAAGTCGGGCAATTTCCGCATCCGTTTGCGCTTTTTTATCTAAAAATTTATTATATCTTTCTTCGCTTATAAGTCCTGCGCGGTATCCGATTTCGGTGAGGCGGCGGTCTGCGTTATCCTGACGGAGAAGCAGACGGTATTCGCTTCGCGAGGTCATCATTCGGTAGGGCTCGTTCGTACCCTTTGTTACGAGATCATCAATGAGCGTACCGATATATCCGTCGCTTCGCTTGAGGACGATTTGCTCCTTTCCAAAAAGTGAGAGGGAAGCATTCATACCCGCGATAAGTCCCTGCGCGGCTGCCTCCTCATAGCCCGACGTACCGTTGAACTGACCTGCGCCGTAAAGACCTGCAATCTCTTTATATTCAAGTGTTGCAAAGAGCTGCGTTGGGTCGGAGCAATCGTATTCTATTGCATAGGCATAGCGCATAATTTCTGCGTTTTCAAAACCCTCGAGGGATTGAAGCATAAGATGCTGAACGTCCGCAGGTAGAGAGGTCGAAAAGCCCTGAATATACATTTCCTCGGTGCTCTCGCCCATTGGCTCAATGAAAAGCTGATGTCTATCCTTATCGGCAAAACGTACGATTTTGTCCTCGATTGAGGGGCAATAGCGGGGGCCCGTGCCGTGAATCTGACCCGAATACATTGCGGAGCGGTGAATGTTTTCCTTGATTAAATTGTGAGTTTTCTCACTCGTATATACGATATGGCAGGGGATCTGCTCAAGATTATCAAAATAATTCTCATCTGTCTGTGCGGAGTAGGGCGTTATCACGTCCTCGCCTGCCTGAAGCTCAAGATTTGTAAAGTCAATGCTCGATTTTTTAACGCGCGCTGGAGTTCCCGTTTTGAAGCGCATAAGACGAATGCCCTCGCGCTCAAGTGCTTGCGAAAGTCCGCCGCTTGCTGCCAAAAGTCCGTCGGGACCCGACGAAAAATTGCGATCTCCCACGAAAACGCGGCTATCGAGATACGTTCCCGAGCAGATAATCGCGCGCTCGCATTCCCATCTTTCGCCAAGGGCGGTGACAACGGCAGAAATGTGCTTTTTGCCGTCAATAAGGGTGGTTTCTATATCGCAAATTTCCGCTTGAACGAGGCGGAGATTTTCGGTTTTTTCAATAAGGGCTTTCATAAGCTCCTGATATTTTTTTCTGTCGGCTTGAATTCGTTTTGAATGGACTGCCGCGCCCTTTCCGAGATTTAACGTGCGGCTCTGAAGCGTGACTTTATCAGCCATTTCACCCATTACGCCGCCAAGCGCGTCTATTTCAAAAACGAGATGTCCCTTTGCCGTGCCGCCAATTGATGGGTTGCAGGGCATATTTCCTATTGAATCGAGTGACATCGTGAAAAGAACGGTGTCAAGTCCAAGACGCGCAGATGCGATTGCCGCTTCAATTCCTGCGTGCCCTGCGCCGATTACGGCTATTTGTGTTTTGAGAGATTTCATAGCTTCTCCTGTGAGGTTAGTTAAAATAGGATTTATTCGTTCTTTTTGAAAAAAGAACCAAAAACGTTTTATTCGTGGGAATGTATTTAAGCCGCGCAATTTGTGTCAACGAGTTGACACGGATGATTTTTCTCATATATTTGAAAAATCCAGTTTGCTACTTTGTGCGTAGCCGTGTAACTATCAAAATAGTGATGTGCGGATAAAAGTTAGTTTGAACGACGGACTCCTCATCCGTCTGCTCGCCGGTGTTTGGGTATAATCTATAATGCACGTTGCTCGCAGTCACCTTCTCCCACAGGAGAAGGCATTAGTTGGGTGCGAATTCGCGGGACGTCGAGGACGTCTGTCCCTACGGAGTTGTGCGGAGCTTTTTCAAAAACGACTATTTTTGTTTTTGTAACTTACTTATTCAAATACGCCGCAATCACGGCTGCGTCGATGTCGGAGACGGTTGATGCAAGGTAGCCGTCCTCGATAATAGACGTTACTACGATTTGCGGGTTTTCCATTGGCGCAAAGGCGGTGAACCAGCAATTTTGTCGGTTGTTTCCGATCTGCGCGGTACCCGATTTTCCGCAAACGGTTACGCCGATGCCGTATTTTTCATACATATTGAGGGATGCGGTTGAGGAATTTTCAATCATACTCTTCATACCGAGCTTGACCGTGTTAAGATTTTCCGCGGAAACGGAAACCGAGCTTAAAACGGTGGGGGTATATTCGTAAACCATCTCGCCTGAAAAGGTGCGCACCGAGTGGAGCAGGTGGGCGGCGTATCTTGTTCCGCCGTTTGCCACGGTCGAAATATACGAAGTAACCTGCAGGGGCGTATATTTATGGATTGACTGTCCGATATACGAGGATGCTTCCTCATAGGCGCTCCAATTATCAGAATTCTCGGGGCAGGCGATTTGTCCTATCTTTTCGGAAAGTTCAAATCCCGTGGCTTGTCCGAGGCCGAATGCCTTGCAATACTCGGTCATTATTTCAATATCGAATTTATCATATCCAGTTTCGATGAAAAAAGCATTGCAGGAATATGTTAACGCTTCAATTACGTTGAGATTTTGCGTGTGATATGTATTGTGGTTTTCACAGCCGATTTTTAAGCCGTGCTTTTTATATCCGTGGTCGCAAAAGATAGTTGTATTCTTGTCGATTGCTCCCGATTCAAGAGCCGCGAGAGCCACTCCCACCTTATAGGTCGAGCCCGGCGCATAGGTTGCACCGCTTGCGCGATTTAGCAGGGGGAGATTTTCATTTGATGCGAGTGAATTATAGTCCTTTGAGAAGGTTGAAAGGTCATAGGTGGGATATGAGGCAATTGCCAAAACGTCGCCTGTGTTGGGGTCAATAGCAACGCTTGCGCCTGCGCTTTTGCCATATTCCTTCATATAATTTGCCAAAGCGTCCTCGGTGGCAATCTGAACGTCGATGTCTATTGTGAGATAGACGTCCTTGCCCGCTACGGGCTCTTTGGTTATTTCCTCTTTTACGATCTCGCCGTCGCCGTTTCGGGTTATCGTGAGAACTCCGTCTCTGCCTCGAAGATAATCCTCAAATTCCTGCTCGCAGCCGTCAATACCTACCGTATCGTTCATAGAGTAGCCAAGCTCCTTGTAATAATCCCACGTTTCTGCGGTTATCGAGCCGACGCGACCCAAAATGTGAGAGGCATAGCCGGGGTGAAGATAGGTTCTTGTTGAGCTTATTTTATCAGATACGCCGACTATGGAAAGCTCCTTTATATAGGTAACGAGGTCGATGTCAATTCCGCTTGCTATACAGTATGGGGTTACGGAGCTGAACTGCGTGCGAAGCATATCGTATCGCACGCGCAAAAGACGTCCGATGTCTTCATCTGAAAAGACGGGATTTCCGTTTTTGTCAAGCGAGCTCAATTTCCAACGCTTAACGAAGTAGCTTGTCAGCTTTTGTGCGTCCGCGTTCTCCATTTCAAGCTCTGAAAGCATTTTGTGGAGCGCGTTATATGTCGCGCTGCCCTCGGTCGTTGCCTCGGTTGAATAGGTGAAATTCGGATATTCGCCCGCAAAGGGGAAGAGGTCTGATACGCGGTAGGAATTATTTTTCGTGTCGTTTATCGCGTCGAGCACGCGCAAAATCGTCGTGTTAAAATCAACGAAGCCGTCGGGCATATAGTTATAGTCGAAAACTATATCGTAGGCATAGGACGTGGTGACGAGCACCTTGCCGTTTCTATCGCAGATGTTACCGCGAAGCGCCTGAATGACCTTGGTTTCGGTTGTATATTCACTCTTATCGCGCAGCTCCTCGGTTTTTTGCTTATTAAATTGAAGATTTACGAGTCGAGCCACGAAAATTAAGCAAATTAGTGCGAATGCAGAGAGCAGGACCACGTATCTTTTTGACATATTCTTTTTTGCTTTGATAGTAATCCTCTCCCTTCAAATATAGTTCAGACGGAAAATGTGTTGATTGCGGTCAATATGAGGCAAACGGTGATAAGAAGTATCGCGCCTGCGTTGAAGAACATAATATCCGCGCCCTCGCCCTTGGGAAGCTTTACTGCACCTTTATTGAAGGTGATGTTGCGAATATTTCTTGAAAGAATGAAAATTCCGGCGAAAATTAGTCCGTACATAACGAATTCATATATCAACAGCAATGAAAGCGGCATAAGATTTGCCTCAACGTACGCTTCGGAAATGCCTCCTGAGGAGGAAAGCTCCATCAATTCCTCAAGATCGATCTTTGAGAAAATGAAGGATGGTAATATGCCAAAGAAAACGTTGATGAAAATATGCAGAGCGCAGGTGTAAATCAATTTTCCCGTTTTTACGTAGATATACGAGAAAATCGCGCCGAGGAAGAAGGCGTAGAAAAATTGATAAAGATTTGCGTGGAAAAGCCCGAAAACAAGGGCGGGAAGGAAAATTGCTATTTTGTCTCCGTATGGTGTAAGGCGGTCCGTAAACAGCTTGCGGAACATAATTTCCTCAACTATTGGGCCTATGATTCCCACACATATCAATGATAAAACAATATTTGTGTTATCGAGCACCGTGTTAACCGCGTTTTCGGGTGCTCTGCCAAGCGCGGATTCGATATAGACCATCAAAAAGGAGGAAATGTAATTTCCAACGTACATAAAGAACACGGAAACGGATGCGTATTTTAAAAACGATTTTGTGCTCAGGGGATTTTGCAGAGGCGCTTGCTTCGGGATTTTCTTGAGCATAAGGAAAAGCAGGGGGAATCCAATGCCGTATTGAAGCACGGAGCTCAGAATAATAACGAAGTTGCTGTTATCGAGGAGCTCGGGCACTGCGTTATACAAACAAAAGCTTAATGCTATTGAAAGCCCGTTTGTAATTACCATAAAGGCGAAGAATGCCAAGCAGATTTTTGAAAAAATACTTTTGTGGGATTTCTTTTCCTTATCCGTCATTATCGGTTCGGGCGGTTGCTGATCAAAATTTTCGAAATTATCGTACATAAATTATTCCTTTCTTGAATACGTGGTTTTATTAAAAATTCTCGTCAATGCAAAAAATATAAGGTAAGAAATAGGACAAAGGAGCATTGATGAAATAAATTCGGGAATAGCTACCCGATATAGTGTTTCTATGAAATTGAAGCTTTGCGCCGAGAGGGAAAGCTCTGCTACGTTGAAAAGCGCCTTTGCTCCAAAGGCAAGCATTGCCATTATTAAATATGAGGAGTGCTTTTTCGGGAATCCGCTTTCTCTGATTATCCAAAGTGTGTAAGAGCTCAAAAAAGAGAAAAGAATATAAATGGGAATTGAAAATCCACCGAGAGCGGTGTAGAAAAACCCCGATATTATTCCGCAGATTGACGCAACCCTGCCGTCCTCGTACAAGCACAGGGTTGCCACGGCACCGAGAAGCAGGTCGGGAGCTGCGCCAAGCATATTGATTTTGCCAAAAAACGTTACCTGCAAAATGCCTACTACAAGGAGCGCGATGCTATATAGCGCGCATTTGTATAGTACTATTTTTGCCTTTGCAGACTCAACTCCGCGCATATTAACGTCTCCTCCCCCCTAAAACAGCTTATATATTTATAACAATTATATTCCATTTTAATTATACTACAAAATAAAATAAAAATCAATGGGATTATTTAAGTTGTTTGTTAAAATTGTTTGAACTTCAAATTTTGATTTATCGTGGAGTTAAAGTTAGTTTAAATTAGGATTTTTTCGTTCTTTTTGAAAAAAAGAACCAAAAACTTTTTAGACGCTTGGTATTGATTAAAACCGCGCAAATCGTGATGTTTGATTTTGATCAAACATCACATAACGATTTTCTCGGTGTTGGCAGGCACCTCGAAAATCTGTGATTTGCTAATAATTG
>JAFVRQ010000035.1 GCA_017504245.1 Clostridia bacterium | reverse complement strand
TGATCAAAATCAAACATCACGATTTGCGCGGTTTTAATCAATACCAAGCGTCTAAAAAGTTTTTGGTTCTTTTTTCAAAAAGAACGAAAAAATCCTTACTTAAACTAACTTTAACTCCCCGATAAATCAAAATTTGAAATAGAACACAACAAGTGCGAGCAGGGAGCAGATTATTCCTTGAAGAAATTTAAGAAGGAAATACCGTTTAAATGAAAAGTTGACCTTTTCGCAAAGGGCTATCACCTGAAAGTGTACGCAAAGTCCTGACCAGCCGATGAAAAAGGCGCACAGAACGCGTTTTAAAAGCTCGTTTTTTATTTCCTTGCAGGAGGTTACGCCATAGGTTATTTCGAGCGCGCCAAGGAGCAATCTTCTTGTTTCGCCGGGTGTATTGAAACGCAAAAGCGTTATATCAACAACGCGAATGAGTACTGAAAAGAACACTACAAATCCGCAGATTACAAGCATTGCCTGTGCGGAATGCGAAACGGCGTCAACCACCATTTTTGACACCCTTTTGCGTGGAGGATTTCGGTGAAAAATAATCTGCTCCATATTTACCGTATTGCATTTTCTATTAATCAATCTATTGAAATAGCCCAAAATCAAAGTCGAAAATACTGTTATTCCCCATAAAATCCAACCGTCAGTTGTGTTGTTGAGCACTTCCGTTCCTACGAAGCTTGTCAAAAAGGCAAGGGAGGGCATATTTGAAATTGCGATAACGCCTTCGCAATCGTCCTCGGTAATTTTACCGTTTTCAAAGAGGCTAACCGTGCTTTTACACGATGAGGTATAACCGCCGAGTACACCGAGAAAATAAGGCGCGGCGGCGCTTTTGCTAATGCCGAGAAGCTTGGAAATCACACCCCTGACCTTTACGGTTATTCTTTCGATAGCACCGGTCGACGTTGCTAATTCCGAGGCAACCGTCAGGGGAAAAAGCGAGGGAATGAGCAGCGTTGCGCATATTTTGAGCGCGCTTGCGGTTTCGATACTCACAAGGCGAGAATTTTTCATTAAAAGCGCGAACAAAAACACGGAAGCCACTATAGAAAAAGCTTCACTAAAGCTTAATTTGTTCTTTTTTTTCGTCATTTTGTATTTCTCCTGAACATAAATTATATTAAATTTATATTTTTTTAGGAGACGAATTATGAAGAACAAAGAAAAGCTGAGAAAAAAAGTACGTCGCGCACTTGAAATTGACGAAATTATGGGTGAATGCGACACGTTTGAAATGCGTGGAAACGGTGAGCTCACCGTCAGAGAATGCCGCAGGATTTTGCATTACAGTCAAAATGAAATCCGCCTTTGTCTTTGCGGTTACACGCTTATCGTTTACGGAAATGAGCTTTTTTGTACCTCTTATGCGGGCAATACCGTGAGAATAGACGGGGAGATTTTGTCAATCGAGCTTGACAAAAAGGAGAGCAGAATATAAATGCAAAGAAAAAGAGTTAGCTTTCTTTTGCGCCTTTTGGGGTATTGTGTGATTGAAATTCCCATTTTTGCAAAGGAAAATTTTTTGAATTTATGTATGCGCTACGGATTTAATTACTACAAGATTTCGATTGACGAGAAATCAAAAAAGGTACATATAACTCTATCCGCAACGCAATACAAAAGAGTGCTGACTGCTTGTCGAATATGGGAAATTCGCGCCAAAACAGTCTCGCGCGGCGGCTTGCCTCAAATGATTTTGCGCTATCGAAAAAGATGGGGAATAGCCGTGGGGCTTGTTTTATCAGTTTTGTTATTTTTTGCTTTGCAGAGTGTTGTTTGGCGAATTGATATTACGGGAAACGAGCGATTGAGCGAGGAGAGAATAACGGAGAGCTTATTGCAAAACGGACTTTACGTTGGCGGTAGAATTTCAAAGCTTGATACGGATTATATTGAGCATCGCATTATGATAAACGACGATGATATTGCGTGGATTTCGATTAAGATAGTTGGAACGGTTGCGCGAGTTGAGGTTAAGGAGGTTATTGATACTGAAATTATAGAGGAGGGAAGTAAGCCCGCGAATCTTGTTTCCCGATTTGACGCCCAGATAGTTTCGCTTGAGGTTTTGTCGGGGTTTATAAACGTGAAGGAGGGGGATTTCGTTCGTGCAGGGGAACTTTTGGTAAGCGGAATTTACGAAAGTGAGAAAGCTCCGATTCGTTATTCACGGGCGTCGGGCAAGATTTTTGGGCGTGTGACTAAGGAATTTGTGGTGGAAATTCCTCTCGTTCAAGAGAAAAAAGTCCTAAACGGCGAAAAAATAACGAAAAAAACGCTTAATTTTTTCGGAAAATCAATAAAATTTTTCATAAACTATAGAAATTTGCCTACAAGTTATGATATAATAAATTATATATATGTGTTAAATCCATTTTCGCTTGGTGAGTTGCCTATCTCACTTTCGGTTGACGAGTACTATGGGTATGAGATGGTTGAAGCGGAAATCAGCGAGGAAGAAGCAATTAATCAAGCGTATGAATTGCTTCGCGCTCGGATTGATGAGGTGCTACCCGAAGCGCAGATTTTGAAAAAATCGCTTCAGGGCGAAATCGTCGACGGAAAATACGTGCTTAAATGCACCGTCACCGCCATTTGCGATATAGCCAAGCAGGTTGAGTTTGAAGTAGTTACAAGGTAAAGACCGCTTGTGATGTGTTCAAATTTTGATTTGTTGGGGAGAAAAAGTTAGTTTAAATTAGGATTTTTTCGTTCTTTTTGAAAAAAGAACCAAAAACTTTTTAAATGTGGGTGTTAATTTAATCCGCGCAAATCGTGTCAACGAGTTGACACAAGACGATTTTGCTCATATATTCGCAAAATCTGTGATTTGCTAATGAAAGCGAAGCCATTTTGCTATTGAAACGGCTATAGTTTAACATAGTAAATTTTTGAAAAACACTATGAAAATAGTGGTTTTCGTAGTTCAGTTGATGAAATCCTTGTCGAAAATGTATTTTCGTTAAAGGATTTTAGCAACTGAACCGATAATTCGTTTGCGAATTATCGAAATTTTACGTCGACTCTGCACGCACCAAGCGATTAAAAGTTTTTTGCGAGCTTTTTTTCAAAAAAGCGAAAATCTTTACTTTGTAACTTTTTCGATAAACCTATATTAATAATCAACACTAAATTCAGAGGTAAATAAATGAGTCAAATAATTATTAACGTTGAAAGTAATGAAATAACGAGCAGGGTGTTCGGATGCTTTGATTGTAACATCAAGGCGATTGAGCGCGCGTTTGAGGTGCGAATTTCCAACCGTCGCGCGTCCGACGGAGATGCTATTGTGATTGACGGTCACGAGGGCGAGGTCGCGCTTGCATCAAGGGTGATAAACCACCTTATAAACCTTGCAAATAACGGTGCGGACATCACCGAGCAGAACGTTGACTATGCCATTTCAATGGTCGGCGACGGCAACGGGGAAGCGCTTGACGTAAATTTCGGTGACGATTGCATTTTCGTAACGAGCAAGGGTAAGCCAATCAAGGCAAAAACGGTTGGACAAAAGCAATACGTTGACGCGATAAAGAAAAACACGATAGTTTTCGGTATTGGCCCTGCGGGTACGGGTAAGACCTATCTTGCCGTTGCGATGGCGGTAAAGGCACTTCGCGACAAGCAGGTTTCAAGAATTATTCTGACTCGTCCTGCCATTGAAGCGGGCGAAAAGCTCGGATTTTTGCCGGGTGATTTGCAAAGCAAGATTGACCCCTATCTTCGTCCGCTTTACGATGCTCTTTACGATATGATGGGCGTTGAAAACTATCAGCGTCAACTTGAAAAGCAGGTTATTGAGATCGCACCGCTTGCTTATATGAGAGGTCGAACGCTTGACGACAGCTTTATCATTCTTGACGAAGCGCAGAACGCGACCCCTGAGCAGATGAAGATGTTTTTAACCCGTCTTGGCTTTAATTCCAAGGCGGTCATCACGGGCGACTTAACGCAAACCGACCTGCCCTACGGACAAAAGAGCGGTCTTGCGATTGCAACGCACATTCTTGCGGATATTGAGGATATTCACATTCATCAGTTCACCGATAAGGACGTAGTTCGTCACAAATTGGTACAAAAGATAATTCTCGCATACGATAAATTTGAGAAAAAGGCGCAGGAAAACGCGGAAAAGCGCAGAAATGAGCAGAAAACTTTTAAAAAGAGGTAAAAATTATGAGTCTTAGAATTTATTTCCAAAATGATCAAAAAAAGCATAGAATTCACTATCAGCTTCAAATGTTAATTCGCCGCACCATTCTCGAAACCCTTGCTTATGAGGGAATGGAGAATGACGTTGAGGTTAGCGTTACCTTCGTTGACGACAAGGGTATTCGCGAGCTTAACAATAGATTCAGAAAGTTGGACAAGCCCACCGACGTGCTTTCGTTCCCGTTGCTTGACTATGAGGGCGAGAGCGATGAGCCCTTCTTCGACGAGCTTTGCCATAATCTTGGCGATATCGTTATTTCACTTGAGCGCGCGATGGCGCAGGCGAACGAGTTTGGACACTCTTTTGAGAGGGAAGTTGCGTTCCTTACGGCACATTCAATGCTCCATCTTCTTGGCTATGACCACGAATTAAGCGAGGAAGATGACGCGGATATGAGAGCGCGTCAGAACGATATTATGGAGCGTCTTGGACTTTCGGTGAAGTAGGGTATTATTTATGTGGAGATTTTTTGCTAAGCTGTTTATGTTTATTGGCGTAATTGGATTTATTGGCGCTTTTTTATTCCTTTGGGGATATTTTTGGGGATATTCTAAAGCGGGCTTGATTTTAGAATTTGTTATACGCTTTGTTATACAAATGTTTGCAGGTATTACGTTGTATTTCCTTGGTGATCATATGTTGCGAATATACGATGAAGAAAAAACAGTCGAATATTTGATTAAAAACAGCAACATAGAACGATATTTGGAGGAGGATTAATATGGCTAAATATATATACAAGATTTTTGTGATTTTTGGAATTGTTTTTATCCTTATGTCTTTGGTGGCATTTGCGATTCAGTTTGTAATGGGGTTAATTGTGCTTGTGTTAGGTGGAACAGTTCTTTTCCTCGGATTGTCGATGCAAAGACTTGCCAAAATTGAAGATAAGCTTGGTAAATTTGTTTTGTTGCCTAAAGATGCGCAAAAGCCACTTGTTAAATGTGAGGTGTGCGGAAGATTATATGAGATAGATTATGGTCATTGTCCTTATTGTGAAGCTGAAAGAGTGAAAAAAGCTTTTATTCGTTAGTAGAGGTACATAATGGCAAAATTTTTTAGAATTATAGCCGTAATTTTAATGGCAATATCGGCATTTATTGGAGTGATAAGTATTACCACTCTTGGTGAAGAGGGAGCTTTTATCATTTTGATCGGCTCACTTATGGGAGTTGTTTTGGGACTTGCGCTCTATACTGTAGGTGATCTTCTTGACAGAGTGAATTATCTTGAGGATCAACTCAATATGCATTTTGTTGAGAAAAGTGAAGATAATCTTCCCCAAGTTAAATGTAAAAAATGCGGAACGGAATACGATATGGACTATCCCAAATGTCCAAATTGCAAAACAAAAACTAATTACAACAATTAAAGGTGAAATATGAAAAGAACAGGATTTATAGCAATTGTAGGTCGCCCAAACGTGGGTAAATCTACACTTATGAATAGAATTTTGGGTGAAAAGGTGGCTATCGTTTCCAGTAAGCCCCAAACAACGAGAAACAGAATTATCGGAATACATACGGTGGGTGAGGATCAGTACGTTTTTCTTGACACTCCCGGTATCCATCAGCCCAAGAATTCTCTTGGTGACTTTATGGTGAAGGCGGCAAACGATTCGATGCACGATTCCGATGCGGTTGTGCTTGTGGTTGATGCGGGCAAGGAGATCAGCAAGGTTGAAGAAAACGTTATGGAATACGTTAAAAAGAGCGGTGTACCCGCAATTTTGGCACTTAACAAGGTTGACCTTTACACACGCGACATTATTGCCCAGACGATTACCGCGTATGCCGAAAAATGCGATTTTGATGCCTTCGTGCCGATTTGCGCAAAGAAGGGTGAGCAGGTTGATGCGCTTCTTGAGGAATTGTCAAAATTCCTATCCGAGAGCGAATGGTTTTTCCCCGATGACATTGTGACCGACCAACCCATTCGTCAGATGGCGGCGGAGATTATAAGAGAGAAAATTTTAAGAACACTCAACAAGGAAATCCCACACGGTGTTGCCATTGTTATTGAGGAATTCCGCGATGAGCCCACGATGGTGACAATTCGCGCGGAGATATTCTGCGAAAAGGCATCCCACAAGGGAATTATCGTAGGCAAGGGCGGTAAGGAGCTTAAAATGGTTGGATCTTATGCGCGCGAGGACCTCGAAAAATTGCTCGGCAAAAAGGTTTACCTCAACCTTTGGGTTAAGGTTAAGGAAAACTGGCGTGAAAGCGCAAGAACAGTCGGTAACTTCGGTTATCACGATGAGGAGTAAAGGTTAGTTAAGTACCAACCGCTCAAGCCGCTTGGGCTTCCGCTTTTGAAAAAAGCGGAGCAAAACAATCGCTTGGTTTGTACGGATTTGACGTAAATTTTCGATAATTTGTTCAAAAACAAATTATCGGTTAACTTGCTAAAATCCTCTTACGAAAATGAATTTTCGACAAGGATTTCATCAAGCGAACTACGAAAATCCCTCTTTGCAGAGTGATTTTCTAAAATTACTATGTGTGAGCGTAGCCATTTGATGTCGATATGGCTTCGCTTTTAGTAGCAAATTAGATTTTTCGAGCGTGTGAGAAAAATCATTAGTTCCAACTTGTTGGAACAATTTGCGCGGAATTTTGTGGCGAAGCTTATTAAAAGTTTTTGCGGAGCTTTTTTCAAAAAGCGACTCTTTTTATCCTTGTAACTACACGAAAGGAAGGTGATAAAATGCTATATACGGTTGACGGTCTTGTTCTTCAGGCGAAGAATTACGGCGAGAACGACAAGTTAGTTACGATTTTGACCGCAGACGGCAAGCAGACCTTGAT
The DNA here is from genome assembly GCA_017504245.1 of Clostridia bacterium. Lineage (GTDB taxonomy): Bacteria > Bacillota > Clostridia > Oscillospirales > CAG-272 > RGIG4608. Next base: position 6,732 of record JAFVRQ010000035.1, on the reverse strand, counting down.
AGCCAAGGGCGTGCGCTCGATGAAAAGCAAATATAAAAATATCACCGAGCCCTTCGTTTATGCAAATTTTGAGTTAAATCAAAAGGGAAGCGCGATTGCGTGGATAAAGGGCGGCTCAAGTATAGAAATTTTCTACAATCTTCGCGAGGACGTTGGAAAGCTATTTCTTGCAACCTACGTTTGCGACGTGGCAAACGAGCTTTCGGGCGAGAGGGTAGAGTGCAAGGATATGCTCCGTCTTACACTCAACACGCTTTACGCGATAATGAACGATTTGCGCCCCCTATCTCAAATAAAAGCGGTTTTTGAGATGCGCGCGGCGGCGATATCGGGCTACTGTCCAAACCTTGATTACTGCGAGGAATGTGAAAACGAAAACGCAGAGCTTACCTATTTTGACATTACGAACGGCGCGCTGATCTGCTCCGAATGTCTAAACAGACGTGGGCAGATAGTTAAGAAAAATCTTTCTTTAGCTTATGATGACATAAGGGAGCGAAACGTTTTGATTCCGCTTACTCCTGCATCTCGCTCAGCAATAAGATTTTCGATTGGGGCTCCTGCAGAGAAGATTTTTTCATTCAGCTTGAGCGAAGCGGAGGATTTAAAAACCTTTTCAAAGGCGTGCGAGGAATATTTACTTTATCACCTTGGTCACGGCTTTGATTCGTTAGATTTATACCATTCGATTTTATAAGGAAATTTATGAAATATTCAGAGTATTTATTTTCAACACTTGAATTTGACAAAATAAAGGCAATTCTTTCGGAATGTGCAATGACCGAGGGCGCGCAGACAAGAGCTCTTTTGCTTGAGCCGACGAGCGACCCCGTGGTTATCGTGCGCCGTCAGAATAGAACCACCGATGCTTTGCGCTTAGCAAATGCAAAGGGAATGCCAACGTTTATAAATATTCGCGACGTGGGGGCAACCTGCGAGCGCGCGGACAAGGGCGCGGTGCTTTCGATGAGGGAGCTTCTTGATGTTGCGGCGGTGCTCCGTTCTGCGAGAATGCTTATCGATTACGTCAACGGTAACAAGCTTTTTGATACCTGCCTCGATGAGATTTTTGACCGCCTTATCCCCGATAGAAAGTTGGAGGAAAGGATTTCTCGCTCCATTATTTCCGAGGATATGATGGCGGACGAGGCAAGCCCCGCGCTTGCGGAAATAAGACGAAAAATCCGTCACGAAAACAATAGAATTAAGGATATTTTGCAGCAATATATGAGCGTGGGCTCGCATTCAAAGTATCTTCAAGAAAACATCGTTACGATGCGTAACGGACGATACGTTGTTCCCGTAAAAGCAGAGTGCAAAAATGACGTTAAGGGCCTTTTGCACGATACGTCGGCTTCGGGGGCTACCTACTTTATCGAGCCCTCGTCGGTGGTTGAAGCGAACAACGAATTGCGTATGCTTCAGAGCCGTGAGGAGCACGAAATCGAGCGCATTTTGGCGGAGCTTTCGTCACTTGTGAGCGATGCATCAAGAGCAATTTGGCTTGACTATCAGAACATTTCCGAAATTTCGTTCTATTTTGCGTGCGCTACCCTTTCGCAGAGAATTAACGGTGTTTCTCCCGCAATATCAAAGGGAAGAACGGTTAATTTTAAACGTGCGCGCCATCCTCTTATCGATAGGGACAAGGTCATCCCCGTGGATTTGAGAATTGATGACGGAAACGATACTTTAATTATTACTGGTCCTAACACGGGCGGTAAGACGGTTACTCTTAAGACCTTGGGATTGTTCGCTCTTATGGCTCAATCGGGCTTGCATATTCCTTGTGACGAGGGAAGTGAAATCTGCATTTTTGACAATATTTTTGCAGATATTGGCGACCAGCAGAGCATTGAGCAATCGCTTTCAACGTTTTCGTCGCATATGGTGAGCATCGTTAAAATGCTTGATGGCATTACTAACGAGAGCTTGGTGCTTTTTGACGAGCTTTGCGCGGGCACCGATCCCGTTGAGGGCGCGGCATTGGCTCACTCGATTATTGAGGCGGTGCGTGAAAAGGGAGCTATGTGTATGGCAACCACGCACTATGCGGAGCTTAAAGCATACGCGCTTCAAACGAAGGGCGTTTGCAACGCATCCTGCGAGTTTGACGTTTCAACCCTGAAGCCCACTTATAAATTGATTATCGGAACTCCCGGTAAATCCAATGCGTTTGCAATTTCAACAAAGCTCGGACTTGACGAGAAAATCGTTGAGAGGGCAAAGACCTTCCTTGGAAACGACGATAGAAATTTTGAAACGGTTATCGAAAAGCTCGAGCAGAGCAGAATTCAAATGGAAGCCGAGCGCAAGAAAGCCGAGGAGCTTCGCGTCGAATACGAAAAATTTAAGGCGGAGAACGAAAAAATTATTAATCGCAAGCTTCAGGAAGCCGAGCGCGACCTTGAAAAAGCGCGCGAAAAGGCAAACGCGATGGTGCAGAGCGCAAAGGCGTCGAGCGATTATATTCTCTCCGAGATGGACAAGGTCAGAAAGCAGCGAGATAGCGAGCGCTTAGGCGATGCGGTTGATGAGGCGCGCAGAAAAATGCGTGATTATCTTCGCGAAAATGAGGATAAATATAATCCCGTTGAAGAAAAGGTTGACAAGGAATACGTGCTTCCGCGTCCGCTTAAAATCGGTGACGAGGTTTATATTATCAATATCGACAAGACGGGATTTGTTGTTGACAATCCCGACAAAAGCGGCAACGTGACCGTTCAGGCGGGCATAATTAAGACAAAAACTAAGGTAAAAAACCTTAAATTAATTGAAAATAAGGCAACTTTTACCGATAAATCGGGCAAAAAGACCAATGCGGGAGATTATAAGGCAACGGTTAGCCGAAATTGCAAGGACGAAATCGATCTTCGCGGTATGATGGGCGAGGAGGCGTGGTTCAAGGTTGATAAATATCTTGACGAGGCGATTTTGGTTGGTTATCATACGGTTCGCCTCATTCACGGAAAGGGCACGGGCGCGCTAAAAAAGGCGCTTTGGGAGTATTTGCGACGTGATGGGCGTATAAAATCATTCCGCATCGGGCAGTATGGCGAGGGGGATGGCGGTGTTACCGTTGTTGAACTGAAATAGATTTAGCGCAATTTCGCTCGTAGTTTGCTTGTTCAAGCTACTCTATAAATCAAAATTTGTAAATATACGCAAAATTGTGCAAAAAGTCACAAAAAACGATTAAAATTAAAGAAAAATCATCAAAAAACACCTTGTCAAATTATGTCCTATTATGTTATAATAGGTTATAATTTGATATTTATGGGGGAATGACAGTTATGAAAAAGGAACTTTACGGTGAATTGCGCGTAATTGGTATGAAGGGCTGCGAGGAATTCGTTGACCAGGTTGACGCTTATCTCAAGGAGTGGAGAGGATCCGAGGCGGAGGAAAGCTTCCTTGTTGACCACGAATGCCCACGCTTTGGTACGGGTGAAGCGAAATGCGTTATCCATCAGACGCTTCGCGGCGATGACGTTTACATTATTACGGACTGCTTCAACTATAGTGTAACGTACAATATGTACGGAATGCAGGTGCCTATGAGCCCCGATGATCACTATTGCGATCTTAAGCGCACTATTGCGGCAATTGCAGGTAAGGCAAGAAGAATTACCGTTATTATGCTTATGCTCTACGAGGGCAGACAGCATAAGAGAAGCGCACGTGAATCGCTCGATTGCGCGCTTATGCTTCAGGAGCTTATCGGAATGGGCGTTACCAACTTCTTAACCTTTGATGCTCACGATCCCAGAATAAATAATGCTATTCCTCTTTCGGGATTTGACAACGTTCAGCCCACCTATCAGATGATTAAGGCGCTCGTTAAAAACGTGCCCGACATTGTTGTGGACAAGGATCACCTCGTTATGATTTCTCCCGATGAGGGCGCTATGCAGAGATGTATGTACTATTCAAGCGTGCTCGGTATTGACATTGGTATGTTCTATAAGCGCAGAAATTATTCCGTTATAGTTAACGGAAGAAACCCCATTGAAGCGCACGAATATCTCGGTCAGGACCTCAACGGCAAGGACGTTATTATCGTTGACGATATGATTGCCTCAGGTGACTCCTTGATTGACGTTGCTAAGCAGCTGAAGGAAAAGGGAGCAAAGAGAATTTTCAATTTTGCTACCTTCGGTCTTTTCACAAGCGGCTTTGAAAAGTTTGACAGGGCGTATGAGCAGGGACTTATTGATAAAATCTTTACAACAAACCTTGTTTACCATAGCCCCGAGCTTCACGATAAGGAGTGGTGGTGCGAGGTTAATATGTGCAAATACGTTGCCTTCCTTATTGATACCCTCAATCACGATGATACCATCAGCCGTCTTCTTGACCCTGTTGACAGAATTAACAACGTGCTCGTTAAATATAATAAGAGATAATTTTTGCCCGACCTTCCAACGAATGTCGGGCTTTTTTGATGGATTAATTGGGATTTGGCGAGAAGTTAGTTAAGTAAAAAAGGGTTGCTTTTGAAAAAGCATCGCGCAACTCCCTAAAAGTTCATAAATGTCGCTTTGGGGGTTCACGGGTCTTTTTTTAAAAAGAACGAAATAATCCTTACTTAAACTAACTTTAACTCCTCGATAAATCAAAATTTTAAATTCTCTAATTTTTTCGATAATTGTATAGAAAAGTCACTTCAAATGTGGTATAATTAATAAAACATTACTTTTAAGAGGTAGAATATGCTTTTTTCGGGATTGCTTGAAAAAATTGAATATAGAGAATTCATTATTGATTGTGAGGTTGACCACATTACGAACGATTCGCGCGAGGCAAGGAGCGGCTCGGTTTTTGTTTGTATAAAGGGCTTTGCCACGGACGGTCATCTTTTTGCCAAAAAGGCGTATGAAAACGGTTGCCGTGCGTTTGTTTGCGAAAGGGAGATTGATCTGCCGAGTGATGCCCAAGTTGTGATAGTAGAAAATAGCAGAGAAGTGCTTGCGCGTCTTTCCTGTGAGCTTTACGGTAATCCTTCGCATAAGCTTTTGGTGATTGGAATTACGGGTACAAAGGGCAAGACTACGACTGCTCTAATGATTAAGCAGCTTCTTGATGCATCGGGAATTCCTTGCGGATATATCGGTTCTAATGGGGTTATTTATGCGGACAAAAGAATAGATGCCGCTAACACTACGCCTGAGAGCTGCAAGCTGCAATTGTTTTTAAAAAATATGCTTGATTGCGGGATTCGTGCAGTTGCTATGGAGGTATCATCGCAGGCGCTAAAGCTTAATAGAGTGCTTGGAATTGACTTCGATATATCTCTTTTCACCAATCTTTCGCCCGACCACATAGGTCCGGGTGAGCACGATAATTTTGAGGATTATTTCAATACGAAAAAGCGGCTTTTTGACGATTTTGAAGCAAAAACCGTGATTGCCAATGCTGATGATGAGCATACCGCGAAAATGCTTGCAGATTGTAAATCCGAAATTTTGCTTTATTCGATTAATGCTCCGTCCGACTACAAGGCGGAGGGGATTGAGTTTTACAGAACGAGCGAATTTTTGGGTATGAAATTCAACTGCAGAAAAGTGGAGAGGTTTATTCCTTGCGAGCTTTCAATTCCCGGTGAATTCAACGTTCACAATGCGCTTTCGTGTCTTGCGGTTGTGGACGCGCTTGGAATTAATCCCGATTTTGCCTCGAAAACGCTTGCAAATATGCAAATTGAGGGCAGATTTGAGGTTATTCACGCGCAAAACGGCGCGTGCTTTGTGATTGACTACGCGCACAACGGCTTGAGCCTGGAAGCATCACTTTGTGCTTTGAGAAAATATGAGCCGAGCCGTCTTGTTTGTCTTTTTGGCTCGGTGGGATGCAGAACGCAAATTCGCCGCACGCAGATGGGTGCGGTGGCTTCTCGCTGCGCGGATTTTTCGATTTTGACCTCGGACAATCCCGCAACCGAGGATCCGATGGCGATTATCAACGAAATTGCCGAGCAATATGAAAATCCCGATTCGTTTGTTGCAATTCCTGACAGGAAAGCGGCGATTGAATATGCATTTAAAACGTCAGGCGAGGGTGACATAATTTTGCTTGCGGGCAAGGGGCACGAAAAATATCAGCTTATCGGAAATCGCAAGGAGTATTTCTGCGAGCGAGAGATAGTTGAGGATTGTATTAATGCGGTGAAATACGTGTGATATTGAAATTAGAGTTTTATGATAGTGAATGATTAATATGCAGAGCAAGGGTATTTAGTACCTTGCTCTGCGGTTTTTTAATGTTTTTTAGATATTTTTTGAAAATCATTACACTTTTTCCAAAAAATCTTGACTATAGTAGTGTAGGAAAATTGGGATTTAGCGGTGAGAAGCACCGCAGTTATATTCGCCCGAGGGCGAGTGATATTGCTACGCAGTGATATTTGGCTTTCGTCAAGTGATATTCGCTTCGCGAGTTGAATAATGGCGAATATAATACCACTGCAAACTTTAGTTTGCAATATCACTGTTCGCTTGCGAACAATACCACTACGAGCTTTGCGAGTAATATAACTAATCGACAAACCAAAATTTGAAGGCGAGGACGGGCGAGGGGGCGTGCGCGACGGATTGCACGGTGGATGGCGTAAATGTGGCTCAATTGTTTCAAACGTGTTAACAAATTGTAAACATTTCACATTTTTTGAAAAAAGTTCAAAAAAGTTGAAGAATTTTGAAAAGAAAACGGGTATTAGTATATAGAACACTTTTT
>JAFVRQ010000034.1 GCA_017504245.1 Clostridia bacterium | reverse complement strand
TCTTTTGATGAATTTCTACTACTTGTTGAAGATTGGTTAACTTTTTACAATACTTCAAGACTCAAAAACAGGAAGAGATAATCCCTTCCTGCTTTTTGTGACCCTTTTTTATTTTTTGTGAACTATTCGGGGGTCACTTCATAAAAAACCCCCTTTTTCTTATTAAACTAATTTTACGAAAATAGCCAAAGCTATTGCAGCAAAAGCAATAGAACAAATAAGAAGACATATTGGCAAAACAACGCGCATCAAAGTGTTATTTTTAACGGTTTGATTTTTTTGATTGATAGAACCGTTATTAGTAGTTTCGTCATTTGAGATTTCTTTCACATTTTCTCTATCATCAAAAATAAGGTAATCTGCAGAAACATTAAAATACTGACACAATCCAAGAAGATTTGTCATATCAGGAGTGGAATCTCCCGACTCCCAACGCGAAATTGCCTGTCTTGACACGCCGAGCGCTTCCGCAAGCTGTTCTTGTGATATCCCCATACTCTTTCTCAAATTGATCAACTTATTTTCAAATTTCATAAATGCCTCCTGAATTTTTGTGTACTTAATTATAGCGCACAACCACTAAAAAATCAACTCCATCTGCGTTGCAATACCGCAACCAAATGTAACATTTGTGTTTTTTTGACTTTCCGTAGCAGAAAATGATATGTAGTATGGGGCAATTTTGAAAATTGCCCCATATTATTCTGATTACTTTCTATTATTATAAATCTCTCTGAATTCTTTAACCGCGCTTCTGAAGTCCTCGATAGCGCCGTTAACGACCTCGGGATCTCTCATATCGATTCCTGCAACGAGGAGTGAATCAAGAGGAGATTTGGAGCCGCCGCACTTAAGGAAGTCGATATACTGATTAACGTAAGCCGCGCCCTCGTTTTCAATTCTCTTCACGATTGCGGATGCCGCGCTAATGCAGGTTGCGTACTTATAAACGTAGAAGCTTGAATAGAAGTGAGGAATTCTCATCCACTCCTTAGCGATCTGCTTGTCAACCGCAACGTCGCGACCAAAATACTTCTTAACGAGCTTATAATAGTGCTTATTTACCACGTCGGCGGTAAGGGGAGTTCCCTTTTCGCTCATCGCGTGCATATCGCGTTCAAATTCCGCAAACATCGTCTGACGGTAAAGCGTGCCCTTATATGTTTCCATCAACTGATTGAGAATATAGAGCTTTTCGTTATCATCCGTGCATTCGCGGAGCTTTCTGTGGAACAGGAGAAGCTCATTAACGGTGGACGCAACCTCTGCTACGAAAATCGTGTAGTTAGAATTGTGGGGCTCGTTATAGTGAGTTGAGAACCAGGAATGCATAGAGTGGCCTGCCTCGTGAGCGAGAGTTGAAACGTCGTCAAGAGTGTCGGTATAGTTGAGCAGGATGTAGGGCTCGGTTACGGGTGTGCCCGCACTGAACGCGCCGCCGCGCTTACCACGGCTGGGATAAACGTCAACCCATCCCTTTTCTAAAAGTCCCTCGCGAAGCGCGTTGTAATACTCGTCGCCGTAGATTTCAACAGTTTTGAGCACCTCTTCAACCGCCTCATCGTAAGTATAAACTCTGTCAAGCTCACCGATAAGGGGCGCGTAAACGTCATAAAGATGGAGCTTCTGAAGTCCGAGCACTTCTCTCTTGAGCTCGTAGTAATCGTAAAGCACGGGAAGTCCTGTGTGAACACAGTTGATAAGATTATTGTAAATTTCGGGTGTCACTTCGTCGCGGAAGGTTGACGCAGTAATGGAGTTTTTGTATCCTCTCACCTTTGCAAGAGTTCCTCTTTCGCGAACCATTGCATTGAAGGTTGTTGCAAAGGTGTTGCCAAACTGCGCGTAGGTTTCATAAATCTTTCTGAAAGCCGCCTGACGAACGCGTCTGTCACCGCTCATAAGGAAGGTAACGTAGTTTGTGTCTGTGAGCTCAACGAGCTTGCCTTCTTCGTTTCTGATCTTGCCAAAACGAAGGTCACTATTCGCGAAGATGCTTCGAATGTCACCGTGAGTACCAAAGCCGTCCTGCAATTTTGCCATAAGCTGCTCGCACTCGTCAGAAAGAGTGTGGGGCTTTTCTCTCATAGTGGTTTCAATCATTCTGCGGAATGCTTCAAGCGCAGGATATTCCTTAAACCAAGCGTTCACGGTTTCCGTATCGAGTGCAAGCAATCTGGGTGTAATAAACCAAGATGCGCTTCCTGCCTGAACCGCAAGCGCACGAACCTTTCCGTTAAGTGCCTGGAATGCGTTATTAGTTGAATCAACCGAGAAGTTGAGAGAAGCATAGCTCCAAAGCTTTTCGATAATAGCCTCAGCATCGCACGTAGCCCTAAGGCAATTATAGAGCCCCTCTGCGCTCTTAGTCATCGTCTTTTCGTGCTTAGGAAATTCCTTAATCATTTTTTCTACTTTAGCGTAATCCTCATAAAACGCCTTTTCGTCCGCGTAGATAACGGACAAGTCCCACTTATATTTTGCGGGAATTTCTTTTCTGTCTTTCATAGTTTTTCTCCTTTTTTAAAAGTACTATGCTTATATTTTATAGTAAAACCCTTGATTTGTCAAGGGTTTTACAGCATTTGCGTTTTATTTTGAAAAAATATTTATTTATTTTTTATTTACAAAAAATACATCTCAATTTAAGGTTAATTTAAGGGTAGCGATATATTATGACAATAGAAAGCATTGAAGGAAGGTATTATTTATGAATTTTTTAAAGCAAAATCTCTTTTCTCTTATCGCCTTGGCTGTTGTTATCTGTCTTACGTGTGTAAATGCATTGTTTTATATGAATGAGGGGGATAACGAAGGCTCTCAGGAAATTATTAGCAATACTGAATACGTTGAGCAGCAGGTGACTAACAACATCGAAATCAATAATTCCTCATTCGATATTACCTCTGCTACCGCAAGGGGTCTTCAAAGCGCAGTTAGTGTTTACTGCACCTTCACAATGACCTACGGCGGAAACAGCTTCTGGAATCCTACCCCCACCACTCAAACCTATTATTCAAGTGGCTCAGGTGTCATCTATAACGTTGATAAGGACGGAAATGCCTATGTTTTAACCAATTATCACGTCGTTTACGATGCTGATAGTGATACAGATAACCACATAAGCGAAAAAATATATATTTATCTCTACGGCTTGGAAAACGAAAGCTACGCCATCGAAGCAAAATACGTTGGCGGCTCGCCGAATTACGATATTGCAGTGCTCAAGGTTACCGAAAACGAAATTATCAAAAATGGCTTTAACGCGGGTACGGTTGCTGCGGCTGAGCTTGCCGATTCAAATAATATAACGCCCGGAAACACGGCTATTGCAATAGGCAATCCCACCTCAAGCTCCGAGCTTGGCGGCATTTCCGCAACCAACGGTGTCGTTAGCGTTGATTCCGAATATATCACGATGACCGCCGCCGACGAGAGAAGCGAGGTAACCTATCGACTTATCCGAATTGATACCCCAGTAAATGCCGGCAACTCGGGCGGCGGACTTTACAATGCCGAAGGAAAGCTTATCGGTATCGTAAATGCAAAAATCAGCACCTCAAGTATTGAAAATATCGGATATGCAATTCCCTCAAACGTGGTACGCGCGGTGGCGGATAATATCATTTACTATTCTCAAAACGGTTCTTATAGCAACGTTATGCGTTGCATTTTGGGTATTACCGTTACCACCGATGAAATGAGCACTTATTACGACACCCAAAAGGGTATTTTGCAAAAGCTTGAAAGCGTTATAATCGCCGAGATCACTAACGGAGGTCTTGCTGATGGAAAGCTGCAGGCAAATGATGTTATAAAGAGTATTAAAATTAACGAAAAAACGGTTGATGTAACCCGTCAGCACCACCTTATCGATACTATGCTCGATGTAAGAGTGGGCGATGAGGTAGTATTTACCGTTTTGAGAAACGGAGAGGAAATTGCCGTTTCTATTACAATCGATGAAAATTGTCTTACTGCTTATTGATTAAGCATTTTTCATAATTTTCCTTAATCCCCTCGCACGTCATTGACTTGCGGGGGATTATCACCGCACTTCGAATCAAAGCAAAATGTATTCTCAACAGTTCAATTAACATAATAAAAAAGCGCGAAATCGGGCTATTTCCAATATTCAAAGGCCGAATCCTTTGTAAAACGAGTAAAAAGTCTGCCCCTATATACGAACGTATAAGTTTTGTCAAAAAAAGGTGTTATCCATTTTCGAATAACACCTTAATTTTTTTTCATACAGACGATTAATTTTAGTGATCAATCCACCGGACTTGAAATGTTCAAATCCGCGTGAATACATAATTTATTCTATGGGTGAAAAATGCTCTTTTCCAACTCCGCAAAGAGGACATTGAAAATCATCCGGAAGATCCTCAAATCGCATATTTACATCTATCCCGTGCTCAGGATCTCCTATCTTCTCGTCAAATTCCCAACCGCAAACATCACAAACGTATTTCATAACAAAATTCCTTTCTTGGTTTTATTATATTGTATCCAAACAAAAGAAAGATTATTTCGCAGTTTATGATTTTATATCAGTTTTTCTTTATATCGTTTCACCTCAAGAACTGCTTTGTCATCGTCCGAACAATTCCATTCTGATTTAAGGCAATCGAGCATTCTGTCGTACGTTTCAACCGCGCGATGATTATCACCCATAATTCGATATGCCGTTGCTATACTCAAAAGCGCATCGGTGAATCGAGGTTTTTTATCTTCTTCGGCAGACCATGACATTTCATATAACTCTATCGCCCTCTCATATTGGCACTTTCTTGCAAAATATTGCGCGGCCTCGAATAAATAGATACCGTCATTTCCGAATTTTTCAAATCCGCGTTCAATTATTTCGTCGGCTTTTTTCTCGTCAAATTCTGCAAGAGCTATATTCGCTTCATATACAGGTATTAACAATTCCCGATGTGCAGGTATGGTTTTTAAAATATCAAGGTATTCCCTTGCCTCCACAGTTCTGTGATCTGCTATAAGACCATCAAGCAAATAGTAATACGGCAGCGGTGTTTTTGGGGTTGTTTTGTCATTTTCTATAACTTCCTTGTAAAAATCAATCACCGACGATTGATTTGCTATATTCCAATCCCACGCGCGCTCGCCCTCTGCCATCTGCAAAAGCCATTGGCAATCCTTTATCTCGGGCTTTGCCATAATTGCCTCACGAGCATATTTGCTTACCCTACGAGCATCGGTTTCCATTCTGTGATGATATAAATTTGCCAAAAGAGAAACGATGAGTATTCTGTCCGAGTTTTCTTGGAGTTGACCCAGCAAAAACTCCTCATATTCCTTAAAAAGCTCGTGAGAAAAGTCTTCTTCGGTTTCCATTCTTTTTTCAATACGATATAGCTTTTGCTCAATAGTCAAGTCAAAAGCTCGTCGATACTCACACCGAATTCACCAGCAAGAGCAGGCAAAAGCGTGATATCCGGCATCGCTACCTCGTTTTCCCATTTTGATACCGACTGCGCACTCACTCCAAGACAAGTCGCGAGCTGCTCCTGAGTCAGCCCTGCCCTGTGCCTTAATTGCTTAATTTTACTTCCAAGTGTCAAATAAATCACTCCCTTTTTTGATGTTGAGGCTTCTTTGTAATTTGATTTTAGCACTTAAAAAGGATAAAGTCAATAACGCGTTTTTCTTGTGCGTTTAACCGTTGGTTGATTTGCGTTTCGAAAGCAGTTCAATTTTGGGCTTATAGATCTTCGGATAATAAAATTATTCTCGAAATTCTAAAAATCTCTTGACAACGCTCAATAAATGTGATATTATAATAGGGTCGTAAGATACGGAGGATTAGATCGGCTTCGCCGATAAACCGCGAAGTGGTCATAACGGGTGAGCGAGCAAAAAGGACACAGTGTGTCGTTTTTGTGAAGCGTGTCACGAAAATAAGGAGAAATTAAGACGAGTTACTCGTCGCGAATTTCGACTATATTTTCGGAAGGGCACGAGTCTTGAAAAACGGTCGGCTCTGTCACCGAGGTGTTCTCTAACCCCTTGATTTTATTGGGATTACGACATTTTAACTCGCACTTTTGCGAGCACCCGTCTTGCATTTTTCTTGCATTTTGCACGACGGATTTTAACAATTAAATAGCACGGAGGATTATCGAAGTGGTCATAACGAGGCGGTCTTGAAAACTTCCTTCGTCTGTTTATGTAATCCCTTAAAAACCCTTGATTTTATTGGGTTTTTCGCATCTTTTGATGCACTTTGCGAGAAGCCTTTCTCGCAGTTTTCTCGCAAATTTCCTTGA
>JAFVRQ010000033.1 GCA_017504245.1 Clostridia bacterium | reverse complement strand
TGGGCAGTGTAGCCACCAACGCGCGATTTGCGCGGAGTCTATGGAGTTAGCACGGACTATATGGCGACTGGGCAAAGCGCCATAAAAGTTTTTTGGTTACTTTTTTTCAAAAAAGTGACAATTCTTTTTCTTTCCAACTCCACGCTAAATCCCAATTTATCATCCGAATTGGCTTTGGTAAGAAAAAGCAAGGCGCAGGACTGATAGCGTCCTGCGCCTTGTATTTGCTCTTTTTATATTAATTATAATTCTATAGTCTCGATATTATTCTTCTACCAAAGAATTAATTTTTGCTTCGTATTCTTCAAGGGCTGCGTTGAGGTCTTCGTCCGTTGCGTTGCTTTGGCTTGCGTTCATACCGAGCACTGCCGCTTCCGTCCACCAGTGGCCAGGGATCGTGCCCTGCGGCTGAGCATATGCGTTCTGCTGAAGGAGGGCTGTAAGGATAACGTTGTCTTGAACGTCCTGATTTGCCTGCGCTTCAAGGTTGGAGGGTCCCCACAGGAACTCATAGTATCTGTCAAGCTGAGCATCAGCACTCGTGAGGTACATAGCAAGCTCGGTGCAAAGCTTTGACTTTATTTCATCCGTTTGGGGCTTACAGCCGATGAGCTTATTGCCTGAGAATGAGCCCATCTGATAAGTATTGCCGTCGGAGCCCACGAACGTCGGAAGCTTTGTTGCCTTCATATTCTCTCCGTATACCGCTTCGGCTTGGCTGGCATTCCAAATACCCGTAACGATAGCTGCCGTGCCTGAAAAGTTATCAGCGGTATCAATCCAAGCGCCCGAGGTAGCAAGCTTGTGCATTGCGTTCATAGCAATAAGACCGTTTGCGGAATTGAAGGTATCGTTTACCGCGATGGGATAGGTGTTGCTTTCGGTGTACGTCCAGGTGGATGTGCAAAGAGGAGCACCGCCGCCCACGGGCTGTGAGAAGAAGAAGCCCGCCGTGAACCAGCCGTTTGTTAAGTTATAGCCAAACCTTTTGTTTGCCATCTTACAAGCTTCGATAATGCCCTCAAGCGTTTTTGCCTGCTCGTCGGAAATTACGCTTGCATCGTAGTAGAGGAAGTAACCGTTGTCGCTCGTCATAGGGTAAGCATACAAGCTTCCGTTAACGGTTGCGGCATTTACGGAGCCGGAGTCGTTGTTCTTTGTAACTTCAGCTGCCGCTGCCTGTCCAAGAGGAGCAAGAGCACCGCTCTGTACAAGACGAGAGATCTGGTCCTGTGAGAAGCAGTACATATCGGGAGCATTTGCAACATCCTTCAGAACCTCAGTTGCGGCGTCGCCCTCTCCAACGGTTTCGATAACGATCGTATATTTACTGTATGCGGGGTGTTCATTTAAGAATGCCTCAATTAGTTGCTGAGTGAACTCTTTTACTCCGTATGTTGTGGACACCCAAAGGGTGATTGAAAGGTCAACCGCTTCGCCGTCCTTACAAGTGACTGTTTCGACCTTTTTAAATACGTTATTGTTACCCGAAATTTCATACCATTCGTCAACGGTTCCTTCGTAGCTTACGTTTGTAACGGAGCAGTTATAGAAAATATATTTACCCAATTCCGTTACGGATGTTGGAATAGTAACGCTCGTGATTGATTTGCTTCCCGAGAATGCGTAACTGCCGATTGCAATTACGGGCAACCCGTTATATTCGCTTGGGATTACTACGTCACCGATGGTGGAATTGGAAATTCCCGTTACAAAATAGGCGGTGCCATCTCCGTTGAGAGTTAAAACAAGACCGTATGGCGGGGGAGTTAATTTGTCGATTGTTTGAGTTTCAAGGGTTTCGTTGCAGACCGTACATTCGATATGCATAGAGCCCTGAGCTTCAACGGTGGGCTCAAGGTCAACGATCCATTCACCCGGTGTGTGACCTACGCTTGCGACTGTTTGGGTTTGCTTTTCACCGCAGGAGCAATAGCGAACCTCCTCGCCGCTTTCGGTGCAGGTTGGATTTTTAGCAATCTTCCAGTCCTCATATGTATGCGTGTGTTGGATAGTTGTGTACGTTGGGTAAAAACTGTTTTGACAACCTACAAGTGTAAGGGTCAAAATAAGAGCGGCAAGAAAAAGTGCCAATAATTTTTTCATAGAATTTCCTTTCTCCGTTTTTCCTCGGCAGGACATTGAATTAATTATATACCATTATTTTCTTTTTTTCAATACTTTTTTGATATTTCCTTGCATAGCGCACCGAAATTGAGAAATTTTGAAAAAACTCTTGACAAATTTAAATTTTCTGCTATAATGTCATATGATGCGGACGTATGCGTCCGTCTCTCTGTCGCGCAAAAATTCACTTAAATTGCGCGAACTTAAAGTCCATAGGGAGGTGTAAAATATGGAAAAGGTAATCAATACTTATGAAAACCTGTTCATCGTTAGTCTTGCAAACGGCGAGGAAGCTGCTAAAGAGACCGTGAACAAATTCACAACATTGATAGCTAACAACGCTGAGATCGTTGAGGTTGCTGACTGGGGCAAACGCCGTCTTGCATACCTTATTAACGACGAGGCAGAGGGTTACTACACTGTTGTAACTTTCAAAACAGCTTCTGATTTCCCCGCTGAGCTTGACCGTTTGTTCAACATCGACGAAAACGTTATGAGAGCAATGACAATTAAGCTTGACGTCAAGGCAATCGAAAAGAACAACGCTGCTAAAAAGGCTCCTGTTGTTGAAGCTGCAGAAGTAGTTGAAGTTGCTGAAGAAGTAGCTGACGCTGAATAATTTGTTCAAGGAGGTAAGCTAAGATGTCAAATCTCAACTTAAACAAGGTCGTACTTTGTGGCCGTCTTACAGCAGATCCGGAACTTAAACAGACTCAGAACGGTATTGCAGTAGTATCCTTTGCACTTGCGGTAAATCGCAGATTTACAAGAGGTGCAGACGGACAAAACAATTCTCAGGCAGATTTCATTAACTGTGTTGCTTGGAGACAGACCGCTGAATTTATCTCAAGATATTTCAAGAAGGGCTCTTCTCTTTGCGTAACGGGTTCTATTCAAACAAGAACCTGGAACGATAACACGGGTGCTAAGCGCTATGCTACTGAGGTTGTTGTTGACGAAGCTATGTTCGTTGACTCCCGCGCTGACAGTGCTGCTCAGTCAAGCTACGTTCCCGATGCTTACGGTTCTCCTTCATTCTCTTCCGAAGCACCTAACTTCGAAGAAGTAAAAACAGACGACGATTTGCCGTTCTAACGAAAAATAATACAGGAGGATTTCATAAAATGGAAAGAACAGAAAATGCTTCTCGTCCGGTTCGTTACAACAACCGTAGAAGAAAAAAGGTTTGTATCTTCTGTGAAGATAAAATCGCTTATATCGATTATAAGGATGCAGGCAAGCTCAGAAAGTTCATCAGTGAACGCGGCAAGATTCTTCCCAGAAGAATCAGCGGTACTTGCGCTATGCACCAGAGAAAGCTCACTACAGCGATCAAACGTGCTCGTCAGGTAGCTCTTCTTCCTTACATCGCTGACTAATTTTAGTTAAAGCAAAGGGACTGTCCCATTCGGTGCAGAACAAAAGCCACTGAAATAAAAATATGAAAAATGCACGATTTTTAGTGTGTAAATTTCAAATGAAGAAAACCGCCGATTTTGTCGGCGGTTTTCAACTTTTTGAGAAATTTGCACTTAAAAACCTATGCATTTTTCATATTCATTGTTAATTCGTTGCGCAAGGGCAGAAGCAGAGCTCCGAAACCGCTCTTTCAAGACATTTTACCGCTTCTTCAAAATTCAATACCTCAAGCCACGCTTCAACCTCGCGAGCAATTTCATCAAGGAATGCTCTTGTGGCTTCATCAGCCGCTGCGAGCAGCTCGCAAAGCTTTGCTCTTATGCACTCCGCGCAGTTGTGGGAGGGAACTGCCAGCTCCTCCATACGTTTGATATAGGAATCAAGCAGCTCGCGTGCTTCAAGGGTCTCTTCGTCAAGCGTATCTTCCTCTTCAAGTGCGTTCATAAGATCATTCCACGCGTAGATGGCTGTCTTAAGTGACGTTGCGAGTGTTATCGGCAATTCAACCGCGCTCACCTCATCAACAAACGCCTTCGCCAAATCCTTTTCCTCGTCAGTATCAAGCGCAGCAAAAACAGATGAAAGCTCATCAACCAATCCCTTGTCTGCAAAGGTATCCAAAACCGTGGGATTATTAGCAAAAGAGCTATAATAAGCCAAAGCATCCTCGTATCCCGCAACATCCTCAGGGAAAAGCACACCGTTTTCCTTAACCGAGTCGATTTTGCTTTTCAAAACCAGGTCAAAGCGATTTGAATCAAGAGAATCAAGCTCACTCAAGTATTCGTCCGCGAGCTTTTGCGGGTCAGTTGAACGGATTATCGCATAAACCGTATCCATCAGCGTATCGTAGCAACCGTCAAGCGCGCCGTTCGGATAGAGGAAGGCATCGTTCATAAGCACCTCATATGCGCCCGTCACCCTTTCGATCGCTCCTCTGACCTTTGGCGTTGCGGTATTCCAAGCGTTAAGTATTTCTTGATATTTTTTGATTTCCTGCTTATTCTTTTCAACCTCGGATTTGTTTTTCTCAAGCTCATCTTTATTCTTTTCAAGCTCGCTCTTGTATTTTTCAACATCATTTGCTGTGTCGTCAAGCTCAGAATCAAGTGTATCGATGTGTCCGTATAGCGCATCTATTCTCTCCTGTGCCTCTCCGTTTGCCGTTTTCATTTCCTTGATTGACGACGCCTGAAGCGCAATGCAAGCTCCTAACGCCACAGCAATAAGCGCGAAAATGAAAACGATTAGTGTGTTTTTGTTTTTAAGCATTCTAAAACCTCCTAAATGAATTACATAACAATTATATATTGCTTTTTCGTGAAAATATTCGTCCAAGCAATAGATTGTGAAAAAATTTAGAATATTACATCAATTTACATACCGATTCATAATTTTGCTTCTATAGAAGAAAAAAGCCAAAAAGCTATTGATTTTATGACAAATTATTGATATAATTTTGTTGAAAGCAAAAGAAAAACGGAGGAAAACGTAATATGGCAAAAAAGAAGATGAGCAAAAGAAAGAAAAAGAAGATTTTGAAGGCGATTTTCGGCAAGGCGTTGCCGATAGTTTTGATAATTGCGGCAATACTCGGCTTTGCGTTCAATTACTTTTATAATAATAACGATAATTTCCGCGGCTTTGTCGACGAAAACATCTATCACAAAACCACCGCGGCTCCAAAACCGTACATAGACCCTGACGGCAGCGAGATGGCGGTTCACTTTATCGACGTCGGTCAGGGCGACAGCACCCTTTTCCAAACGCCGCAGGGCAGCATCCTCGTTGACTGCAGCGAAAGTGAATACGGCGACGACATAGTGGCGTATCTTAACGCGCAGGGAATCGTTGAGCTTGAATATTTCATCATAACTCACCCCGACTCCGACCATATGGGCGCGGCGGCTTACATTTTGGAGAACTTTCCCGTTAAGGTTTTCGTGATGAACGGTCAAACGAAGAGCGCTAAATTCTTTGAAAATGCGCTTGACGTGGTTGAAGAAAAGAATATTGAAACGATGATTGCCGTTCCCGGTGACCTTATCACCGTTGGCGCGCTTCAGCTCTCGGTTTTAGGTCCTTACCGTCTTGATTTTTCAACTGCCGAGTGGAACAACGCGAGCTTGATTCTTCACGCGACCTACGGACACCGCTCGTTCCTTCTCACCGGTGATGCGGAGGAGGACGGCGAAGAGGATCTCCTTAAATATCACGCAGGCGAGCTTAAATGCGACGTATTCTCTGCGGGACACCACGGCTCTAAAACGTCAAATTCACAAGAATTGCTTAACGCGGCAATGCCTCAGTACGTTGTAATCTCCTGCGGAAAGGATAACAAGCACGGTCATCCAAATCAAGAGGCGCTTGACGTATTTGCAAGCGTTGGCGCAACCGTTTACAGAACCGACGAGGTTGGCTCCGTTGTGTTCGTAACCGATGGAGAGAGCTTGGAAAAGAAATAAAATTACGGAGTAAATTATGTATTCAAAGGTATATGGCGCAGGTATTGTGGGAATTGACGGCTTTATCATCACAGTTGAATGCTCTGCGCGAAATAAATTACCCTCGTTTGACCTTGTCGGACTTCCCGACGCGGCGGTCAAGGAGGCAAAGGAGCGCGTTTTTAATGCGTGTGCTAACAGCGGAATTCGTTTTCCCGTTGCTGCACTCACGGTAAATCTCGCCCCCGCGGACAAGAAAAAGGAGGGCTCGGCGCTTGACC
The DNA here is from genome assembly GCA_017504245.1 of Clostridia bacterium. Lineage (GTDB taxonomy): Bacteria > Bacillota > Clostridia > Oscillospirales > CAG-272 > RGIG4608. The sequence goes on along the minus strand of JAFVRQ010000033.1, from coordinate 2,600 downwards.
TTCCCCTGCTTCTTGCTATTTTGCACGCAGGCGCGGTAATTCCACCCGAGCGAGATCTTTCCAAAAAATGCTTCGTGGGTGAGCTTTCACTCTCGGGCGAGGTGCGTGGCATTCGCGGTGCGCTCTCTATGTGCGTGGCGGCTCGCGACGCGGGCTTTGAGGATTTTTACGTTCCTGCGGCAAATGCCGACGAGGCGGTTGCGGTTGAGGGAATAAACGTTATTCCCGTTTCAAATATATCGGAGCTCGTTCAACACCTTAACGGACGTCTTGATATGCCGCCAAAGAAATACGATACCAGCAAATTTCAAAGCAGCGTTCGCTCATACGATGCGGATTTTTCCGACGTTATGGGGCAATCCCTTGCAAAAAGAGCGATGGAGATTGCCGCGGCGGGCGGTCACAATATTTTGCTTATCGGCCCTCCCGGAACGGGTAAGTCAATGCTTGCAAAGCGTTTACCCGGAATTCTGCCTCCTCTCACCTTTGACGAGGCGATTGAAAGCACGAAGATTTATTCAATTTCGGGCGGCTTAAAGGATGGCGAGTCACTTCTCTATTCTCGTCCGTTCCGTTCGCCCCACCACACCTTGAGTGCGGCGTCTCTCGTGGGCGGCGGAGCAAATCCCGTACCTGGTGAGGTCTCGCTCGCGCACAACGGCGTGCTTTTCCTTGATGAGCTTCCCGAATTTCCCAAGCATATTACTGACACTCTCCGTCAGCCGCTTGAGGATGGCAAGGTAACCATCACAAGAGCACTTGCTAAGGTGACGTTCCCCTGCAATTTTATGCTCGTTGCGGCTATGAACCCCTGCCGATGCGGATATTTTGGACATCCGACCAAGCCCTGCACCTGCAAGCCCGAGGAGATAAGAAAATACGTTTCAAAAATAAGCGGCCCGCTTCTTGACAGAATAGATATTCAAATTGAAATGCCATCTCTCTCCTATTCCGAGATTTCGTCGGGCGGACAAAAGGGGGAGAGAAGCGAGGTTGTTCGCGAAAGAGTTGAAGATGCGCGTTCCTTTGCATCCGAACGAATGAAAAAGGTGAATGCTTCGCCAAAGCCGAACGCGAATTTAACTCCGTCGGAGATAAAGCAGTTCTGCGAAATGGACGATAACGCGAGAATGATTTTAAAAACCGCTTACGATAACCTCGGTCTTTCTGCACGCGGACACGATAGAATTCTGAGGGTTGCTCGCACGATTGCAGACCTTGATAAAAGCGAAACGATTTGCGCCCAGCATATTGCCGAGGCGATTCAGCTTCGCTCGCTGGATAAGAAATATTGGGGTTGATTTTTAAAAAAGCAATTGACTTTTCCGCTTTTTTTGTGCTATAATTATTTTTAGCGAACTATTAAATTACTTTTTATAAAAAGGAGAATAAAAAAATGGGATTTTTAACAGGTAAAACAGCAATAATCACGGGCGCGGGCTTTGCGGCTCTTTCCGACGGCAGATGCGGCTCAATCGGCTACGGTATCGCAACGGCATACGCAAAGGAGGGCGCAAACCTCGTAATCACAGGACGTAACGTTTCAAAGCTCGAAAAGGCAAAGGAAGAGCTTGAAAAGAACTACGGCGTAAAGGTTCTCGCGGTTCAGGCAGACATCAGCGCAGGTGCTGACAACGAAGCAACCGCAAATATGGTTGTTGAAAAGGCGGTTGAAGCATTCGGCAGAATCGACGTGCTCATCAACAACGCTCAGGCATCCGCTTCGGGCGTTACAATTCAGAACCACACAACAGAGCAGTTCGACCTTGCTATGTATTCGGGACTTTACGCAACCTTCTACTATATGAAGGCGTGCTATCCTCACCTCAAGGAAACGCAGGGAAGCATCATCAACTTCGCTTCCGGCGCAGGACTTTTCGGAAACTACGGTCAGTGCTCTTACGCGGCTGCTAAAGAGGGTATCCGCGGTCTTTCAAGAGTAGCGGCTACGGAGTGGGCAAAGGACGGCATCAATACGAACGTTATCTGTCCTCTTGCTTGGACAGCGCAGCTTGAAAACTTCCAAAACGCATATCCCGAGGCGTTCAAGGCAAACGTAAAAATGCCCCCCGCAGGTCACTTTGGTGACAGCGAGCTCGAAATCGGACGCGTTTGCGTTCAACTCGCAAACCCCGACTTCAAATACCTCAACGGTGAAACACTCACCCTTGAAGGCGGTATGGGTCTTCGTCCTTAATTTAAAATTCAAAGGAACGAGCTTTTTGTTCGTTCCTTTTTTATTTGATTGCATAATAGATAAATTGGGATTTATCGGGATGTTGAAAAAGTTAGTTAAAGTTAAGATCGCCTACGCGGCGAGCGCCCACTTTTGAAAAAAGTGGGTCAAAACAATCGCTTGGTGTGTTCAGATTATGCGTAAAATTTCGATAATTCGCAAACGAATTATCGGTTTTGAAAGCACGATACCATCCTTACGCGCGAGCACGACGGATGGTACCGCACTTCCAAAACTACGAAAACCACTATTTCATAGTGTTTTTCTAAAATTTACTTTTGTTTTGCGTAGCCGTAGGGGAGGATATTATCCTCCCGCAAAAAAATGAAATTAGTTTGAATTAACCACCCTCTCCGTCTGCCTT
>JAFVRQ010000032.1 GCA_017504245.1 Clostridia bacterium | reverse complement strand
GGCGTCATTCTTGAGCGAAACGCAGTGAAGCGAAGAATCTTGCGCGGAGAATAAACTAAATCGGCGTAAATTTTCGATAATTCGCAAACGAATTATCGGTTTTGAAACTCCAATCCTGCCCTTATGTACAAGTACAACGGTAAGGATTAGAGTTTCAAAACTACGAAAACCACTATTAACATAGTGTTTTTCTAAAATTTACTTTGGTTTTGCGTTGCCGTAGGGGAGGATATTATCCTCCCGTGAAAAAATGAAATTAGCTTGTGTTTATAAGCGGGTGCACGGAGTGCCCCCCTACAAGTTGGTATATAGCCGTTTTGATAGCAAAAAGCGATAATTTGGTATTAAAATTAGTTTGAGCAAAAACAATCCCTCCGGCTACGCCACCTCCCTTTACACAAGGGAGGCATTGATGCGGAGATTCGCTAATTAAATGGCTCGCCCTGTGGGAGAAGCTTGGGTTTGCGGATATTCGCCAACAAAAGTTTACCATTGTGGAGGGGTTCAACGCGCGACAATTCGCCAACTTAAAGGCTCGCCCGGGGGAGAGCTCCGCGCAAGCGGTGAGAGGGAGTGAAATTTAAACTAACTTTTATCTATACTAAATAATTTTGCTAACCTCACGGCTACGCACAAAGTAGCAAATTGGATTTTTCGAGGTGCCTGCCAACACCGAGAAAAATCATTCGTGTCAACTCGTTGACACAATTTGCGCGGCTTAAATATATATCCACGATTAAAAAGTTTTTGGTTCTTTTTTCAAAAAGAACGAAAAAAATCCTAATTCAAACTAACTTTACCCCCATAAATCAAAATTTGAATTTCAAACAAAAAACGGTGGAATTGCTTCCACCGTTGATTTTATGCTAATTGTTTCTTTTGCTTTTGTTTTTTTACTATGTAGTTTACGGTGCGATTTATGAGGAAAAGCGAAACTATACAAACGCAGAAGAGTGGGAACTGATCCTTAGTATTATTGCTCACGGCGTAATGATGAATCAAAATCGGGCATTGAGCGAGGTAGATAAAGATACTTATTTCGCCAAGAAAATTGAAAAATTTTCCTTTAACGGGGATTGCCAAGGCAAAATAGAGGAGCAGGGGACAAACAAGGCAGGTGAAAAGGTGCGCCTTCCAAAGCGCGTATCCCGGAAGATAGGCAAGGTAGATAAACGTTGCTGCGGTGATTGTAAAGCCGATGGCGTTTAGCGCTATGTTAAGCTTTTTTGCCTTTATTTCGTCCTTTAAACTCGTTTTGATTTGCGGAATTTGAGAAATCAAGATGCCTAATGCCAGCATTGCGGGGCCTCTGAAAACTCGGTCAAACTGTTTTGCGAAGCTTTCGGACATAAATATGAAAAGCGACATACATAAGCATACCGTTATTACGCAAGCAAGGTTGAACATTGAGCGGCGCTTAATCAATCTCAATAGTACATAGAAGAACGTTAAATACACGAACTGAGCCGCAAAGAACCATAAAAAGCTAAGGGGCCAGTTAAATCCGCCAAAATCCAACGCGAACGCTATGTTGCAGAAAAGAATTGACGAGGCGGCAATTATCAGGGGAACGATAAAGCCCTTCGTTCTGCCCCAAAATATATGGCGAACGCCCTGAAGAAAGGGTTTCTCTCTATATTTTTCTATGGAGCGCAGGAAAAACAAACCCGAAACCATAAAGAAGAAGTCAACGGAGATATTCACACCGTCAAATTTATCCGAAAGAATGGGGAAAAAGCCGTGATAATATGCTACCCATATAGAGCATAAAAATCTGAAAAGCTCTATAAGTCCGTTTTTGTTTGATATTGTTTTCTTCATAACAAGCTCCAATTTGATTTATTTTTTTGTCCAGGTGCTTGGGGTGAGTGCTATAAGAAGGGGGTAAATTTCAAGACGTCCGAATAGCATTGCAAACGAGAGGATGATTTTTGAAAAGCCCGTGTAATCGGCAAAGCTACCCATAGGACCTACGGCACCGATTCCGGGTCCGATGTTATTGAAGCAGCTGAGCGCGGCGGAAAACGTCGTTTCGAAATTAAACGGTTCAAATGAAATCATAAGCACTATTCCAATAAAGGAAAACGTATATAAGGCGAGATAGGCGTTAACACCGTTAAGCGTAACTCTATCAAGTGATTTACCCTCAAATTTCGCCACGGAAACAGAACGCGGATGTGTCAATCTCTTGAGCTCTTGCTTTATAGCCTTAAATACTATAACAACTCGCGTAACCTTAAATCCGCCACCGGTCGAGCCCGCGCACGCACCTATAAACATCAAGCAGAGAAGCACGGTTTTTGAAAGTGTTGGCCAAAGATTGAAGTCAACGGTTGAATATCCCGTTGTGGTAATAATTGACGATACCTGGAAGGCAGAGGCTCTGAGAGCATCGCCGAAATTATCGAAGGTGGGCAATATATTTGCGCAAATAATGGCTGTAGCTGCAGCTGTAATTCCAAAATAAGCCCAAAATTCTGTGCTTTTTACTACCGAACGAACCTTTTTCATCAATAAGAGGTAATAAATATTGAAATTGACACCGAAAAGAAACATAAATACGGTTATTACCCACTGAAGATATGGGCTATATGAAGCTATGCTATCACCTTTTGCTCCAAATCCGCCTGTGCCGGCAGTACCGAATGAGTGAATAACACTCTCAAAAAGAGGCATTCCGCCGATAAGCAAAAGAACAACCTCTAAAACGGTCATTGCGAAATAAATAACGTAAAGTATTCTTGCGGTTTCCCTTGCTCTCGGAACAATTTTTCCAACTATTGGGCCGGGCATTTCTGCGCGCATAATGTGGATTGAGCGGTCTGAAATGGAGGGAAGTATTGCCATAATAAACACAAGTACTCCCATACCGCCTACCCAGTGGGTAAAGCTGCGCCAGAAGAGTCCGCCGCGTGAAAGCGCTTCAACATTGCGTAAAATTGATGCTCCTGTGGTGGTAAAGCCGCTGACCGTTTCAAAAAATGCATCAACGTAAGAGGGAATATCTCCGCTTAAAACGAAGGGAAGTGCGCCTATCAAGGACATTATTATCCAACCGAAAGCGACTATAATAAAGCCCTCTTTTGCATATATTACCTTGTTTTCGGTTTTGAATATTGCATAAAGCGTAACGCCTACTGTCAAGGCAATTCCGATTGCGATCAAAAACGATGCAGCAACCTTGATTTCACCGTATATAAGAGCAACTATGAGGGGTAATGTCATAAGCGCCGCTTCGGAAAGGGTTAATTGACCGAGAGTGGAAAAGACCATTTTTTTGTTCATAAATCCACCTCTTATCTGAGAATTTCCTCAAGGTCATTAAGGCGCTGCTCTGCGGAGATTACTATTACTCTGTCACCTGCAAGAATCATATCGTTACCTGAGGGAATGATTATTTGCTCCTCGCGGGTGATTCCGGCAATAAGGATATTTGGCTTTAATTTTATCTCCTTAAAGGGAATACCAATAACCTCTGAGTTATCCGCAACATTAAATTCAAGCGCCTCTGCTTTGCCGTCCATCAGCTTATAGAGTGTTTCAACGTTTGAGCCCTTTGTGTTTTCAAGGGCGCGCGCAAATCTGACGATAACGTTTGTGCTGAGTGAGGAGGGAGAAACTATCGTTTCAACTCCAAGCTTGTCTGCCATAGTGAGAAGCTCGTCTCGGTTGATTTTGGCTACTACCTTGGGTACGTTTTGCATTGAAGCAAAGATCGAAAGCATTATATTCTGCTCGTCCATTCCCGTTAGCGAAACGAATGCGTCCATATTAGTAATGCCTTCCTCTAAAAGAAGCTCCTGCTGTGCACCGTCGCCGTTTATGATAACTGCTTCGGGAATTTCAGATGCCAAAAATTCACAGGTTTCAAGCTTTTTCTCGATAATCTTAACGTCTACACCGAGAGAAATCAATTTTTTGGCAAGATAATACGAGGGCTTTCCACCGCCCAAAATCATTACGCTTTTCGCTTGCTTACGAAGAAGTCCGAGCATTGAAAGGAGCTTTTTCGTTTCTCCGTGCTCGGCAACAAGCCCTATTCTGTCGCCTGCCTGAAGCTCAAAGTGACCGTCCGGAATAAACACCTGATTGTTTCTTTGAACGGTGCAGATAAGATAATTTGCGCGGTATTTTTCTCTCATCTTGATAAGATTGATATCGTTAAGACTACTATCCTTGGGAAGAATTATCTCTACCATTTCTATATTTCTGCGCGAAAAACGTTCTACCTTGACAGCTGAGGGGAGCTGGAGAATATTATTGATCTCCTCTGCAACCAAAAGCTCGGGGTTTATTGAAATTGAAACGTTGAGATGCTGACGCAAGAAGGCAAGATCGCGATCGTTATAATCGGGATGTCTGATTCTTGCAACCGAGTACTTTGCGCCGAGATTTCGCGCAAGGTGGCAGGTGAGCATATTTACCTCGTCGGAATCGGTTAGTGACACCAAGAGATCGGCATTTTGAACACTTGCCTCCATAAGCGTGTCACAGTCTACGGCATTACCGCAAACTCCGATAACGTCATAAGCATCTGCGGTTTCGTTAAGAATTTGTGTGTTTTTGTCAATTATTGTTAGGTCGTGTCCTTCTGCGGTAAGACTTGAAATCATTGATTTACCGATTTTACCGCATCCTACAATAATAATCCTCATACTTGCTCCTTTCTTCGCAAAAAGCGAGAAAAAATCACTATCATTTAATTATATCACAAACATTTACAAATTGCAATAGAAAAAGAAAAATCCCGAAATATCGGGATTTTTAAAAAATGAAATGTTAATTAAAGTGCAGTCCACAAAACGTTTGTTACAAAATCGGCATCGCTGAGCTGCTGAAGCACGTTTGTTTCCTTGATCGTGTGGCGGATATTAAAGCTAAGCTTGTAGTGATTCTTTTCCTCAGATTTAACCAGCTTTATGATGTAGGGATCCGATTTTATGATTTTCGATAGGGGATTTATCGCATCATTTATGCTTATGTCTTTAGGAAGCTCCATTTCAATATCGATGGAATAATGAGTTTCGATTTTGGCAGAGGGAACTGCTAAAAGAATCTGAATAAGTATGATAAGAACGGTGGCGAAAATTGTGAGAACATAGAGCCCTGCGCCTGCAGCCATACCAACGCCCGCGGTTGCCCAAATGCCCGTTGCGGTTGTAAGACCCTTAACGGATGCTCCGCGCACGAAGATTACGCCTGCACAAAGGAAAGAAACGCCCGTTACTATGTTTGATGCTATACGCGATGCGTCCGCGCGGTATTCGGGAGTAAGACTAAGGTCGCCGAAGCCGAACTGGGAGACCATCATAAAGAGGGCGGCGCCAAGGGCGAGAATGATGTGGGTTTTGATGCCCGCGTCCTTTCTTCGAACGCTTCGCTCAAGTCCGATAATCGCACCGCAGAAGCAGGCGAAAACGAGGCGAATAAAATGCTCACCGTGTTCTTGCAATATATTAATAAAAAATTCCTTCATAAGTACCTCCAAGATGTGTTAGAACAGTTTTATATCATATATTTATTCAAAAAGCAAGAGAAATATATGCAAAATTAACAAAAAAGTGATATTTGTTTGAAAATAATAGTGTAAAATGCAAATCACAGAAACAAAAAACAACAAAAAACCAACCCAGAGGGTCGGTCTTTTGTTGGAAAACTATGAAAAAAGGATTTATGAAAAAACTCACGCATACAAAATTAAATGTCCGTGAAAAAAGCACTTAATTAAAAGTGCTTTTTTCTGGTGGGGGATGGTGGATTCGGACCACCGAAGTCAGTGACAACAGATTTACAGTCTGCCCCCTTTGGCCGCTCGGGAAATCCCCCATTAAATGGAGCTGGTGATCGGAGTCGAACCAACAACCTGCTGATTACAAATCAGCTGCTCTGCCATTGAGCCACACCAGCGTGCATTTTT
>JAFVRQ010000031.1 GCA_017504245.1 Clostridia bacterium | reverse complement strand
ATGGTATTATTCAAATTTTGATTTATCGAATAGTTAGAAAGAAAAAGAATTGTCACTTTTGTGAAAAAAAGTAACCAAAAAACTTTTTATTGCGCTACGTCCAATAGCCATATAGTTTGTGATAACTCCACAGACCTCGCGCAAATCGCGCGCCTTCACTTCTGACGCGCTCGGCGCAAATGTTTTTCCGTTTGCAAACAAACGAAAAAACCGCGCTTTGCTACTCTGCACATAGAGTTTTTGATAGCAATATGGCTACACAATATCCGTAGGGGACGGCGCCTTCGACATCCCGTGAGTTCGCACAAACCCGTAGGGGCTCACCGTGTGAGTCCGCGTGAAACACAAACTATTTTTTTGCATCGCTATACCAATATCAATAGCAAAACGGCTACACTTTGCAATAGCAAATCACAGATTTTTAAGGCGCGCATTTATAATGCCTTAAAAATCGTTATGTGTTGTTTTGTTTCAAAAACTCATACCAAACTATCGAGCAAACCACCGTTTTTGTTCGCAAAATGAGGTTGTAAGACCTCAAGGTGTGTTTGCAGGGCGCACCACTATTTGTTCGCACCAATAAAACGTGCGGCGGAACACGATTTGCGCGGAATTTTGCCGCGAAGCTGATTAAAGTTTTTGCCAAGCTTTTTTCACTTTTCGGTTTTGCGTTAGCAAATGTTTGCCGTGAGGCAAGCAAGAAAAGAGGTGACCCCTTTTTTACTCAACTAACCATTCACTAAATCCCAATTTATAAAAAAGGACGGAAAAGAAAATGAAAGGACTAAAAACAGTATATATATGCTCGGAATGCGGTTGCGTTTCACCAAAGTGGCTTGGAAAATGCAATCAATGCGGCGCGTGGAATTCTCTTGTCGAGGACGTAATTTCCACCGCTCCCGAAAAGCCGAGTGAAGTAAAGCACAAAACTTTGACAAGCGGGCGCGACAACGTTGCTCTGCGCTTTGACGAGACGGAATTGCCCGACTACATAAGAAGCAACACCCGTCTTAACGAGCTTGACAGAGTTCTCGGCGGCGGTCTTGTTCACGGCTCGGTTGTGCTCCTTTCGGGTGAGCCCGGAATTGGTAAATCCACTTTACTTATGCAGATTTCCGATGCTCTCGGTGAGCATAAAAAGGTGCTATATATTTCGGGCGAGGAATCCACGGGTCAGCTTAAATTAAGAGCAAAAAGACTTGAAATTGTCGGAAAAAACCTCTATATTTTAACCGAAACCGAGCTTGAAAAGACACTTGCTCAGGTAGAAAAGGTTAAGCCCGACGTTATCATCGTCGACTCCATTCAAACTATGTATAGTGACAAAATTTCAAGCGCGCCCGGCACTATCACGCAGATAAAGGACTGCACACTCGCCTTTATTTCAAAAGCGAAAAACGATGGGATTTCCGTAATTTTGGTAGGTCACGTCAACAAAGAGGGCTCTATAGCAGGCCCAAAAATTCTTGAACATATGGTTGATGCGGTTCTCTATTTTGAGGGTGACCGCCAGCATTCATATAGAATTATCCGCGCGATGAAGAACCGTTACGGATCGACTAACGAGATTGGTGTATTTGAAATGGGCGACACGGGACTTATCGAGGTTTGCAATCCCTCGGAAATGCTTCTTGCTGACCGCCCGAAGAACGCATCGGGTAACTGTGCGCTCTGCACTATCGAGGGCACTCGTCCCCTTATTGCAGAGGTTCAGGCACTCGTTTCGCCAACCGCCTTCCCCGTTCCGCGCAGAACGTCAAACGGAATTGATTACAATCGTTTAAATCTCATTCTTGCGGTTCTTGAAAAGCGTCTTAATATGAGATTTTCCTCAAATGATGCATATCTAAACGTAATTGGCGGTCTTAGAATTGACGAACCCGCAAGTGACCTTGCTGTTGCTATGGCGCTTATTTCCTCTCTCCGCGACAAGTTAGTTCCCGATGACCTCATCGCCATAGGTGAGCTTGGACTTTCGGGCGAGGTTCGTGCCGTTTCCAACCTTGAGCAACGAGTTAAAGAAGCCGCGCGTCTTGGATTTACAAAGGCGATAGTTCCCTATCGCAACCTCGAAAAGCGCAAAATCGACTGTGGAATTGAGCTTATCGGTGTGAAGTCGATTTACGATACGTTGAAGCTTTTGTGTGAGCCGAAGGAATAAAAAAATCGTTGTAAACACGCCCCCTCAAAAAACAATAATATATTACATATAGAAAAAATTCAAAAAAGCCCTTGACAACAAATTTCATATATGATATAACAACCAAAATTATAGGACACAAATGTGCCCGAAATGTAGAATTTCAAACGCAGAGCCGGGTACTTTTGCCTAACTCTGCGATTTTTATTTACTATTTAAGGAGAAAAAACTATGAAAAGAACAGTTAGCTTTTTTGTAATCATCACATTAATTTTCTCTATGTTTGCTCTTGTAGGATGCAACAACAAGAAATTAGATCCCGAAATTGATAGACAAATTAGAGAAGCCTATTCTCCAACTGATCCGGACAATGTGAAATATTGGTATTGCGGAACTTATAGAGGTAATGTGGCAATATATCCTTTGGGTGTGGCCGGACAGGCAATTACAGTCGTAGAAGTTGCAGGCATGGAATACACATATTCGGACACAAACCAAATATTAATATTCAGTAACGGAGAACTTTACACAATGCCTGAAGCTTATGAAAAAGGTCTTATCGGATATTTCGATGTTAGAATTATATTCTACAAATTCTCAAAGTTATATACCGAATGGCGTGAAGGATTGATCAAATAATAACCAAACAACCCACTCTATAATTATAGAAACAAATTTCAAAAAAGCCCTTGACAAAGTATTGCATTTGTGGTAAAATAGCAGTACCTCTGCGAATGGGCTTTTTTGTTGTGCCTATTTTTCGCGCCGTCCGTAAGGACAAGGCATAATACCATCTCAGAGGGAGGTACACTGACCGCAAAGGTCAAAAAAATTTAAATGGGAGGTGCCGAAAAAATGGCTAATGATGCAAGAGTCAAAATTACTCTCGTATGCACAGAGTGCAAGCAGAGAAATTATGAATCAAAGAAAAACAAGAAGAATGACCCCGACAGACTTGAAATGAACAAGTACTGCAAATTCTGCCGCAAGCACACTCTTCACAAAGAATCTAAGTAATTGTAAAGGAGATTATTATGGCAGATTTGGAAAACAAAAAAGCGAATAACCCTGAAGCAAAGAAAGTGAAGAAAAAAAGCGACAAGCCTTCTCTTTGGAGCAGAATCAAATCCTTCGCAAGAAGCATTAAGAGTGAGGTTAAGAAAATTTCTTGGTCACCTTGGACAGACGTACGCAAAAACACATTCGTTGTAGTTGTTGTTATTGTTGTGTGCGGTGTTGCTTTGGCAATCGTAGACTACGTATTTTTGCAGGGTATCACAGCGCTTGGTAAGCTCTTCTAATTAAAAGGAGAACAAAATGAGCGATATTAACGAAATGAATGTCGGCCCGAGATGGTATGTGGCGCACACCTACTCAGGTTATGAAAACAAGGTAAAAACAAGCCTTGAAAAAATTGTTGAAAACCGTGGTCTTGAAGATTTGATCTACGATATTAAAATCCCTGTTCAAATCGTTATCGAGAAGAAAGGCGACCAGGAGATCGAGGTTGAGGAAAAGCTCTTCCCCGGTTACGTTTATATCAAAATGGCTATGAACGATGAAAGCTGGCACGCAGTTCGCGGCATCACGGGTGTTACAGGATTTGTAGGTCCCGGATCCCGTCCTTCCCCCCTCTCTGATGAGGAGGTAGCCGCACTTAACATCGAAGAAAAGAAGGTTAAGCTCAGCTACACTGTTGGCGACAGCGTTATCGTTGTTGGAGGCCTTTTCGATGGCTATACGGGAACAGTTCAGTCAATTTCCGACGATTCAAACAAAGTTACAGTCCTTGTTAACAGAGGACGCAGAGATATGCCCGTTGAGCTTGATGCGGGTATGATCAAACTCAAAGATTAATCAAGCATTTTTATGCGGCTTGACATTGCCGCGTGGGAGGGAGAAAAATTTAGTGAATTCTCCCGTATAAACCACATTGGAGGTATTTTAAAATGGCAAAGAAAGTAATGGGTTACATTAAATTGCAATTGCCCGCAGGTAAGGCAACACCCCAGCCCCCCGTAGGTCCTGCACTTGGTCAGTACGGCGTTGCAATCCCCGTATTCACAAAAGAATTTAACGAAAGAACAAAGAATGACATCGGTCTTATCATTCCCGTTGTTATTACTGTTTACGCTGACCGTTCATTCACATTTATCACAAAGACTCCCCCCGCTCCCGTTCTTATTAAGAAGGCGTGTGGTATCGAATCCGGTTCCGCAAAGCCCAATAAGACAAAGGTAGCTCAGCTCACAAAGGAGCAGGTTAGAAAAATCGCTGAAACAAAGATGCCCGACCTTAACGCAGGTTCTATCGAAGCAGCTATGAGTATGGTTGCAGGTACTGCAAGAAGTATGGGTATTACTGTTGAAGAGTAAGGAGGAGTAATACAATGGCTAAATACGGTAAGAAATATTCCGATAGCGCAAAGCTTATCGAAAAGAACAAAACTTATGAGCCCGCTGAAGCTCTCGCACTCGTTTGCCAGACTTCTAAGGCAAAATTCGATGAAACAATTGAACTCCACCTTCGTCTCGGTGTTGACTCACGTCACGCTGACCAGCAGGTTCGTGGTGCAGTAGTTCTTCCCAACGGTACAGGTAAGACAGTTAGAACACTTGTATTCGCTAAGGGTGACAAGGCAGACGCTGCAAGAGCAGCAGGCGCTGACTACGTTGGCGAGCTTGATATGGTTGAAAAGATTACAAAGGAAAACTGGTTCGAATTCGACGTTGTTATCGCATCTCCCGATATGATGGGTGTTGTTGGTCGTCTTGGTAAGATCCTTGGTCCTAAGGGCCTTATGCCCAACCCCAAGGCAGGTACAGTTACTCCTGACGTAGCAAAGGCAGTTGTTGAAGCTAAGGCAGGTAAGATTGAATACCGTCTTGATAAGACAAACATCATCCACTGCCCCATCGGTAAGGCATCCTTCGGTCCCGAAAAGCTTGCTGAGAACTTTAACACTCTCGTTGGCGCAGTTATCAAGGCAAAGCCCGCTGCTGCTAAGGGTCAGTACATTAAGAGCTGCGTAATCGCATCCACAATGGGCCCCGGCATTAAGATCAACCAGGCAAAGCTCGGTTAATCTTAGCATTGTGTTTAACTCATAATTATTATTTTTGGAGGAAATTACAATGACAATCGCTTTGGGAATTATTATTATTCTTGTTGCTATAGCACTTACTGTTCTCGTTCTTATGCAGACAGGTAAGGGCAAGGAGCTCTCCGGCGCAATCGCAGGCGGAACAAATTCCTACCTCGGCAATAGTGGAATGAGCGACAAGGATAAGCTCTTGTTTAAAGTAACAGCAGCACTTGCAATCGTACTCGTAGTACTCGTTCTTGTGCTCTACGTTATCCTTTAAGTTGAATTAACTAAACAAAATAAAAACACCTCGCAAATTTGTGAGGTGTTTTTTTGCTGTATTAGAAAAATTTCAAATTTTGATTTGTTGGAGAGATAAAGTTAGTTTAAGTAAGGTTTTTTCGTTTGTTAGCAAACGGAAAAACATTTGCGCCGAGCGCGTCAGAAGTGAAGGCGCGCGATTTGTGCGAGGTCTGTAGAATTAGCACACATTATATGGCTATTGGGCGAAGCGTTTCAAAGCTTTTTTGGTTACTTTTTTCTCAAAAAAAGTGACATTCCTTTTCTTTGTAACTATTCTATAAAGCTCAATTTATCAATTTCCCTGCATATACTTCAACTTATCAAGCGCGTTTTGGAGAATGATTTGTGCGGAGAGGGTGTCAACAACGCCCTTTCGCTTTGCGCCGCGAGTGTTAGTTTCGTTCAAAAAGCGAGTCGCTGCCATTGTTGAAAGTCGCTCGTCGAAGAACGCAACGGGAATTTCGGGCATTCTTTCATTTAAAAGCGATGCTAATTCCTTAATTCTATCTGCGCGGAAGCCCTGTGAGCCGTCCATATTCACGGGCAAGCCCAAAACTATACCCACTATTCTCTGCTCCTTGCAAACTTGCACTATCGCATCCGCTACCTTAACAATTCCGCCGGGAGAGATGTAGCCAATTCCCGAAGCCAAAATCCTTGATGGGTCGGAAACCGCAAGTCCCGTTCTCTTATCGCCAAAATCTATTCCTAAAAGCTTACCCTTTGTTTGCAAAATTCTTTCCATAATTTATACCTCACATTTTATTGATTTGATTATATCAAAAAAAGCACTCTTTGTCAAACAAATTGAATATATTTTTGCTTTTTTGCTGAAAATTTGTATAAAACAGAATTTCAAGGCAAAAATACTACTATCAAAGCAAAATTGCGTTCAGAAAGGATTTAAGAATTATGTTTGATAAAGAAAAATTCGTTCAAAATTTCAAAGAAAACCGCGCCGTTTACGTAACGGCAATCTCCATTCTCTTGGCAATGATTTTCATTGTTGCCGCAGTTGTCGTTACCAATAGAGACAAGCAGACCCTCCCCGATACTACAACTCCCACCCCCTCAACCACAACGACCACAACGACCAAAAAGCCAACCATCAACGATGACCCCACAAGTGACGTTGGTTCAAAGCTTCCAAGCTTCTCCCTTCCCGTTTTGGGCAAGCTCTCGGGCGTTCACGATTCCGAGCTTCAGGTTTTTTCACCCACAATGAACGATTATCGCGTTCACCTTGGAATTGACATTCTCGCAAATGAGGATACACCCGTTTATGCGGTTGCGGACGGCACGGTTATTCAGATTTGGGAAGACGTTAGAATGGGTCAGTGCATCGCGGTTAAGCATAACGGAGATGCGGTTTCCATCTATAAAAACGTGTCGGTTGACCTCCCCACAGGCATCATTGAGGGCGCAACGGTAAGAGCAGGTCAGCAGATCGCGTCTATCGGCTCAACGGCAATGGTTGAAATTGCGGACGAGCCCCACCTCCACTTTGAAATGACCGTCGGCGGACTCTCCGTTGACCCTCTCGAATATTTCTCAAGCTCCGACGTGGCGGCTCTCCAAAAGGACACCGCCTACGAGCAGAGCGCGACGGATAAATAAAAACATCGCCCAACCTTTCGTTGAAGGTTGGGCAATTTTATTATTTACCTGTATATCCCCAAACAACAGAAACGTAGTCGGGTTTCCATCGCGAGTGCCATTTTGAAGGAAAAGATTTTGCTTCACCATAAACAGTAAGCTTTTTACAATATTCAAACGCAAAGCCGTCAATACGCTCCACAGAATCAGGAATCACTATTTTTTCAAGCGATGTACATAAAACGAACGCATAAGCGCCAATCTTGGTAACGGAACTTGGAATATTTACGCTCTGTAAAGATTTACAATTTGAAAATGTACGATCCTTAATTATCGTTATGCCTTCCGGTATTTCTATTCTAACGAGAGCTTCGCACGATGTAAATGCGCTTTGTTCAATACTCGTAACAGAATTGGGTATTACAACGTCAGTAAGTGAAGTACAATAATTAAACATTCCCCACGAAATTTCATTAATTGAATTGCTAAGTCTTATGCTTTTAAGTGAAGTACACCAAGAAAAAGCGTGATTTCCAACACTTGTAACGGAATCGGGCATAAAAACGCTTTCAAGTAACTTGGCATCTTCAAATGCGCCGTGTTCAATGCTTGTTACAGAATTCGGAATTGTAAATGATTTGTCTTCTTTTCCTATTGCGTATCTAATCAACGTTTTTTCGTCTTTAGAATAAAGGTTTCCGTCGATTGACTTATAGTTTGGATTATTCTTATCAACCACTATATTTTTAAGAGAAGTACAATCTTCAAAAGGTGAACCCACGATATTGGTCACAGATTCGGGAATAATTATGGTTTCGAGTGAATAGCAATATCCAAAAGCGCTCATTTCTATGCTTGTCACAGAATTCGGTATTTTAACTCTCTTAATACCTATGCATTCACAAAAAGCTCCCCAAGCAATACTTGTTACAGGCAAACCGTTATAGGTATCGGGAATAATCAAATCCTCGTCCTCGCAAAAGCCAAGATTCCAAACGGAATATGAATTCCCATCCTCGTTAAGCTTAAATTCAAGCCCCTCCGAGGGAGTGTTGCTCATATACTGAAAGCTCACGTCATCCATCCATTCTTGAATGGAGAAATCCTTACACGAAGCCAAGCTAACGGATAAGCTCAAAATAATCGCTAAGGTTAAAATTTTTATTGCTCGTTTCACAATTAATTCTCCTCATCTTAATCAAGCTCATTTATAACACCTGAAAAAACAACGGTACCGTTAGAGTCGGTAATAACAAAGCCAAACGCCTTGTCAACCACGAAATCGTGATATACCTTTTCATAAGGAGGAGGCGCCGCAGAGCCCGCACCGGGAATATAGACAATCGCTGCGCCCTCAATTCCCTTTTTGTCAACCTTAAGCTCAACAAGGTGCATCATTCCCTGGCAGTAAACGTCATTTTTCGTTATATTGGACATTTCACAAGCATCGGGAGTAAAAAACTTCTTAACTCCGAATTTTTCCGAAAGAACGCCTGAAATATCCTCGTCAAAATCCGCATCGAATTCAGGGAAAAATACTCTCGTGTGGTGAAGCTGACGATTTTCATCATCAACGTATCCCCAATCACTCATAGAAAGCACCGTATTTATATTCTCGGTTGTAAAAACATCCGAAGCTTTATTTTCATTGTTAGGAACAAAGAAGTAAATACTAAAGCTATGCTCGGTTGTTACAAAGAATGAGGAATAGCTATCGCCCTCATAAACCTTTCCGTTACTGTAATAGCTCTTTAAAAGGCGAGTATCGTCCGTGCTTCCGTCTGTGTTTTTAAAGGTATATTTTTCGCTTGTAAAATCAAGGCTGTCACCGAATTCGTTCCAAATTTCCTTCAAATAATAAGTATTCATCAATACGAAATAGGTTTCGGGAGAAAATTCAACGTCCGCGTCAATAAGACCGTTCGTTTTGTTTTCAATATATTTTTCAATAAGTCTTTCTGCTTCTCCGTTTTGAAAGGATGCCCTAAAAACGTCGCAGTTGTAGTCATTTGCAAGCTTGTTAACGCCTTCTTCAACAAACTTAACGTCCTTATCAAGCCAAATGGAATTGTTAAGCATTTGATAAGCCACAACCTTTTTGTTTCCGGTTGCAACGCGCTTCACGTATTCCTTATTTGCATTGGCATAGAGTCCGCTCGTGTACTTGCTCACCTCGTCATAGGTTACGCCAACGGCATCAAGAATTTCCTGTCTTGTTTCACCCGTAGCGCATTCAATAGCAAGAGCAAGACCCATATAAATTGATATGGGCGAGATAACAAAGTTATCGTCCTTGCCGTATTTTTGAGTCATCTCTGCGGTAAGTCGAGCAGAAAACGCCTCAAGCTTTTGAAGAAACGCCTTGTATTCATCGCTCTGCCTAATCTCAGAGTTCAATTCCCTCTTCTCCGCGGCAAGTGCTATCGCATTTTTGTCAAGCTGCCACTGCGTTACCTTCGCGCACGAGAAAAGCGAAAAGCAGGTTACAATTACAAGTGTTAATGCAATTAATTTTTTCATAGTTTTTCTCCTTTACGGTTATATAAATTGTGATTTATCGGAGAGAGAAGTTAGTTGAAAATAGGATTTTTTCGTTCTTTTTGAAAAAAGAACCAAAAACTTTTTATAAGTGGGTTTTAATTTATGCCGCGCAAATCGTGTCAACGAGTTGACACATAACGATTTTGCTCATACATTCGCAAAATCGATGATTTGCTACTGTTATCGTAGACATTTCGTTCTCAAACGGCTATAGTTTCGCGAAGTAAATTTTAGAAAATCACTATGTAAATAGTGGTTTTCGTAGTGCGAATAATAAAATGTCCGTCGAAAATTCATTTTCGTAAGGATATTTTATTGTTCGTACCGATAATTCGTTTGCGAATTATCGAAAATTTACGTCGAGTCTGCACAAACCCACGATTAAAAGTTTTGCGGAGCTTTTTCAAAAGCGACAAATTGCTACTTAACTAACTACTCGATAAATCAAAATTTGAATTTAATCTATCCCTTTGGCAAGGAAGTAGCCGCTCTCGAGCTTGAGAAGGATTTCTCCCTCTGAGGCATCACCCTTACTTGAATAGATTTCCATAGTTGCGGTATTTCCGTTTCTGTCGGTAACGTCAACCTTACTTATCAATTCTCCAACGTCCTTAATGGAAACGGACTCGCCCTCGGCAAAATCCATACTTTCGCTGCCGATCATTGGAGTTACGAATGCCTGATACACGCGCCCCTGATATTCAAAAACGAAGCGTCCGTCCTTTTCAAAATAGACCTGCAGGTTTTCGGGGCTCTGATTTACACCCTTGTCAAAAGCCATCTTGTATCCAATGAGTGCCGAACCAACGCTGATAAGCAAAACAAGGCAGGCGGCAATGGGAGTCAAAATCGAAATTGTTTTTCTGCGCGCTTTTCTTTTTTGAACTGCTTCCTTCTCCTTAACGAATTCGTCAACGAGATCCAGATCCAAATATTCAAGCGCATTATTTAATTTTTCGGAATTCATACCCTATACCCCTCCTTTTCCAAAGCATTTTTAAGCCCTTCCTTTATAATTGCAATATCCTTATTTACGGTGGATTTGCTTACCGAAAGGTCAGCAGCGATCTTCTCTATAGGCTCAGCCATATAATATCTGCTCATAAATATGTATCTGTGCCTTTTTGAAAGTGTTCTAAGATACGCACTTATTATCTCGGCAAGATGCTTTTCGTCCATCTCAAGAGAAACTGCATCTTCGCCGAGCATAAAATCAAGCTCGTCAAGAGCGGACGTCAAATTCGACGGAATACTTCTCTGCCTTTTGCTCTCGTTATATCGGTTTATAGCAACGCGGCGCGCAATAGTTGTTAAAAACGCCTTCAAATTAAGCGGTCTTTGAGGCGGTATAGAATCCCACGCGCCCATATAGGTATCATTAAGACACTCCTCACTGTCCTCATCGCTATATAAAATATTATAAGCTATGGTAAACAGATATTTGCGATATTTAATATCCGTTTCCTCTATCGCCCTTTCATCTCTCTCCCAATAAAGATCAATGATTTTCTCATCGTCTATGGGAGCCCGTATTCGTTTGAATATATTCATAAAATGTCCTTATTCTCAAAATTATAATCCTTAATCTATAGCTCCGTTCGTGCAGATTACAGTATAATCGCGCGCCTTTTCGTCCCATTTTGAACCCTTTTCGATATCTTCCCATTCTTCAATAGTGCCCAAATAGTTAATTTGCTTCAAATACGCGCCGATAAGATTATCGCCCAAGTATTTTACTGTTGAGGGTATAGTAATGCTTTCAATACCGTCGCAATCGCGGAAGGCACCCTCCATAATTTTTACAACACCCTCGGGAACGGTATATTCCGCCTCACTATAAGTTGGAACAACCACAACGAGTGTTGTCAAATCCTTTGAAAAAATGCTGTCATTTTCACTGCAATAGAATTCGTTATTCTCATCGACATTGATGCTGCAAAGCATCGGGCAGGTCGAAAAAGCTCTGTATCCTATTTTTTCAACGCTTGCAGGCACGTCAATTTCAGAGAGCACCTTGCAGTTGTTGAATGCATAATCGTTTATCATACGAAGCGTGCTTCCACTCTCAAATTCAACGTAGCGCAAATAATCGCAATAGCTGAACGCAAAGCTATCTATAACCAGAACGCTCTTGGGAATGATAACCGATCTCACCTTGGAATAGGAGCTAAACGCATATTTTCCTATGCCAATAACGGGCTTGCCCTTGTATTCGCTTGGAATAACCAAATCCATATATTGATTATCATCGCTTTCGTAAACGAAATAACCGCCCTGCTCCTCGCTCCATTCAAATTCAAAGCAGCTCAAAACGGTTGCCGAATCCGAGGGGATGTTATACTGGGGATAATCGTTATCAAAGCTCGGCTCCTCGGCCTTAGGCGCCGATGCCGTCCCGCAAGCGACCAAAATAACTACCGCAAGCAGCATCAGTAGAATATATATCAATCTCTTCATAAAAATCGTCCTTTCAGAAAATTTCCTTCAATACTATAGTCAAGATTTTTTTGAAAAAGTGTAATAAAAATCAAAAATTTTTTAATTTTTTTCAAAAAAAGCTCCCTTTTGGGAGCTTTTATGCTATTTATCGGCTTTTTGGAGCTCCTTCTTTTTCTTTTTTCGTCTGAAATATACCGTCATCACGGCAACCATAAGGCAGTCAACAACGATAGCCGCCCAAAAAATCGGAGAGCTTAACGACTCTATCAAGTTCATATCCTTGCCAATGATAACGTAACTGATAGCACTTGGCAAAATAGCGATGCCATTTGCAATCATATAGGGGATATACTTCAATCCCGCGGAGCCGAAAAGAAGCCCCAAGCACTCGTTAGATAAATTGAGAGCGCGAAGCGTGAAGCTAACTAAAAACAAATTGTCGCTCGCTTCAAAATATGGGCGCGCCTTGGGGATTTTATTAAGGATTTTTTGAATCCAATCGTCCTTCGTAAGACGTCCCGTCCAATACGGCACGGAAAGGTTAACTATAGTTCCAACAATAACCGTCATAAGCGCCACGGGAAAATCGAGGAGCGCCATAGTTGAAATAGCAATAACCGCGTAAGGGATAAAAACCACAAATCCCTTGATAATAAAGGCAACTATAACCGCGATCGACGTGATAACGGGGTGTCCCCTCGTCAATTCAAGAAAACCCGATACGGTAAAATCCTCATTTACCGCGGAAAATATCAAAAACCCGATAACGCAAAACGCCATAAAGGTTATTGGGATATATTGCTTAACTTTTTTTGCATTTATTTTCATAAATTCTCCTTTGCCTCTGTCGTTGAGGGAGTTTTTTTGAAAAATCTGATAAAGAACGGCAAGGTGATAATGCCGGTTAAAAAGTCCGAAATACCCTGCGCCATAATGATACCGTCAAGTCCCAAAGCCGCGTTTGTTACAAGCAAAACGGGAATAAGCACCGCGCCGGAGCGCATTATCGCCATAAACGATGCCATTGCCGCCTTCCTTATGCTTTGATAAAGCATATTGCAAGCAACGGATATGGGCAAAAACCAAAGTCCTATCGACGCATATCGCATAGCGGGTGTTCCAACCTCAATAACAGAAGGATCCTTTTGGAAAAGTGACACGATGGTAGGTGCAAATATAAATCCAACCGTTGCAAGAACGCCAACGGCAATCGTACCAAAGACAAGAAGGAACTTGCTTCCCTTTTTAACCCTGTCATATTCCTTCAGCTCATAGTTAAAGGATGCAAATGGCTGATAGCCCTGACCTATTCCGAGTCCAACGCACATAACAAAGGACGAATATTTCTGAACGATGCTCATTGCGGCAATGGGTGCATCTCCAAATGGCTTGATAAGATTGTTGAGCAATCCGTTTGAAACGGACGTAAGTCCTTGACGAATGAGCGATGGCAAGCCCATTTTGAAAATATTTAAATAAACCTTACCCTCTTTTGCCATAAATCTTAACGAGAGTCGACTTTGCGCATACTTTAAATACAAAACGAAAAGGATTGTAAAGCTCACCATCTGCGAAACGGCGGTGGAAAGACCTGCACCGTAAACGCCCATATTCAATTTTTCAATAAGAATATAGTCGCCCGCAATATTCAAAATTCCACCCGTTGTCAAACCGAACATTGCATAAAACGCCTTGCCCTCGTATCTTAAGACGTTGTTGAGCACAAGAGAGCAAATAAGGAACGGACAAGCAATCAAGATCCACATTCCGTAATCCTTCGCATAGGGTAAAATTGTTTCCGTGCTTCCAAGAAAACGAAGAAACGGCTCAAGGAAAATAAGTCCCAAGCTCATCAAGGTAAGTCCCATACCTGCTCCGCAAACAAAAGCCGTGCTTGTATAGGTGGACGCGCGGTCAAGGTTTTTCTGCGCAAGATATTTCGCAACGAACGTTCCCGAGCCGTGACCGAGCATAAAGGCAACCGCCTGAATAATGCATTGAAGCGTGAACAAAATTCCCGTCGCCGCCTGCGCGCTGTCACCAAGACCGCCAACGAAATACGTGTCCGCCATATTGTATATGTTGGTTATCAGCATCGAAATCGTTGTCGGTATGCCGAGCGATATTATTATTTTTGAAACCGATTCCTCGGTCATTTTTCTGTGATATGCTTCTGATTTGTTCATTTTTTCCTCGCTGTATGAGATTGTAAACAGTTAGTTAAAACAAGAATTATTGTTCTTTTTGAAAAAAGACCCGTGAACCCCCAAAGCTCATAAATGTCGCTTCGGGGAACCCTTGGCACCAAAAACTTTTTTAACGTTTGGGATTAATTAAAGCCGCGCAAATTGTGTCAACGAGTTGACACGAATGATTTTTCTCATATATTCGAAAAATCCAATTTGCTACCGAGTGCGTAGCCGTTTCACCATCAAATCGGCTATACACTAACTTGTAGGGGGGCACTTCGTACACCCGCTTATAAACATAAGCTAATTTCATTTTTAGCGGAAGGATAATATCCTCCCCTACGGCTACGCACCAACAAAGTAAATTTTTGAACATCAAACCTTTAGGTTGGATGTTCGTAGTTTTGAAAGTTCAATGCCGACCGTCGTACTTGTACGTAAGGGCGGTGTTGGACTTTCAAAACCGATAATTTGTTCAAAAACAAATTATCGAAAATTTACGTAGAGTCTGCACAAACCCACTGATAAAAGTTTTTTGCTAAGCTTTTTTCAAAAAAGCGAAAATCTTTACTCAACTAACTTTTTCCCAAATTTACATAATTACCTATATTAATAATATCACATAATTTTGCATTTGTCAAAGATAAATCTTGCATTTTAGGGCAATTTATGGTAACATATTAATATAAACCTAAAAATTTGGAGAAAAAATATGAAATACAACGTAAAAATCAAGAAATTAATCGAAAATGCAATAATTCCGACGTATGGTTCACCGTATTCTGCGGGCGCGGATTTGTATTCCGCGATGGACGAGATAACTATCGCGCCTCACACAACGGTGCTCATCAAAACCGGGCTCGCACTTGAGTTGCCCGTTGGCTTTGCGGGGCTCATTTACGCGCGAAGCGGACTTGCAACCAAGCGTGGACTTGCGCCTGCAAACAAGGTTGGCGTAATTGATTGTGATTATCGCGGCGAGGTAATGGTCGCGCTTCACAATCATAGCGAAATTGCGCAGACCGTTGCAAAGGGCGAGCGAATTGCCCAGCTCGTTATCACGCCCTACATGGTAGCCGATTTTGAAGAGGCGGACGAGCTTTCCGAAACCGTGCGCGGTGAGGGGGGCTTTGGCTCAACGGGTACGAAATAAAATGAAAACAAAAACGCAATTAATAATAGGCGCGCTCTCGGGCGTAGCGGCGGCATTTGCTTTGAAGAAAACACTTGATAAGCTTGTTCACGAGCATCTCCACCGCGACGGAATTGCGGTCATCAAGCGCAAGCTTATGTCAGAAAAGAACAGAGAGGATTTCGCGTCAAATCCCGAGGTCAATCTCGGCAAGCTCTTTCACGCGTCAACTCCTCAAACAGAGGTGTCAATCCTTAATAGAGAGGGCAGAAATATCAACGCCCTGCTCTTTAAACAAGAAGGCGAAAGCAAAAAATACGTTATCATCGTGCACGGCTATCGCGCGTCGGTGAAATCCGTTTCCTATCTTTCAAAAAGATATTTTGAGGCGGGCTATAACGTGCTTCTTCCCTATCTGCGCGCGCATCTTGGCAGCGATTACGAATACTCCACGATGGGCTGGCGCGAAAGATTCGATATTGTCGATTGGATAAATTATATAAATCGCAACGAGTGTGATGCGAAAATCGTGCTTCACGGCGTTTCAATGGGCGCGGCAACGGTGATGATGACAACGGGCGAAAAGCTCCCGAAAAACGTCATCTGCGCTATTGAGGATTGCGGATACACCTCGGTTTACGATGCGTATAAATATAAAATTCCCAAGATGATGAAGCTTCCCTCCGCCTCCGTTGACGTTTTCAGACGCGCGATCAAGAAGCGCGTGGGCTTTGATATTAAGGAAGCATCCGCACTTGAGCAGGTCAAAAAATCGAAAACGCCAATTCTATTCATCCACGGCGACGAGGACTCCGTCGTGCCCGTCGAAATGGCAAAAACGCTCTATAAAAACGCAAGCTGCGAAAAAGAAATCCTAATCACCAAGGGCGCAAACCACGAAATGTCCGCCCTTCTTTACCCCGATTTGTATTGGAAAACCGTTTGGGAATTTGTTGAAAAATATGAATAAAAATATGGGAGAGCTTCTAAAAATATAAGCTCTCCTTATTAATTTATTCTTCAAATTTTGATTTGTCGGTGGAGTAATTGGAGTTAAAATGGCAACAATTTTTTCGTTAAGCTGCCGCGCAAGATTCTTCGCTCCGTGCAGAGCACTCCGCTCAAGAATGACGCGCGGGTTCAACGCAAGCAAATATCCCACGCGTCATCCTCGAGGGAGCCGAAGCGACCGAAGGATCTTGCGTGGAATACAAGCAAAGGAATTTAAACATCCCGATAAATCCCAATTTACACCCTAATACAACAAAAGGAGCGCACACGCGCTCCTTGATTTGTTTTTTATTGTTCGGGTTTGTAGCCCCAAACTACAGGGCAGTTGGAATAGTTCCATTTGCTATCCCATCCACTTGGCTGTGATTCTGCTTCGCAGTAGATAACAATGGAATTAGAGGTAAAATCGAACACACTCTTCCCAATAATCGTTACACTTTTAGGGATTGTTACACTCACAAGAGATGAGCAAGCATAAAATGCCTCACTACTGATATTAGTTACGTTGTTAGGAATCACTATACTTGTTAATGCTTTACATAGATAGAACGCACGCTTACCAATACTTTCCAATTCACTATTATCCCCAAACGCAATATTTGTCAATGATGTACAATTCGAAAATGCCCACTCACCAATGCTTGTTATACTGTCCGGGATTGTTACGCTTGTTAGTGATGAACAACCACGGAACGCATAAGATCCTATACTATTAACATTAGTATTATTTATTGTGGTTGGTATTTCTATAGTGTTAGAATTTCCTATATATCCAATAATAGAAACCCGATCATCTTTGGAATACCATACCCAACCATCAGTTGTTATTCCATACTCTTGAATACCTTTGACTAGCGTGCTTCTGCTCCAATCATGATCACCTTGGGGAAGACCTGTTGCTTCAAAGTAGAATACTGGTGGTAATGTAGTAATTCCATCGCAGAAGGCCCCTCCCTCGATTAGCTTTACACTGTTAGGGATGACTATGTTTAGTAGGGATGTGCAACCTTCGAACGCAAACTCACCAATACTGGTTACACTGTCGGGGATCATTACATTTCTGAGTAAAGTACAATAATAGAAAGCATAATCGTCGATGTGAGTTACATTTGGTGGAATAATTATACTTATAATTCTGCCATTTAGATAAAATACATATTTCCCAATATAGTAATTCTGTTCATTATAATCTGGTAGGATTAACTTAGTTTCATCTCCAAGATACTTAACCAAATACACATATGTTCCGTCATCATAAAAAACATAATCTCCAATATATTTAAGCGCAGATTGTGATTTGTCATAAATGATGTCTTCTGCATAATGGGCTACGCATCCATCACCCATACTACCCAGCCTAAGTTTCATAGATGACTTGTTACATACTTCTACTAAACTAAAACAAGCCTCAAATGCATAATCACCGATGCTCGTTACATTCTCGGGGATTGTTACACTTATCATTTGATGGTTATAATAAAAAGCATATTGCCAAATTTCGTAGTTCTTTCTTTGATAATCGGGCAAGGTCAATTCTACTCTATTACCCAAATATTTAACCAAATATACTTCAATTCCATCATCAAAAAAAACATAATCTCCAACATATTTAATTGCAGATTGCGACTCATCGACAATTATATGCCTTGCATAGTATCCTATGTAACCAAAATCTGTGCTACCCGCTTTAATGTCAAAAGATGATTTATTACATACTTCTATTAAAGCATAACAATTATCAAACGCATTGTCACCAATACTCGTTATACTGTTGGGGATTGTTATACTCGCCAGCGATCTACAATTGTTAAATGCGCGCGCTCCGATACTCGTCACGAAGTCTGGAATTTCTATACTTATAAGTGAAGTGCAACCACCAAATGCGCTCTCTCCGATACTCGTTACAAGCATATTATTATAGGTCGCGGGAATAACAATATGTGCGTCAGTACAAGTTCCTATTCCCGTTACTCTATAACTTACACCGTCATCATTAAGCATAAATTCAAGACCTTCACTTGCAGATTTAAGTACAGCAATAGACTCCGTTTCTCTTTCTCCACAATAGCAGGTTCGTTCCTTTAACCCTTCTTTTTTTGTAGTAGGATTCTTAACAGTTATCCAATCGCTCCAAGTATGTCCTTTAGCTAGAATAACTTCTTGAGCAACTATTATTGCACCACAAACGGAACATTCCTTTCCCTCTGTTAACCCTGCTGTCGTACACGCAGCTTCAACGGGATCAACTATTATTTCTATATGCCCTGTTGCTTCAATTTTTCTTTTCTGCATTTCACCACAAGCACAATCGCGCACCTTTTCGCCATCTTGAGTGCAGGTTGGAGTTGTGAGAATCTCCCATTCTCCAAAATTATGCGTATGAACGGGTGGCTCGGGATTAACCTGTTGCGTAGTGGTCGTTGTGTTCACAATTTCCTGCACTCCGCACGAAGCAAGAGCGAAAACGAGAGCCAACACAACAAGTGTTAAAACTAAAAACTTTTTCATAATTCTTTCTCCTTATTTATTTCGCGTCCAAGAATATATACCAATAGTTTCTACGAAAAACTTGGCTGCTATTTCCGAGTCTTCAAGGGTGGTTGATGGTATGTTTTTCGAGTTTACAATCCATCCCGTAGTGTTCTCAAAATAAACGTCTGTAATAGATGTGCAACCCGAAAAAGCGTAAGAATCTATCGATAATATGGATGAGGGTATATCAATTTCACAAATTGCCGTACATCCCTTAAAAGCATACTTATTAATTCTTGTTACAGATGGGCCTAAAACTACTTCCTCAAGCAAAGTACAGTTCTCAAAAGTACTATCAGAAATAGTTGTTACTGATGCACCAATAAGCACTCCTTTTAATGAAGTACATCCCTTGAATGCACTTGCGCCAATCTCCTTTGTAGAATTTGGAATTACCACGATTTTTAATGCTTCACATCCCGAAAAAGCGGAGTTTCCTATTGTTTTCACTGACTTCCCAAGGTCAAGATTTTCAAGAGATGTACAACCGTTAAAGGCGTTTGCATCAATTTGAGTCACAGAATTGGGAAGCTCAAGATTATAAAGAGCTATACAATTCTTAAATGAATTTTCTCCAATGGTGGAGATTGATTTTCCCAAAGATACATTACTAAGAGTTTTGCAATCCTGAAAAGTTGAAGAATTAATTATTCTTACTCCGTCACCAATAACTACATTCTTTAAATATTTACATCCCTTAAATGCGCCTTTGCCTATATAAGTTACAGAGTCAGGAATGACTATACTATACAGCAGACAATTCTGAAATGCATAGTTATCTATACGTGTCACAGGTTTGTTTCTAAATGTAGTAGGTATTACTACATTGCCACCGCCTTTTATTCTATAATACCTTTCTTTAATGTTGCCTTCCCCATCATACACAGTTATACCGCCAGATGATTGATTTAAATTAACTTTATGAACAGCATATTCTCCACTATCAAGTTTTCTATAAACTATTCCATTGTGTGTTGAAATCAAATCTATAGCATCCGAAATGGAACAAGACACAAGTGATAATGTTGAAAAAACCAAAACCATAAATAGCAATAGCGAAATAATCTTTTTCATTTTCTTTCCCTTTTCTGAATAAATAATTATCGGTGAAATAAAAAGTGCGCCAGCCAAAGCCGACGCACCGAAAAACGCAAACTCCAACTGTCGCCAAACAAGTTGAAACAAAACAAGGGATATTTATAATCTCACATTCGTTTCGCGGAATTTGCGTTTTTACACAAACCTAAAAACGAACGCGAGGAAAAAAGGGTATAGCTGTCCCATAGACATAAAAATACCTTGTTCATAATATTCAACTTGTTTGGCAATTTTCATTTTATCACAAATTGGAGATGTTTGTCAATACTTTTATAAAAAATGAGTAAATCGGGTGAACTATTCAAATTTTGATTTGTTAGTGGAGTAATTGGAGTTAAAATGGCAATAATTTTTTCGTTAATCTGCCGCGCAAGATTCTTCACTCCGTTCATAGCACTCCGCTCAAGAATGACGCGCGGGTTCAACGCAAGCAAATATCCCACGCGTCATCCTTGAGGGAGCCGAAGCGACCGAAGGATCTTGCGTAGAATACAAACAAAGGAATTTAAACATCCCCATAAATCCCAATTTATCTATCAAAAAAGAGAGCCCTTTCGACTCTCCTTTAAGTTAAAATGTTAAGTTTTATCCTTCGTCCAGCCCTCGCCGTGATTTTCAAGGGCGCGGGTAATGGTTACGAACGCATTGGGGTCTGCGTGGTTTATTATATGCATCAAATCCGAATATTCGCGGATACTGAACGATACTATCAGCATCCTCTTTGACTCACCCGAATACGCGCCCGTCACGTCAACAACGGTTGCCGTCCTGTCAAGCTGCTTAATAATTCCCTTTGTAATGATTTCATACTCGTCCGAAACTATATGCGCCATATAAGCACCGTCGTTTCCAATGAACACCTTATCTATCATCATCGCGCAAAGGAACGCAGAAACGATACCTAAAAGCGAAACTACCATATCCTTAATCACGAAGATACCGCAAATAACAACAGCCGCATCTATACCGAAAATGATATAAGAGGTCTTAATTCTTTTAAACACCTTAGTAAACAACAAGGCAAGAACGTCAACGCCGCCCGTCGAACCGCCGCCCTTATAGGCAATAGCGCAACCAACGCCGACGCAAACGCCGCCAAGCGTTGCCGCAATAACAACCGCAACGTCGTGATAGGGCGAATTGTGAATGATAAAATATCCATCAAGCACGTTAATCTTGGGGTCAACGAGAAGCTCGCACCAGCCGTACATTATAGGGTAAAATATGGTTGACACTATAGTTTTCAAGGCAAAATCCTTGCCCAAGAATATCCAACCGAGGAAGAACAATGCCCAAGTGAGCACCGTAATATAGAAATCCTCACCGAAGGTGCATCCGAGCACGTCGTGAGAAAACGCGTCAAGCACGATGGCAATACCCGAAACGCCACCTGTTACAAGCTCATAGGGAACGAGGAAAACCGCCGTACCAAAGGCGAGCACGCCCGTTCCGAAAACAACGAGTATAAAGTTTTTTATATAAGTCCAAACGTCAAATTTATTTAGCTTTAGCTTCATAATAACCCCCAAATAGAGATAATATAAACATTATATATATTATACACTATAAAAACGTATTTTTCAACAAATAATTAAATTTTTGTCAATTTATTTTTTAAAAATTGAGTTTTTATGTCCATCATAGATAAAAACGCGCATTTTTGTTGTGCAAAATGCCCAAAATTTTACAAAACACGCGCAAATATTAAAGCAAGTTACCAAAATTGAGAAATTTTTGTCAAAGCCCTTGTATATTTTGCCAAAATGCGATAAAATAGATGTGTATGGGAACTAAAAAGTTCCGAACCTACAATAAAAATAATTTATTTTATGGAGGACATTAAAATGTCAGTAAAAGTTGCTATTAACGGATTCGGTCGTATCGGCCGTCTTGCATTCCGTCAGATGTTCGGTGCAGAGGGTTATGAAATCGTTGCAATCAACGACCTTACAAGCCCCAAGATGCTCGCTCACCTTCTCAAGTATGATACAGCTCAGGGTAACTACCTTGCACTCGGCCACACAGTTGAGTCCGATGACGAAGCAGGCACAATCACAGTTGACGGTAAAACACTTAAGATCTATGCTGAAAAGAACGCAGCTGACTGCCCTTGGGGTGAGCTCGGTGTTGACGTAGTTCTTGAATGCACAGGCTTCTACACATCTAAGGACAAATCTCAGGCGCACATCGATGCAGGCGCTAAGAAGGTTGTTATCTCTGCTCCCGCAGGTAACGATCTTAAGACAATCGTTTTCGGCGTAAACAACGAAACACTTACAGCTGATGACACAATCATCTCCGCTGCTTCTTGTACAACAAACTGCCTCGCTCCTATGGCTAAGGCACTTAACGACTATGCTCCTATCCAGAGCGGTATTATGACAACTGTTCACGCTTACACAGGTGACCAGATGATCCTCGACGGTCCTCACAGAAAGGGTGACCTTCGCCGTGCTCGTGCTGGCGCACAGAACATCGTTCCCAACTCCACCGGCGCTGCAAAGGCTATCGGCCTTGTAATTCCCGAACTCAACGGCAAACTCATCGGTTCCGCACAGCGTGTTCCCACCTGCACCGGTTCCACCACCATTCTTGTTGCTGTTGTGAAGGGCAAGGATATCACCAAGGAAGGCATCAACGCTGCTATGAAGGCTGCTGCTTCCGAATCCTTCGACTACAACACAGATGAAATCGTTTCTTCCGACGTTATCGGCATGAAGTACGGCTCACTCTTCGATGCT
>JAFVRQ010000030.1 GCA_017504245.1 Clostridia bacterium | reverse complement strand
TAAAAACGTTTGCGCCAAGCGCGTCAGAAGTGAAGGCGCGCGATTTGCGCGAGGTCTGTGGAATTAGCACGGACTATACGGCGACTGGGCGTAGCGCGATAAAAAGTTTTTTGGTTACTTTTTTTCAAAAAAGTGACAATTATTTTTCTTTCTAACTATTCGATAAATCCCAATTTATCAAAAGCAAAAGGGATGCCTAAGCATCCCGGATGTTTATTTATTTTTCTTTTTATTCCAAGCGTCAACGCCAAATGAGGAGACCGCAAACGCGATACACAAATACACAAACAAATTTCCGATATATGAATAGAGCGTTCTTCCGCTTGAAGCATAAACGGTATCGATAATGTACCCTTCCTCAAAAATGGGTATATCTCCAATAACCTCTCCCTTATCGTTAATTATGGATGTCAAGCCCGAATTAGCGCAATTCACGGTATATTTTCCCTGCTCCACCGCGCGCAAAATATTTTGCGAATGGTGCATATTAAGAGCGCGGGAGCTATAGAACCAAGAATCGTTTGAAGGGATAATAAACATCTCCGCGCTAGCTCTTGCGCTATCGATAGCTACCTTTTCATAGATAGAATCAAAGCAGATGAGTGTTCCTATATTAATTGAATTTTCATCGTTATCAATAGAGAAAACCGTTGCGGTGTGCCCTGCCTCCACATCATATTCAAAGCCGTTTAATTGGGCTAAGGTTGGCGCAACTGCACTAATAAATTCACTTAGCGGCAAATACTCTCCAAAGGGAACGGGATGCATTTTTGAATATGCCTTTATTTGCATTTCTCCGTTTGGATAAGCTATTGACATTGAGTTATAGAATACGCCGTCGACCTCAACATAAGAGCCGAAAATAATCGGCACGTTGACCTCTTTGCTGAAATTACTCACATAATCCTTCACAGTCATATATGTATCGGAATTATCGGGATAGATATAATCGTTTATATCTATGGGAAAAACGCCCTCCGACCAAAGCACGACATCCGCACCGTTTTCAACTGCAGCCATCGTTTGTCTTTCGTAAGCGGAGCAAATATCCTCAAACGAAACAAAAAGCTCATATGCTTCAATGTTCGCTTGAACGGCGGCAATTTTAACGCTTCTATCTTTATCAATCTTAGGGATAAAATACAAAACAGCACCCATAACAACGTTTCCCAAAACGAGTGAGAGAGCAGTTATTGCGGCAATTTTTCTCTTGTTTATATCAAAAATTGCAAAAGCAATTAAAAAATTGACCAAAACTACAAGAAAAGTCAAAAAATACGAACCGAAAAGCGATGCGCTCTGCATCATAATCGGCATTTCGGTTTGCGAAATGGCAATTCTCGACCACGGAACACCCACCCAGGTGAACGTTTGCGTCCACTCGTTAACGGCAAACAGAGAAGCCACGAAGGGTGCAAGCAAAATTGGATATTTTTTATATACTGCCGTTTTTATAAAACGCGAAATCAAAACGAAAACAAGAGCGGAAAACACACTTTGAAGAGCGGAAATACCAATCCAAGCAAGAACTATCACTCCAATGGACTGAGCCTTGGTCAGTCCAATAAAATCAAGCGGATAAAAATAGATAAACCAATGAAATGCAACGATATCCAAAGCCATATAGAAAGCAAACCCGTCAAGATATGCTTTTTTTATCTTGTATTCTCCCTCCGCTCTTTTCATCAAAGAAACCGCAAGAGGAATCAAAGCAAAATAGGATATTGCGCCAAGCTTTGCAAAAAGCAGCGTAAAGCCGAGCAAAGAGCCCGAAAGGATCATAAGAAATCTTGGATTTATTCTATTTGCAAGATTTTTCATATATTTCTCCAATCAAATAAAATCCTTTAAAAACCAAATGTCATCGCGCGATAGCTTTACCTCTTTGCCCTTGAGATATCCGAGCGCGCCGCTCTCATCGTAGAAATCAAAACGAAGTCGATAAGCATAAAGCGCTTGATATTTGTAGCCCTTTGCCCTGTCGTCCTTGTTTATTCCGTATTTTCCGTCACCTAAAAGCGGATGCCCAATATAGCTCATATGCGCGCGGATCTGGTGCGTTCTTCCCGTAACAAGCTCAACCTCAAGCAAGCTCATTCCGTTTTTCTCCGAAACCACCTTATATTTTGTAATAATATTCTTCGAGCCCTTAACCTGCTTATCAAAAATCTTAACCTGATTTTTGTCGCTGTCTTTAAGAAGAAATCCCGTCAAGGTATCTGACTTTTTAGGCATTTTTCCGTGAACGACGCAGTAATAAAACTTTGCAATCTCATCATTCTTAATTTTTTCGTTCATCACGCGAAGCGCCTCGGCATTCTTTGCGCCGATAACTATTCCGCCCGTGTTTCTGTCAATTCTGTTGCAAAGCGCTGGAGCAAAGCTCTGCTCGTTTTCGGGGTCGTACTCGCCCTTTTGGTAAAGATACGCCTTGATGTGCATAATGAGGGTGTTATCCTTGCCCTCATCGTCCTCGTGAACGAGCACTCCGGGACGCTTGTTGCAAAGAATGATGTTCTCATCCTCGTAAACCACGGTCAATTTGGGCGTGATATTTGCGAGAGCAGAGTTGTCCCTTTCGGGAGAATCAAAAAATTCGTTCTTGATAAAGAGCTGAACAATATCGCCCTCCTGCAAAACGTATTTTTGCTCCGTTCTTGCGCGGTTGACCTTTATTTTCTTCGTTCTGATGTATTTATACATTAATGAAGTGGGCAAGCCTTTGACCGCCTTAGTCAAAAACTTGTCAAGACGCTGCCCCGCATCGTTTTTCTTTATTTGAAATTCTTTCATTTTTACTCCCAAAACGTAGGGCGAGGGCTTGCTCCCGCCGTTGTTATAAACGAAATAAACAAGGAGAAGGATACTCCCTCTCCTTGCGCATTACTAATTAGATAGTACCGAAAATTCTATCGCCTGCATCACCAAGACCGGGAACGATATAGTCGTGCTCGTTGAGCTTTTCATCCATAGAGGCGGTGTAAATATCAACGTCGGGATGATCCGCCTGCACCCTTGCAACGCCCTCGGGACAAGCAACAAGGCACATAAATTTAATGTTCTTGCAATGATATTTTTCTTTAAGCATCGTAAGAGCATCGGAGGCAGAGCCGCCCGTTGCAAGCATTGGGTCAACGAGAATAACAATTCTCTCTTCAATATCCGCGGGCATCTTGCTGTAATATTCAACGGGCTTGTGAGTTTCGGGGTCACGATACATACCAATATGACCAACCTTTGCAACGGGCATAAGTGAAAGAAGACCGTCAACCATTCCAAGACCTGCGCGAAGGATCGGAACGATGGCAAGCTTTTTGCCCGAAATCAATTTCTGCGTTGACTTGCAAATGGGAGTTTCAACAACCACGTTCTCCAAAGGAAGATCGCGCGTAAGCTCATATCCCATAAGCATAGCAATTTCGTTAAGCAACTGTCTGAAATCCTTTGAACCGGTGTCCTTATCCCTCATAATAGTAAGCTTGTGCGCAATAAGGGGGTGATCCATAACGTGTAACGTACTCATTTTTTGCTCCATTCCGCTGAAAAACAGCATATATTTATTTCTATCTGAAATATTATACAACCTTTTTCCCCATTTTTCAAGGGGATTTTGAGAAAAATCCTTTACAATTCTCAAAAAAAGTGATAGAATATACTCAATAATCAAAAAAGAGGTAAAAATGAACGTTAAAAACAGAACAGTTGGCATTCTCACGCTTGGTTGCAAGGTCAATCAATACGAGTCTGAGGCAATTGCCGAGCGACTTGCTTCACTTGGCTTTGAAATCAAGGCGAGTAACGACGAGTGCGATGCATACATCATAAACACCTGCACGGTAACGGCAGAAAGCGACCGAAAGGCGCGTCAGTTCATTCGCCGCGCGATAAATAAAAACCCCAATGCATACATTTTGGTCACGGGCTGTTTGGCACAAACCAATCCCGAAAACATAGCCGAAATAGCAGGCGTTGACTACGTTTGCGGAAACACGGATAAATTGATAATTGCAGATGCGCTCAATTCCCTTTTTGACAAGGGCGAAAAGAATGCGCACACCGAGATTTTCGTGCGCGATATTGACTCTGCAGGCTTTGAAAAAATGGAGATAAAGCATTTTGACCGCACTCGCGCGTACATAAAAATCGAGGACGGCTGCGAGAGCAAATGCACCTATTGTATCATTCCTTATGCGCGCGGAAAAATTCGTTCAAAAGCGCCCGAAGAAGTAATTTGCGAGGTGACTCACTTCGTTAAAAACGGGTGTCGCGAGGTGGTGCTGACGGGCATTGAAACTGCGTCCTACGGCAAGGATTTAGAGGACTATACCTTTGCAGATTTACTTTGCGATATTAACAGAATTGAGGGCGATTTCACCGTTCGTCTTGGATCGCTTGACCCCTCCTGCTTAACGGAAAGATTCGTTGAGAAAATCAAAAATCTCAAAAAGCTCGCACCCCATTTCCATATTTCAATGCAGTCGGGTAGCTCCAAAACGCTTCGCAATATGAAGCGCAAATACAACGCCGACCAAGCCCTTACAAATATGGAGCGACTTCGCAAGGCGATGCCTGACGTGAGATACACAACCGATATTATCGTCGGTTTTCCCTGTGAAACGGACGAGGATTTCAATGAAACTCTTGAATTTGCAAAGAAAGCAAACTTCCTTATGATCCACGTTTTCCCCTACTCAGCGCGACGTGGCACACCTGCCGCTAAAATGGGCAACCAAATACCGCAGGAAATCAAAAAACAACGCTCTGCCGAGCTTATTTCACTTGAAAAAGGCATAAGAAAGACAGAATTTGACCGCATTTTAGAGCAAAATGAAACACACACCGTGCTTTTTGAAAGCTATGAAAATTGCTTTGCATACGGCCACACGCCCGATTTCCTTGAAATTTGCGTTAAAAGTGAGCGCCCACTTCACTCCGAGGTGCTAAACGTTAAATTAATAAATCATAACGGCGAAACTTTTTTTGCCGAAATCGTTGACAAATGATATTTTTTATGTTAATATGATTTGTAATATAAAAATGCTATGAAAAGAAGAAGTAACGTTTTCCCTTTCTTCAGAGAGCTGCCGGTTGGTGTGAGGCGCAGAAACAGAACGCGAAATACATCTTTGAGCTTTGCCCCGAACCGAAAAAAGCAGTAGGCAGCAACGGTGCGCCCGTTACAGCGCGTAATGAGGAACAAAATGCCAAAGCATTGTGTTCAAAGCAAGGTGGTACCACGCTAATTCGTCCTTGGGTTTTTATAACCCAAGGGCTTTTTTTATTCCCCCTCTCACCCGTTAACACGGGAGCTCTCCCCTAAGGGCGAGCCTTGTTAACACGTAATTGCGCTTTCAAAAAGGCCTCTCACTTGGGGAGAGGTGTCACGAAGTGACGGAGAGGGATTTTCATCATCACCAATTTAGTTAAAAATTACATTTCAGATAGGAGAAACAAAAATGAAAATCTATGAAGAACTCGTTGCGCGCGGACTTATTGCGCAGGTTACAAACGAGGAAGAAATCAAAAATATGGTAAACGAGGGCAAGGCGACCTTTTACATCGGCTTTGACCCCACCGCAGACTCACTTCACGTTGGTCACTTTATGGCTCTTTGCCTTATGAAGCGCTTGCAGATGGCGGGCAACAAGCCCGTTGTTCTTATCGGTGGCGGCACGGCAATGGTAGGCGACCCCTCGGGACGTACCGATATGCGTCAGATGATGACGAGCGAAACAATTCAACACAACTGCGATTGCTTTAAGAAGCAGATGGAACGCTTTATCGACTTTGGCGAGGGCAAGGCAATTATGGTAAACAATGCCGATTGGCTCCTTGACCTTAACTACGTTGAGGTGCTTCGCGACGTTGGCGCGTGCTTCTCGGTTAACAGAATGCTCTCTGCAGAGTGCTACAAGCAGAGAATGGAAAAGGGTCTTTCCTTCCTTGAATTTAACTATATGATTATGCAGTCCTACGACTTCTACCATCTTTTCAAGGAATACGGCTGCAATATGCAGTTCGGCGGCGACGATCAGTGGTCAAATATGCTTGGCGGTACTGAGCTTATCAGAAGAAAGCTCGGCAAGGACGCGCACGCGATGACGATCACGCTCCTTCTTAACTCCGAGGGCAAGAAGATGGGTAAGACCGCTTCCGGTGCGGTTTGGCTCGATCCCAACAAGACAACTCCCTTCGATTTCTATCAGTACTGGAGAAACGTTGGAGATGCCGACGTTCTTAAGTGCATCAGAATGCTCACATTCCTTCCTCTTGAAGAAATCAACGCTATGGATTCTTGGGAAGGCGCACAGCTCAACACCGCAAAGGAAATTCTTGCTTTTGAGCTCACAAAGCTCGTTCACGGTGACGAAGAAGCAAATAAGGCGCAGGCAATGGCTCGCTCTCTCTTCGCAGGCGGCGCGGATAATGCTCCCACGGTTGAGCTTTCCGAAGCAGACCTCGTTGACGGTGCAATCGACATTCTCACAGTACTTGTTAAGGCAGAGCTTGTTCCCTCTCGTTCAGAGGCAAGACGCGCAGTTGAACAGGGCGGCGTAACAGTAAATGACGAAAAGATTACAAATCTCCGTCATTCATTCACCGCAGCTGACCTTAAAGACGGCATCCTCGTAAGACGTGGTAAGAAGAACTTTAAGAAGGTTGTAATTAAATAATGCAAAAAATAAAGTGCTATCCCTCGGATAGCACTTTTTATTATTAATTTACAGAAGTTGTTCCGTAATTTGTGAAGAGCATACTTATAGGCAAATCATTCATTGGTTCCTCATAATCGTGGCCAATTATTGTAAACGACAAATTACAAATCAAAGTGCCCACCTTTTTGTCGGAATAAAATTGAATAACTACGTTTTCTGCCTTAGCAGCTATAGTTACATCCAAACCATCATCAATTTCAGTAGCAACAAAACCAAAAGTATATTCTATCTTTTCACACATATAGGTGCTTGCAATCAAAAAATCAAAGTTTTCCTTTTTGCAATTATCAAATAGTTTTACAATTACTCGAAGAAGCAAATCTGTGCCGTCATTTTTTAAAGCGACTCCATCATCGTAAAATACACCGTCAAGTATTTTTATAGTTTTCCCCGTAGTTTCCATAGTAACATTATTAAAATTTCTCGGATTCATTGCAGATTCCCACTCCGCATCATCCAACTCACAAAATACATAAGAAACAAACTGACAAGAAGTTGCGTAAATACCCATTGAAAAAACCAACACTAATAAAATAATTTTAGTAAAATTTTGATTCTTTGACATATATAGTCCCCCTTAAAAATAAAAAGTGCGCCGGCTTGAGCCAACGCACAAAAACGCAAATCCCAAGTCGTCGCCAAACAAACTATATACAGGATGGGTATAACATACTACACTGCACGGAATTTGCATTTTAACAAATTCATTACATTGTAGTATGGTTAAAAAAGGGTATAAGTATCCCTCTTTAAAAAAAGAAAATACACCCATTAACTGTATATATTTAGTTTGTTTGGCAATTTTATTATAGCACTTTCGCGAAAAATGTCAAGAGGATTTTGAAAATTGTAATATCGTGGAAGATAAATTGGGATTTAGCGGGAAGATTGCAATAATATATGTTTGTGTTAGTAGCGGACGC
This sequence comes from Clostridia bacterium, assembly GCA_017504245.1. Taxonomy (GTDB): domain Bacteria; phylum Bacillota; class Clostridia; order Oscillospirales; family CAG-272; genus RGIG4608. Next base: position 741 of record JAFVRQ010000030.1, on the reverse strand, counting down.
ACACAGTGCGCCCCTACAATGATAGAAACAGTTTTTTAGTAAAACAATAGCCAATTTGCCAATAAAACGGCTATTGTTTGACAAAAAAGTAACTTAATAACTGTAGGGGCGCACTGTGTGCGTCCGCGTGTTTACGAAAACTAACTCCCCGATAAATCAAAATTTGTCCCGTTCTACTTACACAAAAGCACCGCTCAAATGAACGGTGCTTTAAGTTATGTATTCAATTATCTGTATCTTGTGTTCTCCGCGATTTCTTCAACCTTTTCAACCAAATGACCGAAGGCGTAAAGCACGATTGACGCAAACGCGGCGGATATGACGCCTGTGATTATGGAGGTAAGTCCGTACACACCATACTCAAGCATTGTTATCAAGCCGGTCACAATAGCATAAATAGACCCTGCCACAAGCGTAAAACGAGCAATCCCCTTTATCGTCTTGCCAATGTCATTAAAAAATTTGTTCAAAAAATCCATCATAATTAAATTTCTCCTTTTTTAAATATATTACGATTTTATTATATCATGTATGCAAAAAATGTCAATAGGATAATAAAAATTGGAATTTGGAGAGATAAATTGTGGATTTATCGAATAATTAGTTTATGAAAAAATAGGTCGCTTTTTGAAAAAAGCTTGGCAAAAACTTTAATCAGCTTCGCGGCAAAGTTTCGCGCAAATCGTATTGTTTGATTGAAATCAAACAATACATAACGATTTTCTCGGTGTTGGCAGGCAC
>JAFVRQ010000029.1 GCA_017504245.1 Clostridia bacterium | reverse complement strand
TGGGCAGTGTAGCCACCAACGCGCGATTTGCGCGGAGTCTATGGAGTTAGCACGGACTATATGGCGACTGGGCAAAGCGCCATAAAAGTTTTTTGGTTACTTTTTTTCAAAAAAGTGACAATTCTTTTTCTTTCCAACTCCCCGCTAAATCCCAATTTATATCACAAAGGACCGAAAAACCATGACCTTAATTTTAGCATCAAAATCACCGAGAAGAAAAGAAATACTTGAAAATCTCGGCGTAAAATTTCAAATAATCACCTGCGAAACGGACGAGCACACGGACGAAAAGGACGGCAGAAAGTACGTTGAGGAGATTGCCTACCGCAAGGGCAATGCCGTGCGTACGCTTCTTGAGAGTAATGGCAAATTTACAAATGATAAAATAATTCTTTCTTGCGACACGGTTGTTGTATCCGCCGACGGTGAGATTATGGGCAAGCCCAGGGATCACGCCGATGCAAAACGAATGATTCTTGCCTTTTCAGGCAAGCCCCACTTCGTAATTAGCGGAATTGCGCTCATCACGAAAGGAAAAACCGTTGTAACAAGCGAAAGCACCACCGTTTTCTTTGACACGGTTGAAGAAAACGACGTTGAAAAATATCTCGACACCGACGAAGCATACGATAAAGCAGGCGCATACGCAATTCAAGGCTACGCTTCTCTTTGGATAAACGGAATTGAGGGCGACTACTTCAACGTTGTCGGTCTCCCCGTTAAAAAACTCTCCGACACACTCAAAAAGGAGTTCAATTTTAAATTGGCTTAATCGATTGATAAATTGGGATTTATAGGGATGTTTAAAAAGTTAGTTGAGTACCAATTTTACGCTTTTTGAAAAAAGCTTTGCAAAAACTTTTATGGCGCTTTCGCCAGAGATTTCGCGCAAATCGTGTCGCTTTATGAAGTAAAGCGACACATAACGATTTTGCTCACACGTTCGCAAAATCTATGATTTGCTACTGTAATTGTAGCCATATTGCTATCAAAGCAGCTATTGTTTAACTAAGTAAATTTTAGAAAACAACCCTGTAAAGAGGGGTTTTCGTAGTTCGCCACATAAAATTCACGTTGAAAATTTATTTTCATAAGTGGGTTTTATGGAGCGAACCGATAATTCGTTTGCGAATTATCGAAAATTTACGTCGAGTCAGTACATCCCCAAGCGATTGTTTTGACCCACTTTTTTCAAAAGTGGGCGCCCGCCGCGTAGGCGATCTTAACATTAACTAACTCCCCGATAAATCAAAATTTGAAAATCAAATAAAAAATCAACCCGACGGAAAAATCCGTCGGGTTTTTAACATTTCAATTATTCAAAATATTCGATAATAATATAGTAAATATAAATTCCGCTCCCCGCGCTACCAACGGAGTAAGTGCCCGCCTCATCAATTTCAATCGAGGAAACGGTCACGCTCGTGCCCGCCTCATAAGAGCCAACAACGGAGTTACTTGAACTAACAAGGTTAAGTACTCTTGCAGACGAGCCGGAGGACTGCGTTGCAATAGTTATAGTGCAAGGACCGTCAACTGTAAACGAAACGTATCTGCTCGTACCGAATTTAGCAGAGCCGCCAAGACTCAAGCCGTAAGCCGTTGTATAGCTTTCGCCGGCATAAGTAAACGTAACAACCTTTGCCTTCTTTTCCATTGACTTATCAGAGGTTGCAACGAGCGTAAAGCCCTGCTCATCAACTGTTGTGTTATAGAGAGAAGCAAGAAGATCGTCCGCCTTAAATATCACGGTTTTTACGGGCTCGGGTCGACTTGCAATTATCATATCCGCTATAGCTTTTTCATATCTCTCAAGTATTTCAAGATTTTCAACCATAGGTCTGTCGTCGACGTTAAGAGCATCGTATTTTGCTCTGATTTCCTCGCATTTTGCAAGAAGCTCAAGATAGTTTTCTGCTGTTACGTCACCAAGAGATTCAAGGTCATAAATCGCTTGAGCTACTTCGTAAGGATCTGCATAAGCTCTGTTGGGATTCGTAACATTACATATTGTAAACAACGCTTCAAGCGAAGCAACGGTTGATTTGCTCATTAGATTTGAAGGGTCTATAAATTCGCTTGGCGTGTAAAGTATGTGTCCCGAGAAATTGAAATACTCTCCGTTTGCCTTTTCCTCATACCCAATTTTAACAATAAGCTCAATAACCTTCGCTGCCTGAAGGAATGCGCCGTATTTGTTGTAGTGAGTTGCTTCAATTCCCGTATAACCTGCGTCCGTGTTGCCGTAAGCAGAGTCGTAGCCCGCAGGCCAGTCGCCCGTAAGATCGTTGGGCTTTAATGCCATAAGATAGTTTGCATAGGTGCTCGTTGCCGTTTCAAGAATCACCTTGGTCTCTGCAAAAAGGTCGATAAGAAGACAGTTTTCCTCTTTAGCAAGCTGACGCACCGCCTCGACGTATGCAAAATTCTCACCGTGGAGTCCTGCACCGCCAATAATCTCGTTGCCGCTGAATTTAACGCGCGCAACGGGGGTAACAAGAACGGGTATAGCACCCACACTTCTTGCAAAATCAATATATTGCTTCAAATACCATTTATATGTACCGCCACTGTTATATGCATAGTATTCCGAGCCGTATTTCGTAATTTCCGCAAGTGCCTTTGTTTCTTCGGAATCTGTGGCTACTGACGTATATTCCTCGGGGAGTGTAGTTGTAGACACCTTCGCAGCGGGAGTCACAGGGTAAATTCCATTCGCATCCGGCTCGCCAAGGGGAACCATTCTGTCATAAATGGTTGCATAGTTAGAAAGCTTTGATGCATCATCGTTGTGACCGAACTGAATAAAGAGAAAATCGCCCTCTTTAATGCAATCCTCAATGGATTTTCCGCCATTTTGCGAGAATGTATAATTAAATTCAGAATCATCAATATTATAAAGACGTCCCTCGTTGATAAACGAACGCGAGCTTCTGCCACCGTGTGCGGCATTTACAACCTGAATCTCATCGTCAAGGAAAAGAGAAAGGTACTGCCCCCAGCCCGCAATATACTGACCATCCTCATAGGTTTTAACCGTTGAGTCACCCGCCAGATAGATTGTGGGAGTTTTCATATTATCAGGATGAATCGGATCGGGACTCGAACCCGAATCGGTAGATGAAGTAGTAGGCAAGGTTGTTGTAACTTCATCTGTTTGTGCAGTTGTTTTAGATGGCACAAGCTGACAAGAAGCCAAAAGCATAGCCATTAGAACAAAAACGGCAAGGATTTTTGTGATTTTGCTCATAAATTTTTCCTCTTTTCCAAAATTTGAGATAATTCCTCATAAATTAATTATATCACAATAGTTTTTTATTGTCAACAACAAAAAAAAGCACCGAAAACGGTGCTATATATCAAAGGACATTTGAGAAAACGAACAGTTACGGGTGGTGGAGGCTAAACGATGTTTGAGAATACATCGAATTTTCACCGAAAAGACCAAAGGAGAGAATGCCGTCGATAATCTTTTCGGCAGCAACTTTCGTTTTCTCAAATGATTGGAAATGGTTCAAAATTTATCAAGTTCAATTAACATTATAATACAAAATTTTAAAAAAGGCAATAGAAAATATTAATTTTTTTGTCAAATTATGTTAACAAATTGTAAACATTACATATTTTATTTCATCAACTTTAATATTTCTCTCAAAGCACTGCTTGCCGCTACCTTTCGGATATATTCCCTGTCGCGCTGACGCGAAATCGTCAATTTTACAGAGTAGCTCTGCTCCTTTGTTGAAACCCCGATAAACACCGTTCCAACCTCTTGCTTTGTCGCAGGGTCGGGATTAGGCCCCGCCTCGCCCGTAACTGAAACGGCAATGTCCGTACCAAGCCGTTCGCGTGCGCCAATAGCCATCTCGATAGCTACCTCACCGGAAACGGCAGTATGTTTTTCAAGTGTTTCGGGATTTACTCCGAGCAGGTCAATTTTCGCCTTGCTTGAATAGGTGATAAATCCGCCCGAAAAGACGTTTGAGGCGCCCGATATATCCGTTATTCTCTTTCCGAGATAACCGCCCGTACAGGACTCCGCAACCGAGAGCGTCAGCTTCTTTTCCTTGAGCTTTTCAACAACGAGCTTCTCAATATACTCGGCATCAAGCGCGTATATATATTCTCCAACTGGACTTGCCTTGACCCTTTCTATCATCTCGCGGCACATTTTCTCGCCCTCTTCTTCGCTATCTGCGAGCGCACCAACGCGAAGTCGCATCTCGCCCTCCTTTGCATAGGGGGCTAACGAAGGATTGGCGGAATTTTTCATCAAATCGAGAAGGTGCATTTCCACCTCGCTCTCGCCCATTCCCATAACGTGAATATTGTGGCTTACGAGAATTTTGTCACTCATCTCGCGAAGGCGCGGGAAAACGAATTCATCAAACATCGGGCAAAGCTCAAAGGGTGGACCCGGGAGCAAAACAACCACCTTGCCGTTATGCTCAACGAAAATGCCGGGGGCTGTGCCCGTTCTGTTTTTAAGAGCTATCGCACCAAGCGGAATATCCGCCTGCTTTGCGTTGTTAGGTGGCATTTTGCGGTTTGAGGATGCAAAATACTCTTCAATTTCACATAAAATCGCCACGTCACGCACTAATGGAAGCCCCAGAACCTCCGCCACGGTTTCCTTCGTTAAATCGTCATACGTTGGACCAAGTCCGCCGGACAAAATAAGCAAATCCGCGTTTTTAAGAGCCGTGGTAACCGCCTCATAAAGTCGCGCTTGATTGTCGCCCACAACCGACGTGTGATAAACGGAAATCCCAAGTCGCGCAAGTGCCCTTCCAAGATACGCAACGTTCGTATTCACCACCTCGCCAAGAAGCAGCTCTGTGCCAACACAAAGTATTTCGGCATTTTTTATCTTCATATTTTGTCCTCCTATAGTTGTTTAAAAATAGATTTGGGGGGCATTTTTGAAAAATTGCCCCCTATAACCCCTAAAAAACTTTAATCATTTTTAGAAACAAAGGGCGCGCAAATCGTGTCAACGAGTTGACACATAACGATTTTGCTCATATATTCGCAAAATCTGTGATTTGCTAATGATTGCGTAGCCATTTTGCTCTCAAACGGCTATAGCTTAACAAAATAAATTTTAGAAAAACACTATGAAATAGTGGTTTTCGTAGTTTTGGAAGTGCGGTACCATCCGTCGTGCTCGCGCGTAAGGATGGTATCGTGCTTTCAAAACCGATAATTTGTTCAAAAACAAATTATCGAAAATTTACGTCGATTTAGTGTGTTCTCCGCGCAAGATTCTTCGCTTCACTGCGTTTCGCTCAAGAATGACGCCTGCGGCGTCGCGCGGATTTAAAATCCGAACACGCCAAGCGATTAAAGTTTTTTGGTTACTTTTTTTCAAAAAAGTGACCGCCCGCCGCGTAGGCGATCTTGCTTTAACTAACTATTTCAAACTCCCCACCAAATACCAATTTATGAATATTCAAAACAATTATACAACAAAACCCACGCAAAATCAATCAAATACTTGAAAAAAGGTCAAAAAAAGTGTATAATTAACAAAAAGGGGGTGAGGTAATGAAAGAATGCGTGATGTGTCCGCGAAATTGCTCTGTTGATAGAGCTGCAGGCGAGCGCGGATTTTGCGGTGTCGGCAACGAATTTGTCATCGGCTCTGCCGATCTTCACTTTTGGGAGGAGCCGTGCATAAGCGGTAAACGCGGCTCGGGCGCGATTTTCTTTTCGGGTTGCAATTTGCGTTGCGTTTTTTGTCAGAATAAGGACATCAGCCGCGAGATTGTGGGAAAAAAATACACCGAAAGTGAACTCATTTCCAAAATGCTTGAGCTTCAGGAAAGAGGCGCGCACAATATAAATCTCGTTACCGCGACACCCTATTCCCTTTTCGTTGCCCACGCGCTTGAAAAGGCAAAAAAGGATTTGAAAATTCCCGTTGTTTACAACTGCGGAGGTTATGAAAGCATTGAAGCACTCCGCACTCTCGATGGGCTTGTTGATATTTATCTGCCCGACTTTAAATATTATGATGAAGATATTGCCAACAAATACTCGTCCGCGCCAAATTATGCGGAAATTTCAAGCAAAGCCCTTATCGAAATGCACCGTCAGGTCGGAAAACTAACCCTTGACGAAAATGGAATAGCCACTCGCGGTCTTATCGTGCGCCACCTCGTTCTCCCCTCTCACAGAGAGGACTCAAAGGCGGTTTTGAAGCATATCACCGAAATCCTGCCCGTGAATGATGTCACACTCTCCCTTATGCGACAGTACACACCCGATTTTGCAGACGAAAGCGCACCAAAAAATCTAAAAAGACGTCTGACGAGCTTTGAATACGACGACGTCCTTAACTACGCCCTCTCCCTCGGATTCGACGGTTTTTCTCAGGCAAAGGACTCCGCCAAAAAAGATTTTACACCTGAATTTAATAAACGATAAATTGTGATTTATCGGGGAGATGAAAAAGTTAGTTAAAGCAAGATCGCCTACGCGGCGGGCGCCCACTTTTGAAAAAAGTGGGTCAAAACAATCGCTTGGTGTGTTCAGATTATGCGTAAATTTTCGATAATTCGCAAACGAATTATCGGTTTTGAAAGCACGATACCATCCTTACGCGCGA
>JAFVRQ010000028.1 GCA_017504245.1 Clostridia bacterium | reverse complement strand
TTTTTTCGTTCTTTTTGAAAAAAGAACCAAAAACTTTTAATCGTGGGTTACAAATAGAGCCGCGCAAATCGTGATGTTTGATTTTGATCAAACATCACATAATGATTTTCTCGCTGTGGGCAGGCAGCTCGAAAATCTGTGATTTGCTAATGATTGCGTAGCCGTGTAGTTATCAAAATGCTGATGTGCGGATAAAAGTTAGTTTGTATTTCAATCCCTCTCACCGCTTGCGCAGAGCGTCTCGCTGCGGCTCGGTCACACTCGGGGAAAAACAACACACTGTGTTGTTTTTTAAGACCCTCGTGCCGCTTCGCTACCCATAGGGAGAGCCATTTTGTTAGCGAATATGCACAAACCCAAGCCTCTCACCCCGGGAGAGGTGTCCGAAAATGCCTTTGGCAATTCGGACGGAGAGGGCATTTTAATTCAAACTAATTTTAATACCCAATTTTTGCTTTTTTCTATCAAAACGGCTATGTGCTCACTCGTAGGGGTCGGCGGTCTCGCTGCGGCTCGGTCACCCTCGGCTAAATCTCAATTTATTTGTATAAAAAATCAGAGCCGTTTATAGACTCTGATTAATTGGCAATATTAATTTTCAACGAAAGTAAATTCGGGGCAATTGTCGATTGTATCGAAGTAATAGCCCTCGGAAATGAGCTTGTCAATAATTTTCGAGAGGGAATCGTTCTCCTTAACGGGCCATTTATCGTGCATAAGGGCGATAAGGGGTTGATTTTTATTCTTCGCAGCTGCAAGCGTTGTCATCAAATGCTCAATCATATCATCTGTTTCCGTTTTGTTCTCGGTATCGCCTGTGAGCGCGGTCCAATCGTAAACCTTGTAGCCGTTTTGACGAACTGCCGCTATGTAATCCTTGGGATTTTGCTCAAGAATGAGGGAGTTGTTAGTGCCACCGGGGAAGCGAATGAGCTTTTCAACCTTCGCGAAATATTCCTCACCGAGCGCATTTTTGAGTGCCTGCTCATATTCTGCTACCTCACCAAGAAAAGCATCGGTTGAAGCATAAACGTCGGCAAAAACGTGTGAATAGGAGTGACAGCCAATCACGTGTCCCGCCTCATAGGTTGCAAGCATTTTTTCGGGATAGAGAGCAACGTCCTGCCCTTCAACGAAGAAGCTTGCCTTGATATTGTATTTTGCAAGAGTTTCGAGAATATAATCGGTGTTGTCGCGTGTGGGGCCGTCGTCAAACGTGAGATAAATCACCTTGTCCTTATCCACCTCGTTGGCATAAATCTTAACCGACGTGCCTATTCTGATACGAAGTCTGCCGGTGTCGGTGAGTGTGACACCCACGAATTCAAGCTTTTCAACCTTATTTGCTATGTAGCTGTCCGAGGGAATGATTTCGTATGTAATGTCCGCTTTTTCAAGAAGCGCCCTTGCCTCGCTTAAATTCATTCCTTCAATGTTGTCAATATCGACGTATTTTGGCTCCGGAGTGGTAGTCGGCACGGTAAGGCTGTTCATAAGCACTATTGAAAGTATAAGGAGTATAAAAACTCCAACCGAGAGTATTCCAATGAGCTTTAAGGTCTCCCTTTGCTCCTTTTTAAGTTGTTCCTGCTTTTTGTCCATAATTATTCCTTTGCGTTATTAATATCCTCACTATTGTACCATTTTTTTTTTGATTTTACAATAGAAAAACCTCAAATTTTGTTGAATTTTATTATTTTATTTTCATAAACTATTGCAAGAATAACCGAAAAGTGATAAAATTAATTTGTTAGTGACGATTTGTTTTCGGGAGGACAACATCCTCCTCTGCGGTAACGCACCAACATAGAGTCTACACTCACCCACTGATGAAAGTTTTTGGTTCTTTTTTCAAAAAGAACGAAAAATCCTTACTTAAACTAACTTCCAAACTCAGTTAAAAAATCTTTACATACAGGAGGTAAGAAAAAATGCAATTTTCTTCATTTTTAAATTCGAGGCGCGAGGCGTGTCGAGAGCTTGTTAAAGAGCTTGGCAAGAGCTTTGCTTATGTTGGAATTCTCGGCTCCGACGTAAAATCGAGCGCAATAAGAGTAAACCGCGCGGTTTCCGACATCGGAGAGGGAAGCGCATCGGAGTGCGGCTTTGTGATCAAGATGCACAACGGACGCGCGTTCTTTGAATATTCCCTTGACGACGTAACGGGCGATGCCTCTGAGCTTGCGAAAAAGATAGTTGAGGCGGTAAATGTAGAGGAAACTCTTGTTGAAAAGGAGATTTCCGTTTCCGTTCCCAAGGATGAGCCGATGGTTAAATCCTTTAGCCGCGAATGTGATTTTGATAATTATTCCGACGAGGAATTGCTCGCAAAATGTACCGAGATAAGAGATGCCATTCTTTCAAAGAGCGATAAGCTCCTCAATGCAATGGTAGCGGTTATGCCGTTTACCGTTTCAAAGCTTTTTGTTTCCAAGAACCGCGAGCTTGACCAGTTCTATTCTTGGGTGAACGTAATGGCAGTAGGTGTTTACCGCGACGGTGAAAAGATGGTTATGGCGCGTGAGGGAACGTATTCAAACCTTATGGGCGAGGCATTTGCAGAGATGCCATCACATCTTGATAAGCTCATAACCAAATGCGAAAAGCTTGCAAAGGCGAAGCCGATAGTTCCCGGAGTTTACGACGTTATCACCGACCCCTCAATTTCGGGTCTTATCGCTCACGAAGCGTTCGGCCACGGAGTTGAGATGGACCAGTTCGTAAAGGATAGAGCGCTTGCAAAATACTACGTTGGCGACTACGTTGCTTCTCCCATCTGTAATATGCGTGACGGAGCGAGCGCAACCTTCTCAACGGCGTCATATTTCTTCGATGATGACGGCGTTTTGGCACAGGATACGCAGATAATAAAGGACGGAATACTCGTTGCGGGTATTTCCGACCTCGTTTCCGCAACCGAGCTTGGCACAGAGCCCACGGGCAATGGCAGACGTCAATCCTATAAGAGAAAGGCATACTCCCGTATGACTAACACGTTCTTCTGCCCCGGTAACGATAAATTAGAGGATATGATAGCTTCGATCAAGCACGGATATATGCTTTTTGAAACGAATAACGGTATGGAGGACCCCAAAAACTGGCAGATCCAATGCACCGCAGAATACGGAATTGAGATAGTTGACGGAAAGCTCACCGATAACTACGTTTCCCCCGTTGTAATGAGCGGAAGCGTTCCGGAGCTGCTCAAATCCATTTCTATGGTATCCGACGATTTCAAGATCATCGGCGCGGGCTCCTGCGGTAAGGGATATAAGGAATGGGTTCGTGTATCCGATGGCGGACCTGCATTGAAGGTGAGGGTGAAATTGGCATGAGAAACAGAGTTATAAATATACTTAAAAACACAAGCGGTATAACCGATTGGAAGGTGAATACCGTCAGAACAGAGTCAACGGAGCTTTTCTTCGTTCATAAAAATCTTGAAACGGTGAGAAGCACCGACACGACCGACGTTAAGGTAACGGTTTACGTTGCGCACGACGAAAGGCTTGGTGAAGCGACCTTTTCGGTTTATTCCTCCTATGATGATGAAAAAATCAAAGAGGAGATAGAAAAGGCAAAGAAAAAGGCAAGCATTATCGCAAATCAAAGCTATTCTCTCCCCCAAAACGAGGCGGGCGAATATGCCTCCCACTCAAATTTTGCGGATTATGAGCCCCACGTTCTTGCTTCTCTCATATCACGCGCGTGCTTTGAAGCGGATAACGTTGAGGGCGGCTCAATAAACGCGCTCGAAATCTTCGTTTATAAGGATATTGTTTCCGTTCAAAACAGCCGCGGAATTGACAAAACGCAGGTTAAATATCGCGCAATGGTTGAAGCAATCCCCACGTTTAACGGAGAGGAGAGCGTTGAGCTTTACGAGCAGTATAATTTCACGGAATTTGACCATAATCTTGTTGTGGAAGAAATTGCAACCAAAATGCGCGAGGTAAAGGACAGATACGAAGCGAAAGCGCCTGAGAATAAGCTGTCCTGCCCCGTCATATTGGACGCCCCGGAGCTTGAGCAGCTTGTGGCTAACTATATCGGCAATCTTAATTTCTCCGCAGTTTATCAGCATTCCAATGCATTCGGCTTGGGAGACGATATTCAAAAGGATGCGAAGGGCGATAGAATTACTCTCACTATGTGTGGCGCGGTGAAGGGAAGTGTGCGTTCCTCCGCATTTGACGGCGACGGTGTTACTCTCGTTGACCGCAAAATCATTGAAAACGGAAAAGCGGTTGCTCTTTGGGGCGGTATGAGATATGCGCAGTACCTCAACGAAGCACCAACGGGAAATCTTGGTTGTATGGTTCTTGAATGCGGCACGCTTACCGACGGGCAAAAAATGAGTGCGCCATATTTCCGCTGTGCCTCGATGAGCGGACTTCAGGTTGATATTTATAACGATTATATCGGCGGCGAGGTTCGTCTTGGCTACTATTTTAACGGCGAGCGCGAGATTCCCGTAACGGGCATTTCCATTAGCGGAAAGCTTAGCGTAGCCCTTGCAAATATGCGCCTTTCTAACGAGGAAACAACCTATGAAAGCTACCACGGACCCAAATGCGCTATTCTTGAGGGAATTGAGATAGTATGAAAAAAATGATATTGTTTGATCTTGACGGCACTCTTTTGCCAATGGATCAGGATGCATTCACAAAGGCGTATTTTTATGCGCTTTTAAGGAAGCTTGGGGAGTTCGGCTTGCCCTCAGCCACCGAGGATGAGCAGAAGGCACTCGCGTCTGCAATATGGAGGTGTACGGACGCAATGCTGAAAAATGACGGAAGCTGTACTAATGAGCAGAGATTTTTTGATACCTTTAACGCGTTTTTGGGAATAGACCTTTCGAATAAAAAGGATGTTCTTGACGAGTTTTATAAAAACGAATTCAATCAAGTATCCGCAATCTGCGGAAAAAATCCAAGAATTCCCGAAATAATATATGCGCTTAAAGAAAGGGGAGTAAGGGTTGCGATAGCCACAAATCCCCTATTTCCTCTGCGCGCAAACGAGATGCGTATTTCGTGGGCAGGACTTAGCTTGAACGATTTTGAGTATTGCACCTGCTATGAAAATTCAAAATTCTGCAAGCCGAATCTTGATTACTACAGAGCAATTCTTAAGCACCTGGGAGTTGATGCAAGGGATTGCATAATGGTCGGTAACGACGTCGGCGACGATATGGTCACAAAAGAGCTTGGTATGGACGTATTCCTCATCACCGATTGCTTGCTCAACCCCGAAAATAAAGACATCTCCGCCTACCCCCACGGCTCTTGGGACGATTTTTGGGAGTATATTAACCAATAAACTGTGATTTATCGAGTAGATAGTTAAGAAAAGAATTATGTTCTTTTTGAAAAAAGACCCGTGAACCCCCAAAGCTCATAAATGTCGCTTCGGGGAACCCCTGGCACCAAAAACTTTTTAAACGCTTTTTGTATACAGACTCCGCGCAAATTGTTCCGCAAGCGGAACATAACGATTTT
>JAFVRQ010000027.1 GCA_017504245.1 Clostridia bacterium | reverse complement strand
GGGGAGAAGAAGTTAGTTTAAATTAGGATTTTTTCGTTCTTTTTGAAAAAAGAACCAAAAACTTTTTAAACGTTTGGTATTACTTAAAGCCGCGCAAATCGTGACGTTTGATTGAAATCAACCGTCACATAACGATTTTTAAGGCATTTTAACAGGCGCCTTAAAAATCGGTGATTTGCTACCAAAAGCATAGCCGTTTTGCTATCAAAAACTCTATGTGCAGAGTAGCAAAGCGCGGTTTTTTCGTTTGTTCGCAAACGGAAAAACATTTGCGTTGGGCAGTGAAGCCACCAACGCGCGATTTGCGCGAGGTCTGTGGAATTAGCACAGACCATACGGCTATTGGGCGTAGCGTTTTAAAGCTTTTTTGGTTACTTTTTTCTCGAAAAAAGTGACATTCCTTTTCTTTGTAACTTATCACCGCTAAATCCCAATTTATCACAAAAGCCCCCAAGCATTCGCTCGGGGGCAATTTTGTTTATTTTGTTTTTCTCAAATTCAAAACTCGAACGATTGCAGGGCAAAGAACGATGTTGGTAATCATTTCAAACAAGAAATTAGCACCCACAAGACCTATAAACATATACTCAATAGCATTTTCAAAGCCCATTGCAAGTCCCCAAGCTTCAACCGTCTTAAAGAAGAACAGGAAGCATCCGATAAGGAACACGCCCGTGTTAACGATGGGACACACTATAGCCGCGGCAAAAACCGCAAGATATTTGTTCTTTTCTTTAAGTAAATTGTAAACGAGTCCTGCGCAAAGTCCGCAGAGTGTGCCCTTTGCAAGAACCGTAATAACAGTTCCAATGGCATTAACGGTCAAAAACGCAGCCGCGTCACCGTTAAGAAGCACTACCATTCCGAACACAAATCCAAGCCACGCGCTCACTTTAGGTCCGCACATTGCTGCACCAACAACTATTGGCATAAGCACCAAGCTGCACTGAAAGGGACCAAGTCGCACAAAGGAGCCCATAAACTGCAATATAACCACAAGAGCGGTCATAAGAGCAGCAAGCACCAAGGTCTCGGTTGACATTCGTTTGTTTGCTTTTGTTTGCATAAAATTCCTCCTTGCTGTCGTCCGTATAGGTACAACGCATTAAAATTTATATAAACTTCATAAAATGAATGAAGCTTCAAACGAAATTATTTATTTTTCAAATATATCAAATTAAGGCCTTTAAGAACTAAAAATTCATCAACCGTCATCTCGTGATTGCAATGCGGAGCAATAACCTTCGCGTATCCTCCCGTAACTATAACAGGTAATTTCTCTCCGACCTCGGCACAAATACGGTCAATCATTCCGTCCATCATACTTGCGTGACCGAAAATGATGCCCGATTTCATACAGTCAACCGTGTTTTTGCCAACGACTGTAGCAGGTGCCTCAAGTCCGACCTGAGGAAGCTGTGCCGTGCCGTTTGCAAGTGCCTTTAGACCCATCATAACACCGGGGATAATCGAAACACCGATAAACGCGCCGTTTTTGTTGGTTACTATCATCTTTGTTGCCGTACCAATATCAATGATGAGCGATGGAGCGGAATAAACCGTGTTAGCCGCCACGCAGGAGCAAATCAAATCCGCACCAACGGACGATGGAGAATCGCAAAGAATACCGATTCCAGTCTTGATTCCGGGGCAAACCATAAGCGGCTCGACTCCGTAAGCAAGCTTGATTGCCGACTTCATAATCGTGTTGAGAGGCGGAACAACGCTTGAAATTATCGCGCCTTCAACGTTGCTTCTCTCAACACCGTGAAGACTTAAAATATTGAGAATTTTACTCGCATATTCGTCCTCGGTCTTCGTTACGTCAGTAGACAAACGAACAACGAATTTAAGCTCCTCGACTTCAAAACCGCCGAGTGCTATGCTCGTGTTTCCAATATCAATAGCTAAAATCATAAGCTTACCTCCCCTCTCATTTTCCAATTCTGCATTATAACATAAAATTTATCTCTTGTCAATACTTCAAATTTTGATTTATCGGGGGGGATTTATCGGGGAGTTGAAGTTAGTTTAAATTAGGATTTTTTCGTTCTTTTTAAAAAAAGAACCAAAAACTTTTTAAACGTGGGAATGTATTTGAGGCGCGCAAATCGTGATGTTTGATTTTAATCAAACACCACATAACGATTTTGCTCATACATTCGCAAAATCTGTGATTTGCTAATAATTGCGTAGCCGTTTTGCTATCAAACGGCTATAGTTTAACAAAGTAAATTTTAGAAAATCACTCTGTAAAGAGGGGTTTTCGTAGTTTTGAAAGTTCAATGCCGACCGTCGTACTTGTACGTAAGGGCGGTGTTGAAGTTTCAAAACCGATAATTCGTTTGCGAATTATCGAAAATTTACGTCGAGTCTGCACAAGCTCAAGCGATAAAAGTTTTTTGGTTACTTTTTTTCAAAAAAGTGACCGCCCGCCGCGCAGGCGGTCTTGCTTTAACTAACTTTTTCATCTCCCCGCTAAATCCCAATTTAACAAAAAATCAGCAGGAAAAACTCTGCTGATTTTTTATAAAGAACAAATTAATTTTTCAAGATTCAAGTAGCCCGAATCAAATCGGAATTTCATTGCGAGGTCGGTTTCTGCGGTCGTTGAAACGATTCTTTGCAGTCGCGCAAGCTCCATTCGGCGCGCGCTTGTGGCGTAAATGCCCACCTTGTGAATATTTATGCCCGTTTCTGTTGCAATCTGCTGATTGGCTTTGCCTGCAAGGAGCATAATTTTAATTTTCAATAAATCGGAGAAAATCCCCGAAAGCTCGCCCATAATCATAAGGGGTTCAACCTGCTTGAATTTCATCACGGAGAGGATGTTAAGCGCCTCCCCTTTTCTGCCGTCAAGAATTGCATTTGAAAACTCAAACGCGCCGTACTCCATTTCCGCAGAGCAAATATTAGCAATATCGTCGCGAATCAAATAATCTCTATTTTGTGAGCGCGCGTAAAGAGCAAGCTTTTCAATCTCGTTTGCAAGCACAAACATATTCCTTCCGCAATAATCAACAAGATAGGAGCAATCCGCCTGACTTGTTTTTATTCCGTGATGTTCAAAGTGGCGCATCACCCAAAGAGAGAGCTTTTGAGGTGTAGGAGCTTCAAACTTAACGGGCTGCAATCTATCCGACAAAATCTTAAGCGACCCCGTAGGAGCTTTTCTTGGCATTTCCTCGGTAATGTTTCCGTTTGGAATAGTCAAAACAAGCACGTTATAATCAAACTCGTCAAGATGCGCAAGCGCGTCAAGAAGCTCGTTGAAATCGCTCTTGTTCGTCATTTTTTTGATGTTAAGCCCACTAAGAACAACGAGCTTTTTCTCTGCCATCATAGGCGGCATTGAAAGAATATCGATAAGCTTGTCGGGAGTGTAGTCAAGCACGTCAAGAGTCACATAATTAAAAATCTCAAGCGCCTCGTCAATTCCCATCGCTTCCTTTAAGGATTTCACCGCGTGAGATTTGAGATAGTCCTCCTCACCGTAAAACAAATAATTTCCGTCGGGATTTTCCTTTATTCTCTTTGAAAATTCCAAATTACTGATGACGTCCACAAATCTCACCTCCTTTTTGTATATTATATCACAAAAAATATTAGTTTTCAAGCATTTTGTAGAAACTGCCTAATAAATTGGGATTTAGCGGGATGTTGAAAAAGTTAGTTGAAATTAAGATCGCCTACGCGGCGGGCGCCCACTTTTGAAAAAAGTGGGTCAAAACAATCGCTTGGTGTGTGCAGAGTCGACGTAAATTTTCGATAATTCGCAAACGAATTATCGGTTTTGAAACTCCAATCCTGACCTTATGTACAAGTACAACGGTCAGGATTAGACTTTCAAAACTACGAAAACCACTATTTGCATAGTGTTTTTCTAAAATTTACT
>JAFVRQ010000026.1 GCA_017504245.1 Clostridia bacterium | reverse complement strand
TACGAAAATCAAACCTGTGGTTTGATTTTCGAAAATTTTCTTTTGCTGTGCGTAGCCGTTTGGGTGGCAATATGGCTACGTGCAGAGTAGCAAATCATAGATTTTGTGAACGTGTGAGCAAAATCGTTATGTGATGTTTGACATCGCCAAACATCACGATTTGCGCGAAGTCTGGTGGAGTTTTTGCTAACTTCACGGCTACACACCGCGAACCTCCATAAAAGTTTTTTGGTTCTTTTTTTCAAAAAAGAACAACATTTTTATTTTTGTAACTACTCGATAAATCAAAATTTACACAAATTTTGCAAAACCCCTTTAAATTTATTAAAATATATGATATACTAATATAATTAAGAGATATAGAATAAAGGAAAACATAAAAATGGCAGAAAACAAAAAGAAAAAGGGCGAGTTATTATCAAGATTTTTGCCCTATTACAAAAAATACAAGTGGATTTTGGTGCTTGACCTTCTCTGCGCGTCGCTCACGACGGTGGTTGAGATAGTTCTCCCCCTCATCGCCCGCGAAATCACGGGCAGAGCCGAAACGGATATTGCTTCGCTCACACCCAAATTCATTCTCACT
Source organism: Clostridia bacterium (assembly GCA_017504245.1). Taxonomy (GTDB): domain Bacteria; phylum Bacillota; class Clostridia; order Oscillospirales; family CAG-272; genus RGIG4608. Next base: position 5,650 of record JAFVRQ010000026.1, on the reverse strand, counting down.
TGCGGAATTATTTATTTGGCGCTCCGTATTATCGACACGGCGGCATACTACTATATGGCATCTACGGGTCACGTTATGGGAACGAAAATCGAAACGGATATGCGCCGAGATTTCTTCTCGCATCTTCAAAAGCTCTCGTTTTCATACTACGATAACACAAAAATCGGTACTCTGATGTCAAGAATTACGAGCGACCTTTTCGACGTAACCGAATTTGCACACCACTGCCCCGAGGAATTTTTCATCGCAGGTATCAAAATTATCGCGTCGTTCATCATTCTTTGCACTATAAACGTTCCCCTGACGCTTCTCATCTTTGCGATAGTTCCCGTTATGATTGTTTGTATGACAAAATTCAGAACAAAGATGAAGGAGGGCTTTAAGGAGAGCCGCCGCATCGTTGGTGAGCTCAACTCACAGGTTGAGGACAGCTTGCTCGGTATTCACGAGGTCAAATCCTTTGCAAACGAGGATACCGAAATTAAGAAGTTCGAAAAGAGTAATTCGAGCTTCCTCTCCGTTAAGAAAAAGGTTTACAAATATATGGGCGCGTTCCAAAGCTCAACGAGATTTTTTGACGGTGCGCTCTACATAATCGTTGTGGTTGCAGGCGCGTTCTTCCTTGCCGACGGCAAGATCAACAGCGCGGACTTCATCGCGTTTATGCTCTTTGCAAGTATGCTTCTCAACTCAATTCGCCGTCTTGTTGAATTTACAGAGCAATTCCAACGCGGTATGACGGGTATTGAAAGATTTTGCGAGATTATGGACATCGACCCCGACATCGAAGATAGTCCTAACGCAGAAAATATCGAAAACGTAAAAGGTGAAATCACCTTTGAAAATCTCACGTTCCGTTATAGCGGAACGGATAAAAACGTTCTTTGCAAGCTCAATCTTCACGTTAAGGCGGGCGAGAGTGTGGCTCTTGTTGGCCCCTCGGGTGGCGGAAAGACAACCCTTTGCGCGCTCATTCCCCGTTTCTATGAAGCCAATGACGGTCAGATTTTGATTGACGGCAAAAATATTAAGGATATAACGCAAAAATCACTCCGCGAGCATATCGGTATCGTTCAGCAGGACGTTTATCTTTTCTCGGGCAGTGTTCGTGAGAATATCGCATACGGCAAGCCCGATTGCACCGAGGAGGAAATTATAGCGGCGGCAAAATTGGCGGGCGCGCACGATTTCATTCTCACTTTACCCGAAGGATACGACACCTACGTTGGCGAGCGCGGTGTTAAGCTCTCAGGCGGACAAAAGCAGAGAATTTCTATCGCGCGCGTGTTCCTTAAAAACCCACCGATCCTCATTCTCGACGAAGCGACAAGTGCGCTTGACAACGAAAGCGAATATCTCATTCAGCAATCCCTTGAAAAGCTCGCCAAGGGCAGAACGACGTTCACCGTTGCTCACCGCTTGACAACGATAAAGAATGCGGACAGAATTTTTGTTCTCACCGAAAACGGAATTGAGGAAAGCGGCACACACAAGGAGTTAATTGAAAAGGGCGGACTATACGCCGACCTTTACAAAATGTATTCATTCACCGATTAAGGAGTAAAAATGGAAAAAGCAAAGCTTGATAAAATAAAATATTACGCTCACGAGCAAAAAGTTCGCGAGCTAACCGAGGAAGAAAAGGCAGAGCAGCACGCTCTCCGTATGGAGTACGTTGCCGAAATTCGCGCATCTATGGGTGCTCAGCTTGAAAGCACCGTTGTTCAATACCCCGACGGCACGAAAAAGAAATTTACCGAGGTTGCAAAAAAGAAATAATGGCAATTTTGAAGGAAATTATAACGAATTCGCCCGAGGAAACCGAAAACGTGGGGCTTGAGCTTGCAAAAATGCTCGAAAACGATCTCTCTCTTCCCTCCTTCGTGGCTCTTTACGGTGATTTGGGAGTGGGAAAGACCGCCCTTGTGCGCGGCTTTGCAAGGGTATTTTCACCAAACGCGCTCGTTCGCTCCCCCACCTTTGCCCTCGTTAACGAATATCCCTCGAAAAGCGGACGCAGAGTCTTCCACTTTGATATGTACCGTATCACCGACGAGGACGACCTCTATTCCATCGGCTATTATGATTACCTCAACGACGGTTCAATCTGCCTCGTAGAATGGAGCGAAAATATTCCCTACGCAATTCCCGATGAGCATATCAAAGTCGAAATTACTAAAACTAATCTTGATAAGCCGGATGAGAGATTTATCAAGATAGTTACACAATAAAAAGGTCGCTTTTGAAAAAGCTCCGCAAAACTTTTTGTAGAGCTTCGCGGCAAAATTTCGCGCAAATCGTGTCAACGAGTTGACACAAAACGGTTTTCTCGCTGTTAGCAGGCAGCTCGAAAATCTGTGATTTGCTACTACAAAGCGCAGCCATATTGCTATCAAAATGGCTACGCTCAAACAAAGTAATTTTTTGAAAATCACTCAAAGAGTGGTTTTCGTAGTTTTGAAAGCGCAATACTGTCCGTTGTACTTGTACATAAGGACGGGATTGAGGTTTCAAAACCGATAATTTGTTTGCAAGTTATCGAAAAATTACGACAAATCAGCACCAACCAATCCACAAAAGTTTTTCGGGGCGTGGGGCGGTTTTTCAAAAAAGCCCCACATCTTTACTTCAACTAACTTCAAAAAAGGAGATCAATATGAAAATTTTATCTCTTGACTCAACGGCAATCGTATCAACGGTTGCGATAACTGAAAATGAAAAATTACTTGCACAGTTTACGATAAACAACGGGAACACGCATAGCGAAACGTTACTTCCGATGATTGAGGCATCACTCAAGGTGTTAAAATTGACGGTTGACGATATTGACCTTTTCGCGTGCTCCGCGGGTCCCGGCTCGTTTACGGGTGTGAGAATCGGAGCGGCTACGATAAAGGGACTTGCCTTTGACAAAAACAAGCCCTGCGCGCCCGTGTCAAGTCTTGATGCCCTTGCGCACAATGTTCTTTACGCAAACGGAATAGTTTGCCCCGTGATGAACGCGCGCAGAAGTCAGTTATATAACGCGCTCTTCCTTTGCGAAGACGGAAAGCTCACCCGCATTTGCGAGGATAGATTGATTTCGGTTTTCGACCTTGAAGAAGAATTAAGAAAATATTCAGATAAAAGGATTTATCTTTGCGGCGACGGATATGATATTGCCAAAAATTCATTTACGAAGATAGAAACTGAGGACACACCCCTCATTTCTCAATATCAAAGCGCATATTCGGTTGCTCTTTGCGCACTCGAAGCCACAAAGCAGGAGCTTCTCACAACGGATATTGAGTTATCTCCCATATATCTTCGCGCCTCACAAGCCGAAAGAGAGCGACTTGAACGACTTGAAGCAGAAAAGAAAGGTTAAATAAAGCTATGAAAACTATCGTACTTGGCGCCGACCACGGCGGTTTTGAGCTTAAAAATATAATAAAAGCACATCTTGAAAATAGTGGTTTTACAGTAATCGACGTTGGCACAAACAGTGCCGATAGCTGCGACTATCCCATTTTTGCAAGTCGTCTTTGCAAAAAAATTCAAGTCGGCGAAGCGGAGCTTGGTATTCTCGTTTGCGGAACGGGAATCGGTATGAGTATGGCTGCAAATAAGCACAAGGGTATTCGTGCCGCTTGCTGCTCCGACACCTTCTCTGCCCGTCTGACGCGCCTTCATAACGACGCAAACGTTCTCTGCCTCGGCGCAAGAGTTCTTGGCGCAGGACTTGCTCTCGACCTCGTTAATGAATTCGTTAACGCAGAATTTGAGGGCGACAGACATATTAAAAGATTGTCACTTATCGAAGATATAGAGAATGGAAAGTTAGTTGAGTAAAAAATATGTTCTTTTTGAAAAAAGACCCGTGAACCCCCAAAGCTCATAAATGTCGCTTCGGGGAACCCCTGGCACCAAAAACTTTTCAAACGTGGGTGTTAATTTAAACCGCGCAAATCGTATTGTTTGATTGAAATCAAACAATACATAACGATTTTCTCGTCATATTAACAGGCGGCTCGAAAATCGGTGATTTGCTAATGATTGCGTAGCCGTTTCGTTCTCAAAGGGCTATAGTTTAACAAAGTAAATTTTAGAAAAACACTATGTAAATAGTGGTTTTCGCAGTTCAGTTAATGAAATCCTTGTCGAAAATTCATTTTCGGAAAAGGATTTTAGCAAATGAACCGATAATTTGTTTTTAAACAAATTATCGGAAATTTACGTCGAGCAAGCACAAACCCACTGATAAAAGTTTTTGCGAGCTTTTTTCAAAAAGCGGAAAATTGATACTTAACTAACTATTTCCGGAAAGGAGTCCCCAATGGGCAAGATAATTCACAAAATAACGGATGTAGCTCGCGCGGTGGCGGGCAAGAAGGACAGAATACAGCCCACGAGCGCAGTAATTGTCGCATCGGGCAACTCCACGCGAATGGGCGGTGTATCAAAGCAGATGATGATGCTCGACAACATACCCGTCATAGTACGCACGATAAAGGCATTTGACGAATGTGAATACATTAATGAAATAATCGTAGTTGCAAAGGCAGAGGAATTTTATCTCTATCAGGAATTCCAAAAAGTATATAAATTCAAAAAGCTCACACGTCTTGTGAGCGGAGGAGCGACTCGTCAGGAGTCCGTTAAAAACGGCTTTGAGGCGATAAGCAAGGATTCAAAATTCGTAGCTATCCACGATGGCGCGCGTTGTCTTATCACCGCTGCTCAAATTGAAAAGATATGCGCGGCGGCATACAAATGCGGCGGCGCTACTGCGGCGACGAGGGCGGTTGATTCGGTTAAGGTGTCAAGCGGAAAGAATTTATTTATCGAATCCTCGGCAAACAGAAATCACGTTTGGCTTGCCCAAACTCCGCAGATTTTCAGAACGGATATTTACGAATTGGCTCTCATCAAGGCAAGGGATGAGGGGCTTGAGGTCACCGACGATAATTCACTCGTTGAAAATCTCGGCGCGAGAATAAAGCTCGTTGAGTGCGGACGAAATAACCTTAAAATCACCACCCCCGAGGACGTTCCCACAGCTCTCGCAATCATAAAATCAAGGGAGGAAGCCAAATGAACATAAAAATCGGGCACGGATATGACGTGCATCGCCTCACGGAAGGCAGAGATTTGATAATCGGAGGAGTAAATATCCCCCACCGTCTCGGGCTTCTCGGTCATTCTGATGCGGACGTGCTTCTCCACGCGATAAGCGATTCCCTTCTCGGTGCTTTAGCTCTTGGAGACATTGGAAAGCACTTTCCCGATACGGACGAGCAGTATCGCGGAGCAAACAGCTTGGAGCTTCTTGCCTGCGTTTATGAGCTCGTTAAGGAAAAGGGATTTGAAATAGGAAACGTTGACGCAACGATTCTCGCGCAAGCGCCAAAGCTCGCGCCCTATATTCCGCAAATGCGACTCAATATTGCGCGCGCGCTCGAAACGGAGCTTGAAAACGTCAGCGTCAAAGCGACCACCGAGGAAGAGCTCGGCTTCACGGGAGAAGAAAAAGGCATCGCAGCACACGCGGTGTGTATTGTTGTTAAAGAAAGTTAGTGAGAAAAGAATTGTTCTTTTTGAAAAAAGACCCGTGAACCCCCAAAGCTCATAAATGTCGCTTCGGGGAACCCCTGACACCAAAAACTTTTTA
>JAFVRQ010000025.1 GCA_017504245.1 Clostridia bacterium | reverse complement strand
TTGAAGAAGGCGCGTGCACAGTATGTGGCGAACCTGATCCTAACTGGGTACCTCCTCACGAGCACAACTTCGTAGAAGGCAAGTGCGAATGCGGTGAAACAGATCCTAACTATGTAGAACCTGTTGAACCTCAGGAAGAGCTCAACTTCTTCCAGAAGATTCTTGCTTGGTTTATGGAACTTATCCGTAAGCTTCTTGCAATCTTCAAGAGATAATTGATTTATAGAATAAATTGATTAATAAAATGAGCAGGCGCGAAAGCGTCTGCTCTGTTTTTATATATTAGCGATTGAGATTTGAGGATAAAAAAGTGGCGGGACTCAGGAACTCCTTTTGCGCGAGCGTAAATACAAAATCTTTAATTCCTGCACGCAAAAGTACAATTTGCGTTGCAAATTGGCGTTCGAGAATGCAATTTTATAGAAAAAGATTGGCGGGGGCTTTGCCTGAAAGCAAAATAATTTCTTGCTTGTCTTACAAGCGAGCTTGACGACCTCGCTGCGAAATTACCGACCTCGCATTCTGCTCCGCAGAACTCACTCAATTCAATCCACCACAACCAAAGCACTAGGGGGAGCTTTTGCTCCCCCTAGTGCTTTGGTCGAAGTGGCGGGACTCGAACTCGCGGCCTCCAGTACCCGAAACTGGCGCGCTACCACCTGCGCTACACCTCGTTATTCAACTTAATAAATATACCATAAATATATGAAAATGTCAAGTGAAAAAGTAAAAAATCGGGAAATATTTTCAAATATCTATTGACAAAGCTCTTTCACTATGATACAATGTACAGGTCAATTAAATAATCGGACTGAAGAATAGTTAGAGGCGCGGTAAAGATTAGCTTTTGCGTGGGTGCTCAAACACCGATGGCGCGTTAGCGAGGCAATATCGCCGAAGTGGTTTTGCTTTTGAGAGCAGAATTGCTGGGCAAGTGGGGAATACCTGCTTGACTGTCACATTTTTTGTGGAGTGCTTGCTTTCGGATTGTTGTATATCTATGGGTAAACTACGGTCGGGGCACTTTGCTCCGACTTATTTATTTGCGATAATATTTTATTTAAAGGAGTTCAATGTTATGAACAGAAGACACATCACACCTATCTCAATCGTTGCAGTTATCTGCTTACTTATTTCCATATTTGCTCTCGTTTCTTGCGGTGAAAAGAGAGAGAAGGTTGATCTTTCGAAAGCAACGAGCGTTGCTGATCTTGCAGGAGCGACTATTGCCGCGCAATCAGGTACGTTCCATCTTGATGCGCTCAATGCACTTGGTAACGTTAACGTCAAAGAATACGATGATTTTTCAAAGCTTCTCGTTGCGCTTAAATCGGGCGCAATAGACGGCTACGTTGCAGAAGAACCCACGGCACTTTCCGTTGTTGCTATGGATCCCACTCTTGATTACGTTCACCTTGTAAATAATCAGAGCGGTTTTGCTGCTACTGATGCAGAGACTGGTATAGCAGTTGCTTTTAAAACGGGTAGTGATATGGTAGCAAGAGTAAATCCTATTATTGCAGGCATTAGCGCAGAGACACGTGCTTCTCTTATGCAACAAATAGTTTCTATGAGTGCAGATACCGATAAAACACTTGGCGAAGCGCTTGCACTTGTATCGTCCAATACAAACACTGCTAACGGTACACTTAAAATTGCTATGGAATGTAACTATGCTCCATTCAACTGGTCACAAACTACTGATGTAAACGGAGCGGTTAAAATTCAGGGAAGCACTTTATATGCAAACGGATATGACGTTCAGGTCGCTAAATATATCGCTGCTGAGCTTGGTATGGCACTTGAAATTTATGCGGTTGAATGGGAAAGCTTAATTCCCGGTCTTCAGGCGGGTACTTATGACGGTATTATTGCCGGTATGAGTCCTACGGCTGATAGAGAAGAACAGGTTGACTTTACGGATTGTTACTATAATTCCAATCTCGTTGTAATTTATAAGAAAGCGAACTAATAATGACTTTTATTGAAAACGTAATCAATATCATAACTAAATATCACACTCTCTTGCTTGACGGCTTGGGTTATACGATGCTCATAGCCCTCACGGGTACGATTTTTGGTCTTATCATCGGCCTTTTGACAGGTATTATTAAAACTATTCCGATGTCGAAAAGTCCCATTCTCAAATTTTTGCAGAAGCTTGTTAACTTTATAATTGCTTGCTACGTTGAAATATTCCGCGGTACTCCTATGATGGTTCAGTCAATGGTTATCTTCTGGGGATATGCTTTTATGAATGACGGTAACACCTTGCCCCTCATTCCTGCAGGTATTTTCATCGTTTCCATAAATACGGGTGCGTATATGACCGAGATAGTGCGCGGAGGTATTATTTCCGTTGACAAGGGACAGTTTGAGGGTGCGTATAGCGTTGGTATGACTCATTGGCAGGCGATGACCAATGTAATTATTCCTCAGGTAATGAGAAATATTTTACCTTCAATTTCAAACGAGTTCGTTATCAACATCAAGGATACGTCCGTTCTTAATGTTATCGGCGTTATGGAGCTTTATTATATGGCTAACAAAATTCAGACTATGACGTGGAATATATTTGAAACGTATCTTATCATCTGCGTGATGTATTTTATTATGACCTTTACTATCACAAGAATTCTTCGTGTTTTTGAAAAGAAGCTTGCGGGTAGTGATACTTACACGATTTGCGGCTCGCAGTCAGACCCTAACGCGGAAATCCGCGTTAAAAAGGAAAAGGAGGAGTTCAGGTAATGGAAAACGTTATTACGTTGAAAAATCTTAAAAAAAGCTTCTCCGGACGTGAGATTTTGAAGGGAATTGACCTTGAAATCAAGAAAAACGAGGTTGTTTCTGTTATCGGTTCATCGGGCTCGGGTAAGAGCACGATGCTTCGTTGCATCAATCTTTTAGAGGATGCTACGAGTGGTGATATTTTGTTTCACGATAAAAGCGTTATTGAGGGACATATTGATATAAACGAATACCGTTCAAGAATTGTGATGGTATTTCAGCAGTTCAATCTTTTCAACAATATGACGGTGCTTGACAACTGTGTTCGTCCTCAAACGGTAGTCCTTGACAGAAGCAAGGATGAGGCGCGCGAAATCGCTATGAAATATCTTCGGAAAGTTGGAATGGCGGAGTATATCAACGCACGTCCTGCGCAGCTTTCGGGCGGTATGAAGCAGAGAGTTGCCATTGCGCGCGCGCTTTCAATGAACCCCGAGGTAATTCTTTTTGATGAGCCGACGTCGGCTCTTGACCCTGAGATGGTTGGAGAGGTGCTTGACGTTATGCGCGAGCTGGCTTCAGAGGGACTTACGATGATCGTTGTTACTCACGAAATGGCATTCGCACGCGACGTTTCCGATAGAGTTATCTTTATCGACGAGGGTGTGATTTGCGAGGAGGGTGACCCCAAGGAATTCTTTGAAAACCCAAAAACCGAGAGAGCAAAGGCATTTTTGTCAAGATTTCTTAACTGAAAACTCAAGGGAGCTTATAAAAAGCTACTTTTTGTATTGACTTTTTTCTGCATTTGGTGCTATAATAACGTGAGGTGATGTTATGCAGAATAAACACGTTGAATACAAGAGAATAGTTGAGGGCGCAGACAAGGCGGTGCTTTTTATACACGGAATTATGGGAAGCCCAAATCATTTCAGGGATCTTTTACCACTTGTGCCCGATAATATTTCGGCATATGCTATGGTTACGCACGGGCATTGCGGCAGCGTGACGGATTTTTCTAACGCGTCTTTGGAAAGGTGGGAGGCGAGTGTGCAAAGAGCGGTTGACGAGCTGCTCAAAACACATAAAGAATTATACCTTGTCGGTCACTCTATGGGAACACTTTTTTCGATTGAGCAGGCGATGAAGGAGCCGAAAATTAAGGGACTCTTTTGCATTTCAATTCCTATTAAGGTTGGAGTTAGGGCAAGAATGATTCCAATGGCACTTAAGGTATATCGAAATCGCATTAAGGACGACGATGTTTACGCACTTGCGCTCAAGGAGTGCTACGGAGTGACGGATAGCAAGAATATTTTCAAATATCTTCGTTGGATTCCGAGATTTTTGGATCTTTTTAAACTAATCAAGCGCGTTCGCAAAAAGCTTGGTGAGTTAAATACCCCCTGCGTTGCGTATCAGTCAATACCCGATGAGCTTGTTTCACCCAAATCCATTGAGATATTGAAGAGGGAATCGAATATCAGGGTTGAGGTGCTCAAAAATTCAACGCATATGTATTACGATCCCGAGGAAATGAATTATCTTAAGGAAGAATTTATAAGGTTTTTAGAATAAAAAATTCCACCGAGCAATCGGTGGAATTTTTATGATGTTAGTTGTTTTTATTAGCTTTAATCTCTGCGTTGTGAACTGCGGTTTCAACTTCCTCTGCGTTATGTAGCTCAAGGTCTCTCAAAACTCTTTTTTTCTCAATTTCGTGCTTTATTGAATAGATTTCTGCGCGAACAACGTCAATTTTCTCTATAAGAATTTTAATTTTGCGATCTACGTTTGAGCCAACCTTCATTTTTTGATATGCAACTCTGCCAAACTGCTCATAAAGCTCGGCAAGGTCTGCTTCCTTTCTTGCAAGCTTAACGTAAAGGGATGCGGTATCGCTTATATCACCCGTTTTTGAAATTGCCTTGCCTGCCACTCTTCTGAAGCTACGGCCAAAATTTCCTACTGTGGACATAATAATCCTCCTTTTAGTACTTTATATGCTTATATTATACTATTTTTTTATTCAAAAGTAAAGGGTTTTGTAATAATTTTTTCGTTTTTTGAGAAAATATATTTTGAAAAGGGGTGATTTTTTTGAATATGGATAAAGAAACATATAAGAAATATGCCGATGCCCACGCTCCGCGCTCTCCGATTGGAAAAAACTGTCTTAACGCTTTTTGCATAGGAGGTCTTATTTGCGCTATTGGACAGGGACTTAACGATATTTATAGTATTGTGCTTGGTTTTTCAAAGGACGATGCGAGCTTGCTTACGTCCGCTACTCTCGTTTTGGTGGCGGTAGTGCTAACCGCCTTTGGAATATTTGACGAGATAGCCAAGGTTGCGGGGGCGGGAACGCTCGTGCCAATTACCGGCTTTGCAAATGCCGTGGTTTCGCCAGCTATAGATAGCAAAAGCGAGGGATTTATTCTCGGTGTAGGCGCAAAAATTTTCACCGTTGCGGGCCCCGTTCTGCTCTATGGAATTCTCTCGGGCGCGATTTATGGGGTGATTTATTATTTTATTGGGTTGATGTGATGTTTATTTCAAATTTTGATTTATCGAATAGTTAGAAAGAAAAAGAATTGTCACTTTTTTGAAAAAAAGTAACCAAAAAACTTTTTATCGCGCTACGCCCAGTCGCCGTATAGTCCGTGCTAATTCCACAGACCTCGCGCAAATCGC
>JAFVRQ010000024.1 GCA_017504245.1 Clostridia bacterium | reverse complement strand
GGATTTAGCGAGCAGTTTGATAGCGCAAGCCAAAGGCCCCTTTGTGTAAAGGGTGATTCCCCACAGTGTGGGGAAATGTCTGCAAAGCAGACAAAAGGGGGTGGCACGTAGTGTCCCGCTTTAGCGGGTGGGGGATTGTTGTTTACGTTAAGATACAATCCCTCCGTCACGGCGAGCGTGACACCTCCCTTTGCACAAAGGAGGCATTTTTGACCATCATCAACAGCTTGACAAATCAAAATTTGAAATACAAAAACAAATACCACCGTTCAAGCTAAACGGTGGTTATTTTTTAACTTCTAAAGAGTCGTGTCGGGCCTATATGATAGAGCGAATTAAGATAAGCCATATCCTCTTTTGAAATTTCAAAATCGACCTCAAGATTTGCTTTTATTCTTGCTTCGTTTACGGATTTGGGAAGCGGCAAAGTGCCATTTTCAATGCAAAATCTTATGCAAAGCTGAGGAATTGTTACTCCATATCTTTCTGCCATCGCACAAAGTTCTTCGTGTTCCACAAGCGCACCGGTTGCAAGAGGCGAATATGCCTCAACGAGAATTCCGTTTGCTTGGCAATACTCGGTTATCTCATTTTGCGTGTTGCCAATGAAGTATCTTATCTGGTTAACGGCAGGCACAAATCCCGTCGCGTCAACAATCGCCTTTATATCCTTAACGTGGAAGTTTGAAACACCTATAGCACGCACTTTTCCCTCATTGTAAAGATCAATCATCGCGCGCCAAACGGCAATATTGCCCTCGGTATAATCTCCTCCAACGTCGCTCCACGGCCAAGGCGCATGAATAAGATATAAATCAAGATAATCGGTTTCAAGATTTTTAAGAGAAGCTTCAAAATGTGCTCTCGCACCGTCATAATTCTTTATGTCCGCAGGCAATTTTGTGGTGATAAATACGTCCTCGTGCGAAAGTCCGCTATCACGAAGCGCACGAGCAACACTCGGCTCGTTTCCGTATGCAAAAGCCGTGTCAATGTGACGATAACCCAACTTAAGTGCCGCAAGGCAAGAGCTATATCCCTCTTCACCGTCAGCCACCTGCCACGTTCCAAAGCCAATAGCGGGAATTTTTACTCCATTATTTAAAATAAAAATTTCGTTTTTAATCATATTTTCTCCTATATACAGTACCATTCAAATTTTGATTTATCGAGCTGTTGATGATGGTCAAAAATGCCTCCCTTGTGCAAAGGGAGGTGCCGTAGGCGGAGGGATTGTAACCCTAATAAAATCAGCAATCCCCCACCCGCTAAAGCGGGACACTACGTGCCACCCCCTTTTGTCTGCTTTGCAGACATTTCCCCACACTGTGGGGAATCACCCTTTACACAAAGGGGCCTTTGGCTTGCGCTATCAAACTGCTCGCTAAATCCCAATTTGTAGTTCCCCCCATTGTTACGGGGGGCTTTTCGTTAAATTTAAAATTACATCAAAAGAGCCGCTGCGCCGAGGAGTCCTGCGCTGTTTTCGAGCTCCGCGATAAGAATGGGCACGCGAGGGCCCTTGTCGCCTGCGTAGAGCTCCTTATCAACAAGCTTCTGCAAGGGCACGATAAGATTATCACCCTGCGCGCAAACTCCGCCACCGAGCAAAATTACTTCAGGACGGAAAACGTTTGCATAATTAACAAGTCCGCAAGCGAGATGCTCTATGTAAGAGTCAACCACTTCCTTGGCATAAATGTCAACAGGAGCATAATCAAATACGGTCTTGCCGCAAACCATATCGAGCGAGCCGCATTCCCACATTTTTGAATCGGGATGGGCTTCCATAGCTCTTTTGGTATCGCGGATGAGAGCCGTAGCTGAGGAATACGCTTCAAAGCAGCCCTTTCGTCCGCAGGAGCATTGCTCTCCGCCCCTTACGATAACCATATGTCCAAGCTCTGCGCCTGCGCCCATATTACCCTCAACGAGCTTGCCGTCGATAACGATGCCTCCGCCAACACCCGTGCCGAGAGTAATCATAACCGCGCTGCTATAATTTCGAGCCGCGCCGAATCTCACCTCGCCCAAAGCCGCAACGTTCGCATCATTTCCGATTTTAACCTTAATTCCGCCAAGAAGACGGGACAATTCATCGCAAATTCTGAAATTTTCCCAGCCGAGATTGTTCGCGTAAACCACGTTACCTCCGTTTGAGTCAATCATACCCGGAGAGCCGATACCAAGCCCTTCAACCGCAGAAAGCTCAAGGTTTGCTTTTTCAAGCAGGGCTTTTGCAAGGTTTGCAATATTAGCAGCAACTCCCTGCGCGCCCTTTTCGACCTCCGTTGGAGTTTTGTCAGAAACGAGAATATCCCCGTGCTCGTTAACGATTCCGCCTTTTATAAAAGTACCTCCAAGGTCTATTCCGATATAATACTTTTCCATAATTCTTCTCCTTTATTATTTTAATTTTTCAAGCTTTGCAGAATTTGCTATAATTACAAGCTGCATATCGCTACTCATAGGTGCAGTGGGATCAAGATCGATTTCCACATCATCCCCTCTCTTGATAGCAATAACGTTGATACCGTATTTTTTTCGCAAATTAAGCTCTATAAGGTTTTTGCCAATCCATTCCTTTTTAATGTCAAGCTCAACCAAGGATACGTCATCCGAAAGCTCTATAACGTCAACAAATCCAGAGGAAAGTATGTTTTTGGCAAGGCGCACGCCCGATTCTCTCTCGGGAATAACAACCTTATCCGCGCCAACCTTTAAAAGAATTTTTGCCTGCATATCGTTGGCGCACTTGGCGATAACAGTTTTCACTCCAAGCTCCTTGCAAAGCATAATAGCCATAACGCTCGCCTCAAGATTGGTTGCCATTGCAACTATTACAACGTCAACGCTTGATATTCCAAGCTGACGAACAACGTCCGGCTCGGTTATATCCGCGCATTTGCAAAACGGAATATCCGATATGGATGCGTTCACCAAATTCTCGTCAATATCAACCGCCAATACATCCGCTCCGTTCTTAACCAATTCCTTGGCAACTGCCGTACCGTATCTTCCAAGTCCAAACACGGCGTAGGATTTATTTATACTCATAATACTTCTTCCTTTCTATCCGACACTGATTTCTTCAACCGGATTTTTGATACTGTTAGATGCTTCCTTACTATATGAAAACGCAATAGCAAGGGAAATTGGACCTATTCTGCCAAGATACATCGTAACAATTATTATCAGCTTACCCCAAAGGTTCAAAAACGGAGTTAGATTTCTCGTCAATCCAACCGTTGCCGTTGCGCTGACCGTTTCGTACAATATATCAAGCGCGGGAGCATCCATAACCGCGGACAAAAGAACGGTTGAAATAAACATAATAGAAAAGGATGCAACTCCAACCGCTACTGCCTTTCGGGCTATTTTTACCGAAAGCGAGCGATTAAACACGGAAACCTCGTTTTTGTTGGTGATGAGGGCATAGGCAGTACAAATAAGCACGGCAACCGTCACCGTTTTTATTCCGCCTGCCGTTCCCACGGGCGAGCCACCTATAAACATTAGCATAATGGAAAGAAATGCGCTTGCATTTGTCAGGTTTTCTTGGGGAATACTTGCAAAGCCGGCGGTTCTCGTGGTTACTGATTGAAAAAATGATACCTGTATTTTATTGTATAGCGACATATTTCCGATGGTTTGAGGATTAGAATATTCAAATACAAATATCAATATAGCGCCTCCGAAAATAAGGAGTGCCGTCGCGCTTAATACAATTTTGGTGTGTAGCGTCAGCATTTTGAAGCATTTTAGCTTTTGGGTTCTATAGCTCTTTATTACACGCAACACGTCCCACCACACGATATATCCAAGTCCGCCAAGTATTATTAGGGCGCAGGTTATAAGATTTATCGCGGTGTTTGTGGAATAGGAACAGAGGCTGTCCGTAGCGATTATATCTATTCCGGCATTACAAAAGGCGGATACGGACGTAAACACGGATACCCATATTCCCCTTGCTCCAAGCTGCGGAACAAATACCGTCATATAAAGCAAAGCCCCCGTACCCTCAACAGCAAGCGTTCCTATAATCACCTTTTTAATGAATTTATTCAAGCCCTCAAGAGAATTCAGATTAAAGGCATCGCCGATAAGTCGGCTATCCCTCAGCTTCAATCTTTTGGCCATAGCTACGGTTATTCCCGAAAGCACGGTTATAATTCCAAGACCGCCGATTTGAATCAAAACAAGAATCACAATTTGTCCAAATACACTCCACGTGCTTACGGTTGGCAAGGTCACAAGACCCGTCACGCAGGTGGCTGTGGTAGCTGTAAAAAGCGCATCTACGTATGATACCGAGACACCGGCTTTTGTGCTTATCGGCAAGCATAAAAGCAAGCTTCCCACCAATATTACAGCAACAAAGCTTAACAAGATAAGCTGAGTAGTGCTCAACGGCTTAATTTTTCTGTTTTTAATTCTATTGCTCATAATACGGTGTCATTTCCACTTCTTCTTTATCATATTTTGGCTGATATTTATCCTGATAATAGTTTTCGTGCACTATATTTTCAATTCCGAACTCACCGTCGGGTGTAAGCGTTAATACCGCGCATCCCCTTTGCGCGCCTTTTTCGTCAATTCCGCTGTAAGCAGCGTAGTCAATGCTATATCCGTAAGAGAAAAGCACTCCCTTATAGTCAAGCACAAAATTGTTCAAATGGTCGTGACCGAAGAACAACGCCTTCGTGTTGCCAAGCTCAATGATTTTTTCAAATAAGCCGTCTTCAAGACGCGATGCAAAAACAACCTCGTCAGTTCTATCCTCGCCGTCAACACCAAAGAGCCATTGAACGTCGTTAGTGTTCTGTCTGCTGTTTTCAACGTATTCGTCGTAAGCGTTTTTAACCTCTCCTATCGGAATATGGAAGAACATCAAGCTACTTTTGGGGTCATACTGCTCGATAACACCTGCATACCAATCTATCTGGTCTTGCTTGATATTGTCATAATTCCAAAAGATCGCATCAACTGTTCCAAGGAGAAGATCCTTGTGTATATATGAGTGTGAATCCATCATAAAGAGGGACTGCGTAACCTCGCCCTGCGAATTTTTAACGTTGATAACGTGGTTGCCCATACCCGAAACGCCCTCGGGTGATTGTTCAAACAGACAGTATTTAAGCGTTTCGTCGGCATACATATCCGCAACCGCCTGACGTCTTTTGTAGTTAAACGCTTCGTCATCGTGATTACCAAACGTAACCGTCCAATAAACACCCAAGTTCTCCATAAGGCGAATGAACATTTCGTGAGCATATCTATTGTTAATAGTTCCCGTCGAAGGAATGGCAAACGCAATATCACCCGTAACGATAACAAGGTCGGGGTCCTCTGCCACAACCATAGCCGCAACGGCATTAATAGCCATTTTATCCTGCTTCGTCTTAGCACATCCGCCGGTAATATGTATATCGGTAAGGTGAAGCACCTTAAAATCCTCGTCCGTGGTGAAATACCAGTTGCCAAGCCCGTCCTTTTGAGGAACAAGCTCGTTTTCCGCCTCGGTTTTGAAGGTGTCTATGTATTCAATCATACTGTCAAAGTTTTTTTCATTCAAAAGATAAAAAACACCGCAAGCAGTACCCAAAAGAAGCACAAAAATAAGTAATCCAATTAAAATCTTATCCATAAAATTTTCCATCCTTTTATATTTGTGAGCACATTCACCCACCATAAAGACATTTTATCACATTTTTGAAATAATAGCAAGAGTTTTTTGATTGATTAAGATAATTAACACAATGCAAACAAAATATGAGCTCCATTGCCTTTTCCCGTTTCTTGTGGTAAAAATGGGATAATAAAAGCACCGCACGGGTAAATGCGGTGTTGTTTTATGTGGTGAGTAAGCTATCAACGGTAGTATTAAAGACTTCAGCTAAAGCCTTCAACTCAATATCCGTAACGAAACGCTCTCCGCTCTCGATTCTTTGAATAGCATTTTTGTCAACGTCGATTCCTTTGATTTGTAATTTTTCCGCGAGTATGCGTTGCGACATTTTGGGAATATGCGCCTTTCTTAAAGCATAAATTTTTTCTCCGCAAATGTTATTTTTTCCGCTTGAACTCTTGTTTTTGAACATAGTAACACCCCTAATTTTGACATTTAGTGCTTGACAAAAACATTTTACTATGATATTATGTAAATAATGACATTTAGTAAATGTCAAAATTATAATTTTTAGTAAAGGAAGAAAGATTTATGAAAAAGCTTGCTGCTATAATTTTAATTATCGTAATGTTGAGCATAGCGATTATGTTCACCTCGTGCGATGCTTGGAAGATTATCGGCGGTGCTCTTGGCGTGGCCAATAAGCTATTAGATGAGCATATCCACACTCCGGGTGAAATCGCGGCAGTAGAATCCACTTGCTCTGAGCACGGACTGACGGAGGGCAGCTATTGCTTGACCTGTGGAGAAACACTTATACCCCAAAGAGAAGCTCCTCTTAAAGCACATCAATATGATGGAGACAGTGATGCTGTTTGTAATTCGTGCGGTTATGAAAGATATTGTATGCATCATAACACCAGAATTATTCAGGGAAAAGCTGCCACTTGCACAGAAGAAGGACTCACGGCAGGCGAAGAATGTGTATCCTGCGGAGCAATCATAATTGAGTGTCAGGCAATACCGGCTAAAGGACACACTGAAGGAATTCTTAATGCGGTTGATTCAACCTGTATTGAGCACGGACTTACCGAAGGAACATATTGTACCGTTTGTGAAAAGGTATTAGTTCCTCAAACGGAAGCCCCCCTGAAACCGCACACCGAGGGCGTTATTCCCGCAGTTGGATCAACTTGCACCAAGGCAGGACTCACAGAGGGTAAATATTGCACCTCCTGTGATAAGGTTTTGGTTGCTCAGCAGGAAGCACCTCTTAAAAATCATTCATACACCAATGATGCTGATATGAGTTGTAATAACTGTACTTATCAAAGGGGCTGCACACATCCTCAGGCATCCTTGAAAACACTTCCCGCAAAGGCGGCTACGTGCACCGCAACAGGACTTACTGAAGGTGTTCAATGCGGTAATTGTAATGAAATCATTGTAGCACAAACTGTTGTTGATGTTAAATCACACACTGAAGTAACCATATCGGCAGTTGCCGCAACCTGTACTCAAACGGGCTTAACAGAGGGTAAAAAATGCTCTACTTGCGGGAAAATAACGGTTGCTCAACAAACGGTTGCGTTAAAATCACATACCGAGGGTGTTATTCCCGCAGTGGCAGCAACTTGTACGTCAACGGGTCTAACAGAGGGTAAGAAGTGTACCGTTTGTCAGAAGATACTTACCGCCCAGCAAACCACCTCTATGAAGAGTCATACCGAAAGTGCTTGGATTATAGATACCGCCTCTACCGAAACGACCGAAGGGTTAAAACATACCGAATGTACTGTTTGCAAAAAGGTGTTAAAGCAAGAGGTTATTACGGAAAACGTGGTATATACCATCACGACAAAAACCGGAACCTTATCAAGCAGTCCGAAAATCACTTATTCCGCAGTTATTGAGTATAGAAACAGAACTGCCAACAGTGTTGAAATAAGAGTAAGATGGACAACGACAATAGCAAAGTATTATTATACGAGATACGGTCAAATGTATAACTTTACTATCAATTCCGCAAAATCAAGCAACGTTAAGGTGCTTAGCTTTGATAGCTGGAAGAGCTCAAGCTCCTCCGCAAGGAGCAGCACGGGAACATCGGAGTGGATGACGGTTTATTTGAATACAGCCTCGGCAACCGCTATCAGTATGCAGATTTATTATTGGCAATTTAACTCCAACAATCTTGATATGTATAAATATGACGGAACAGAGTGCGTGAATAAAACCTGGACTTTAAATATTCCTGCGAAATAGTAATATTTAAATACAATATATTGAAATATATCGGTTATTAAAAAACGCCGTGAATTCCCAAAGTAAATTTCACCACGGAATTTACTTTGGGAATTAAGCAAATAAAAAAACTTGATTTTTTCTTAATTTTTTTCTTATTTTTTTAATAAAAGGTATTGACAAATCGAAATTGTTGTGATAAAATATACAAGTCGCAGATGTGCGGTAAATGGCGGGATAGCTCAGTTGGCTAGAGCAATCGGTTCATACCCGATAGGTCATGGGTTCAAGTCCAATTCCCGCTACCATTTCGGCCCGTTGGTCAAGCGGTTAAGACACGGCCCTTTCACGGCTGTAACATGGGTTCGATTCCCGTACGGGTCACCAAACGCAAATAGCTTGAACTTTTTTACCATTGGAAAAAGGTTCGGGCTTTTTTGTTTCTTAGAAGAAGTTAAGAAGTATTAAAATAGCGGACGGAGTTTTCTCCGTCCGCTATTTTTTTGAAACATTCCAAGCACTTAGAATAGTATGTTTTGTTATATATCAAGATATGATAGTTTTGTTTTAATGATTTCTTATTTTAATTTTGTTTTATTGTTTTTCGTTTTTGTTGCTTTTATCGCTTGCTTGTATTTCTTCTTTTGAGAGTAAATACTCTCTGCATATCGGCAAAAGTATTCGTGCAAGTGAATCAAGCTGGTACTCAGAAATATCCAAATCATTGTTTTGGATATTCTTTTTCATTGAATGGTATTAACCTCCTTTCTCAAGTAGTTCTATATATATTATGACAGTTTTGCCTAAAATTCTGCAATCACCTCTAAATCGACGCAAGATAGTGCTCCGCGACAATGCTCTCTCGGTTGTGCCCAAGGGCGCGGGAGGCGGCAAAGAGAGCTTTGCGGTCGTATAAAGTGCCTTTGAGATCCTTTCTGCAATAATACGCAGAGCGCACGTCCCTGAAGCCCTTTGTCAGTGTTTTTTTACCGTTTATCGTGGTGTAATAGTCCTCGTTACCTTTAATTAGCTTTCTCCCGCTTTTTGATGTGTAACCCTTTACTATCTCGTTCTTGTATATGATCAATCTTTCGTTTTTGAATTCGTGTATATGACGTTTGTGAAGGTTATATATACGCGCTGCATATTCTCCCCTGTATGAATGTATATCTGCATTCTTGCTCGGATTGGGAAAGATTTTATTCGCTTTTGACTTTTTACACAATTCAATTACTAATTTTGTTTCATTCTCATCACCAACGATAGGCGACACTCTTGCTCGTCCACCCTTGGTGTTTTTTGTTATATGTAAAAAGTATTTACCGTCTTTTTCTATAAGATCAGTTCCTCTTATTTGCGATAGCTCTCCTCTGCGGAGTCCTGTACATTTACAGAATGTAATGAGATCGGCATTGTTTTTCTCACTGAAGTTTTTATCTCGTTCTGCTATACCTCTGCTTCTTGTTATATTGCTTCTTTTTCTTTGTGGAGTGATAATATCAAAGTCAGTTGTACCACAGGAGTAGAGCTTTGCTAAAGCGCACGCCTCAAGTTTTATCGTATATGGAGATTGCCCCCTATCCATTTCTGCCTGTATCCATTTTTCAACGAATAATCTGCACTCTTCAAGAGTACGTACCTTGTGTCCTATTCTGGCATCTGCGGGTTGCTCCTTGCACCACTTGACGAAATAGCAGCAGTGCTTCAAATATGCTTTGTACGTGGACCACGAGTATATTTTCTCCGTGTGAGCATTTTTCAGCTTCGCTTCATATTTGCTCTCTCCTATAGCGAGCTTGGAGTTAAGGTTATCATTAACTTGCTCTGTTAATGATTTTTGGGGTTTATTGTGTCCCATATTTACCTCCTTTCCTAAAATAGCAATAGAAACCCGTAGGCACTTTTGAGTATATGTGCCCTTATATATGTATTAAATTATACGTTAAAGCTAAGCATCCCCACCTGAATTATAGATGCGGCAGGCCATCTGTTTTGTTACCCAATTTGCCGACGATCGTCATATTAAGAACCGATCCGCAAGGGTATCTTTGATTTTTTGCCCGATTTGCCGCGATTGTCATGTTAAGAATCAATCCGCAAGGGCATTTTTTAGATTTTGGCGCGTCATTTCATCGCCGCGCGCAACGGTGTTTGCGTGTTATTTTACCGCCACACGCACGGCTGTTTGCGATTTTTCGAGGGGCCCGCAAACCCACAAAGAGATATATCCGTTTACTCATTGGTTTTACCATGAGTAACCGTCAATCTCTCTTTTTTCTCTTTCATTTTGTTCATTCAATTTCTCATCATTTTGTTTCCTCCATTATTCTTTCCGTATTTGCTTTCTTGATAAATTGAAAGCTATCTTT
>JAFVRQ010000023.1 GCA_017504245.1 Clostridia bacterium | reverse complement strand
TTTGGTTTCCATTTCCAAAACGGTTGAGTTTGCATTGTGGGCTAATAAAATAACGTACTTAGGGCAAGTATTCGTGCCTATGTGTATGTTTATGATAATTTCAAAACTTTGCGGATATACCTATAAAAAATGGGTTGTGGGCGTGTTTATCGGCTTAGCTGTTATTATGTACGCTATCGCATTTACTGTGGGTTGGCTCGATTGGTATTATACAAACGCTACGCTTGAATTTGAAAACGGCTCGGCATATCTTGTAAAAGAATACGGCATACTGCACCCGATAAACCTTATTTACGTTTTAATTTATTTCGTGGCTATGCTCGTAGTTTGCATAATGTCGTTAGTAAAAAAGAAAGACGCATCACAAAAGCTTGCAGGATTTATGCTTGCTATCGTTCTCGGCAACGTCGGTATGTGGATAGTTGGAAAGATTACGACGTGGAACTTTGAACTGCTTGCAACAACCTATTATATGAGTGTGCTTGCATACTTCTTCGTGTATCTACTACTTCAAGACTATATCCGTAAAGTTGACGTACCTGCACCTACTATGGGAAAAACGAGAGTTATCGTTTTAGACTCTATCCCAAAAGCAGAAAGATTGGAAAGAGTATTAAAATTGCTCCCTGCGGATAAAACGTTGACGGCAAGACAAATGGAAATGCTCGACGGACTTTTGGACGGTAAAAGTCAAAAAGAAATCGCAGCCGATTTACATATCTCTGAAAGCACGGTAAAATGGCATTTTGGTATCCTATATACAACGCTGAACGTTAGCGGTAAAGATGAAATTTTAGCACTCTTTAAGTAAAACTTAAAAAAAGGCGGTAGTACAAGTTGCTACCGTCTTTTTTTGCCCTTTTTGCCCAAAATAGCCCAAAAAACTTAAAAACCTATACCTAACCTATACTAAACCTATACTAGGTGGGTAGGCGCAAACGCCTTTATATTTGATATAATTATAATACCTAAAAATAATTTAAGGGTGAAATAACGGTAAGGAGGTAACGTATGTGGTAGCAAAAAGGTTGCAGTTTAACGAGATTGAAGTACCTATCATAAAAGGACACGAAAAAGTTATTGACAAAGACGCAACTACCGAATACCTGTTCATCAATGCACCAAGAGATATATACACGGTGTACTTTGACAGTTCAATGCCAATATTCGGGAAAAACGTTTTTGACGGTTGCGAAGAAAGCAGTTCTATTGAACTAAATATGCAAGATAGAAAAATTTGCTTTTATTGCCCTACGAGAACGAAAGGACGAAAAGACGCCCTGTGGTATTTCAATATCGTGTTTGCAGGTGAAAACGGTGAGTCATTATTCTTGCCAGGGCAAATCTTGGTAAACTCTGACGAGGTTTACCGCAAAACAGTCGGCGGAAAATTACCTTTCGTCGAAATCCTTGAAAAAATAAAATTAAAAAGCACGGCTAAAACCGTGTGAAAGGAGGCATTAAAAATGAAGAAAAAATCCCTATTAGTAACAATCATTCTTCTTTTGATTGCCGTTTTTGCATTTTCCCTTACGGCGTGCAATAATGAAGTCGGCACGCTCGAAACGCTCAAAAACGAATACGGTATCGTTGTTGACGGTGGTAGCTTTGAAGAAGGTTCTACCTTAGTAAGCAATGAAATCGTGGCGACCACGGAAGAAGCAGAAGAAGTTCTTGCGGCAATTTCCGAACAGAACTACAACAAAGACGGTAACGTATATATTTTCGATATCTACGTTACGAAAGACGGCGCAAAGGTTCAGCCAAAAGGTAAGGTAACGGTTTCTATTCCTTTACCCAATGCCGAGATAGATAACTACCTTGTATTCCATATTAAGGCAAATAACTCGGTAGAAAACCTTGTCCCTATCGTGGATGACGAAAAAATCTCATTTGAAACAAGCAGTTTTTCCTACTTCGTAATAGCAGAGGCAGCTATTCAGGATGCTCCACCCATACACGTACACAATTTTGAATGGGTTGAAGGTAAAGAACCTACCTGTGAGGAAGAAGGTATAGTGCCGCACTATCATTGCGACGGTTGCGGAAAGAACTTTGATCCGAATTACGGTGAGATGGAATCGATAAGCATCCAAAAAGCAGAACACGAATACGGTTCAATGTATTGGGGAAAATCCGCCAACTTTTTTGAAGATGGTAATATTGAATACTATCAATGCTCTGAGTGCGAAAAATACTTTGACAATGAATATAACGAAGTAGAAACACCCGTTATTCCCAAATACTCAACTAATCTTTCTATTTGCGTAAACGGAACTCCAACGGCACTTGTGCTTGGCGAGCATAATGACAGCTTTATCGAGTGGTCTTTGGAAGGTCTTTCGGTAACGAAGGGCGATGTTATCACCATTTGTCAAACCGATAATGCAGAGATTAGCCATAATTATTTTGCCGAGGGCAACGTTGGTACCGACGGTAAGATAATTACAACGGCGGCAGCGGCGAACGTTCTTCTTACAGCAACGCCTAACGGGCTTATGCTTTTTATCGACGGATATAAGTATGAAGGTATCGTCATTGAAATCAACGGCGTGCAGTATCCTATGAATTATGTTACCTATTCCGATGAAGAAACGACTGGCTATATATACGGTCTTGTGGAATTTGCTGTGGGTGACAAATTCGTTATTGTTGATAACGTAAGCGGTACGGTTTACGATTATGACGACCTTGATGAAACATATCTTTGGAATACTTGGGATTTCCACCGCGGTGATAACGGAGAATTTGTTATTGATTATGCGGCACGTTACGGCGTCGAGTTTGACGGCGACGTTAGCAAAAAGATATATATTGACAAGCATTTTGCTCCCCTTGACGGTGGTTATTACGAAGTAGTTATTGAGGGTGAGGAACAGGGCGAGCCTATGCAAGGTGTTGAGGCTCCCGAAGGTAGTTATATTTATAACGAGGTTATTTGGTATTATAACCAAGAGAGCGTGATGAACGCAGAGGATATTATCGCTTACGTCGAGGAAAAGGGGCTACACGTTTATACCCTTACGGTGACGTTGGCGGAAGGAACTAAGATAAACATCAAGATGGGCGTTGATACCATAATTACCGCAGATCACCTTACAAACGTTAATGCGCAAGAAGTATGCGTAACTAAGGAGGGAGACTACGTTAAGATCCTTACCGACGGCGTATATACGATTACCTATCTGCCCGCTTACAATGCGTTTGATATTCATAAGACCGAGGAAGTTCTTCCCGATGCTTACATCTATTGCGACAATGGCTTTGTTGCGTTGACAATGGATGCAAATAGTACGGTAAGCTATGAAGGTTTTGTAGCAGAAGCAAACGACTATGTAACTTTCTTCGATGGAACAAAGACCGAGTATCTTTCTATCACTCTTGATAGTAACACCGACAGCACCCTTGCTCACGTTATGACATCGGAGGGCTTGGATATGCTGTTCTTCGATAAGGCAGGAACATATAATCTTGCCTACAACATAGACACAGGTGTGCTTTCTATCACTTCCGTTGGTGGTGACACCGATCAAGGAGGTGACGTTGGCGGCGGTGAAGACCAGCCTACAATTGACGACTATTATATCTTTTTATCGGTTGTTGACTATACAAACGGCAATCAAACGATAAGGATGAGTAAAAATCCGGAAAACGCAAACCAAGTTTATGCGCGTGTTGAAACCATGGCGGCAAACAGCTTTATTTCCGTTGGCGTAATGGTTATGGGCGGTGATTACGCCACCACGACGTACGGCGCGCTTTCAGATACGCCGTCAGACATAGCAACAAGCTTAGGTGAACTTATTCAGGTTTACATTGCAGGCCCTATCGACGTTTATTTTGACTTTGATGCAAAGACAATTAAGGTTGTAAAAACGGGTGATTTACCTGAACAGACAACTATCCTTCCAAAGGATATTTATATCAGCACAATGGAAAAATATGCTTTCACCGAAAATCCAGATAACGCTGATGAGCTTTGCTATCTTGGACTTGCTTTGGGAAGCTATGACGATTTCAGAATTCGTGATACCGATAACAATTACATCTCCGATATCACCCTTGCCTTCGGCACAACGGGCGCAAGTACAAGTGGTTCTGCAGTTATGGTCGAGGCAGATGGCACATACAACATCTACATTAACAAGACCACACACGAAGTCAGAATCGTTGCTGTAAGCTAACAACACATCAACAAAACTTACATAAGCACTAAAACATTATCCCCTTGTCTTACGGGGCAAGGGGAAGATTAAAAAAAGAAAAAGGAGAAAACAAAATGAAAACAAAATTTAAGTCAAAGCTCTTGGGAGTTCTGCTCGTACTCGTAATGGTGCTTGCGCTCGTTCCCGTGAGTGGCTTGACCGCCTTTGCGGCAGAGCCGACCGAGATTACCGAAATCAAAAGCGTTATATCGTCGGAACATGTTCCGAAAGCCGGTATGGAAGTGGATCTTTTCATTCCCAATGTTCCTGACGGCGAGCATTATTCTCGCCCGTGGAACGGTGCCGAATGGTACGATTCCAATGGTGTGAAAATCGCACCGACCGTCAACCATCACTATGACCTCGGATATGAGTTCGAGGCAGGCCACACTTACTATGCCGACTATCAGTATACCGCAAGTGACGGCTATGTGTTTGCGGAGAATCCCATCATTACTCTCACCGGCCCCGATCCCTCTATGTTCACCTATGAGATCATCGACAGGTGGGATAACAATGAATCCGTCACCGTGCGCTATACCTTTACAATTCCCGGTGAATTTGAGAATGCCGACATCAACAAGGTGTCCATGATGTATTACGGCTTGCCCAAGGACGGCGGAAAAAAGCCGGATCGCTGTAATGTGATTTACAATAACTGCACCATTACCAGTGAGGAATGGAACACGGGTACGTGGGGCAGTGATGCGAACTGGGGTGTTTACACAGAAGATGGCAGCAACGCCCCCACTTTCCTCGCGGGTAACACCTATGTCCATATGATCGAACTGACCGCCAAGGACGGCTATAAATTCTCTGCGGGTCTGCACGTGCAGAAGGGCACGCAAGATGCGGAAGAGTACGGTGTTGTCACCCTTTCCGATGACCGCACAGTTGCCACTGTAAAGTTCACCTATGAGATCCCGTCTGTGGAGATCATTAATACAATAGAGCTTGTGGCGGCAAATCAGCATATGTATTTCTGCCTCCGTAGCGGCGAGAGTATCTACCTCCCTCAGCCCTTTGTGCCAAAATATGTTTTCTCTGCCGACTGCCCTTACGAGGTGGAAAATGTAAACAGTTGTGATTGGATAAATGATGAGACCGGAAAATATCTGGAATTGGGCTATCCGCAAACCTTTGAAAACGCCAAAAAGTACACTTTGAGATTCCATGTGAGGATCAAGGATGAGTTTGAAACAACGCATAAGTTTGCAAGCGGTACGGATTTGGGGTTGAACGTAACGGATTATGCGTATGCAAATTCCAGCTTTGTGGATTTCAAGGTATCCGGAGGCGAAACGACCGCGACCGTAGAAGTCACATTCACTGTTCAATTTCCAGAGGGTGCGGGCAGCAGCGCAGGCAATCCCGCTTTCTGCTACTCCTACGAGGAATTCAAGTACGCTATGGAAAGCCCCGACATCCGCTTTGTTGCTCTCGGCAATGTGGACGATATAATCACGAAGGTTGAGGGTGATGGACTTATTCCTGCCATTTCCGTCAACGGGATCAAGAACCTGAATGTGATCGGCAACGCCACCTTTACCGCGCCCGCCAGCGGTGACGGTTACATGACCGTCTGTGCGCTTCTGCATTGCGAACAGGGATCTACGCTGAACCTGAGCGGTGCAGGCAAGCTGACCTTCAAGGCAGTCACCAACGCTTCCTACAACGCGGTCGTATGGAATCAGGGCGGCAGCGTGTATGTAGACGGCGCAACGCTGATCGGCTCTTATAATACCGCCGTTTACGGTAAGGCCATTTGGCAGTCCTACGGCGAACTGCGTATTTCCGACGGTCAGTTCTTTGCCGAAAATGCTTTGGAA
>JAFVRQ010000022.1 GCA_017504245.1 Clostridia bacterium | reverse complement strand
GGACCGCCGAGGCGGTGGATGAGGAGAGGATCATTTAGTTATAACTAACGGCTTTCTCGAAAACCGAAAATCTTAATTTTTCAAGTAATTTCTTAGTGTTAAGAAATGATGTTTGGTGGAGAAAGACGATTATTTGTACAAACCGTATTCTCCTCATCCACCGCAAGCGGTCCCCCTTCTCCGCTGGAGAAGGCAGCGACGAATCAAAATTCAAAGCGCAAAAAAGGAACGAACTGTTAAAATTCGTTCCTTAATTTCTTATTATTTTACACCAAATCCGCAATATCAAGCACCAACTTTTCGGTTTTAGCCCAACCGATACATGGGTCGGTTATGGATTTTCCGTAAACGGATTCGCCAATTTTTTGCGCGCCGTCCTCAAGGTAGCTTTCAATCATCAAGCCCTTAACGAGCGAATGAATGTTTTTTGAATGCTGACGGTTGTGGCAAATCTCCTTTGCAATTCTGATCTGCGCCTTATAGTGCTTTGCGCAGTTTGAGTGGCTGCAGTCAACTATCGCCGTGGGATTTTGAAGCTCCATCTTCATATAATTATCATAGAGATGCGAAAGGTCCTCATAGTGATAATTGGGCTGACTCTCGCCGTTTTTGTTAACGTATCCGCGAAGGATCGCGTGCGCATAAGGATTACCCGCGCTCTCAACCTCCCAACCGCGATATATGAACATATGCGAGGATTGTCCCGCCTTAATCGCGTTCATCATAACGGAAATATCGCCCGACGTGGGATTTTTCATACCAACGGGCACGTCAAGACCGCTCGCAAGAAGTCTGTGCTGCTGATTTTCAACCGAGCGCGCACCCACTGCCACATAACTGAGCAGGTCGGAGATGTAGCGGTGATTTTCGGGATAGAGCATCTCGTCAGCCGTCGAAAATCCCGTTTCCTCAAGCACTCTCATATGAATTTTTCTTATAGCAACGATACCCTTCATCATATCGGGCGGCTCCTTTGAGTTTGGCTGATGCACAAGACCCTTATAGCCCTCGCCCGTGGTTCTCGGCTTACCCGTATAAACTCTTGGAATTATAAGGATTTTATCCTGTACCTGCTCCGATAGCTTTTTCAGGCGGTGAGTATATTCCATAACCGCGTCCTCTCGGTCAGCGGAGCAGGGGCCTATGACGAGCAAAAATTTGTCACTCTCGCCCGTAAAGATTTTTCTGATTTCTTCATCGTTTTTTGCCTTGATTTCGGCAAGATGGTCTGAAAGGGGAAATTCCGCCTTTACCTCTTGGGGTATGGGCAATTTTCTCTTAAATATCATTAAACGTACCTCTTAATGTTTTGTAACTTCAATTCCAACGCTCTGAAGCTTTTCAAAGAAGTCGGGGAAGCTCTTGTTAACCGCCTCCGCGCCCTCAATTTCGCCGCCGAAAACGGTGCAGAGAACGGAAAGAGCCATAACGACGCGGTGGTCGTTGTGTCCGTTAAGCGCCTCGGTGGGGCGGTGGAATTCCTTGGGGAATACGACTATCTCGTCCTCGTTAACAGTAACCGCAACACCGAATTTACGAAGCTCCTCGGCCATTGCCTCACCTCTGTCGCTCTCCTTCAAGCGAAGACGGCGCGTTCCCGTGAATACACCGCCGTTATTAGCCGCCGCAAGAGCAAAGAGAATAGGACCAAGGTCGGGGCAGTCGGAAAGATTTATCGAGGGAGTACCTCTTTTTATCATATCAAAATATTTTGAGAATATCTTGTCACCCTGAACTGAGTCGGGGTCGAGACCGTTTATCGTAACGTCGCCGCCGAGAATGTTAAGAGCGGCAAAGAAGGCGGCGTTTGAATAGTCACCCTCAACGCTGTCAATAACGGGACTGTATTTTTGTCCGCCGGGTATGTAGAGCGTGCGCTCGTTCTTCCATTCGATCTTCATACCGAATTTTCTCATAACGTGAAGCGTCAAATCAATATATGAATGGCTCTCAATGGGCTGAGTGATAGCAATTTGGCTATCCTTTTTAAGAACGGGCAGGGCAAAGAGAAGTCCGCTGACGAACTGGCTCGAAATATTACCCTGAACCTTGAAATTACCCGCCTTGAGAGGACCCTCAAGAATAATTCTCTCCTTCTCCTTAACGAACATCAGATCCTGCTCCTTGCAGATTCCCTGATAAACGGAAAGGGGACGTGAAAGAAGATTTTGCGTTCCGTAGAAGATACTCTTTTTACCCGTAAGAAGCGCCAAGGGGATGAAGAAACGAAGCGTCGCGCCACTCTCACGGCAGAAAAATTCTTGAATTTGCTTATTTTTCTTAACCTCTCGTCCCGTGATTTCAAGAACGTCGCCCTTATGAGTATATTGAACTCCGATTGCGGCAAGACAGTCAAGCGTTGCTTGAACGTCTTCCGAATTGTTTATTCCCGTAATAGTACTTTTCGCGTTGGCAAGACCGCCGCAGATGAGCATTCTGTGCGCAACGCTTTTTGAGGGGGGCGCAACAATCGTACCGTGCGCTTTTCCTCGTTCTATAGTAACGTTCATATTTTTTCCTCCTTAATGTAATCTATAATATCGTCAATGGCTAAAAGATAGCCGTCAGTTCCTTTTCCTGAAATGGTTTTAATGCAAGCTTGTCTTATGTAGCTAACTTGCCTGAAATCCTCTCGCGAACTTACGTCGGAGATGTGCACCTCAATAGTGGGTATCATAACGGATTTCACCGCGTCAAGTATTGCCACGCTCGTGTGCGTGTATGCGGCAGGATTGATAACTATGCCGTCAACGCCGTTGTAATACGCGCCTTGAATATAGTCAACGAGGACTCCCTCGTGATTTGTCTGCTTAATTTCGACCTCACATTTGCCGTTGCAGTGAGCTTTTATCTTGTTTTCAAGGTCGGAATAGGTTTCTTTTCCGTAATGCTCGGGCTCTCTGATGCCGAGCATATTGAGATTTGGACCGTTAAGAACTAAAATCTTCATTTCAATAAAAACTCCCTTTCTATAAGATCTGCCTCCTCATTTGGCGTGAGGTTTCCGTCGATACGGTAATCGCAAACCGACGTGTAAATACCGTGTCTTTCATTATAAAGTCGCTCTATTGCCTCCTTTTTCGTGGCAAGCGGACGGCTGTCCGTTGGGGTGAGATTTGATAAATCCCTGTCCAAAAAATAGAGTTTGCCGTTTTGACGGAGCGCGTTTACGTTTTCATCGCGCAAAATGCAACCGCCGCCTGTGGCGATTATTATGCCGTTTTTCTTTGAAATTACTTTTGTTATTAGCGTTTCAATATCGCGAAATTCCTTTTCAGTATGCGTTTTGAAAAACTCTGCAATTTCACAGCCAATCTCTCTAACAATCTCATCGTCAAGGTCAATAAGCTCGCGGTTAAGATTATTTGAAAGTATTTTGCCAACCGTTGTTTTTCCGCAGCTTGGCATACCGATAAGGATAATATTTTTCTTTTCCTTTAATATTTTTTCGAATACTTCGTCGGTCCTGCTTTGTTCAAATTTAACGCCTGTAAAAAGCTCAACTGCGTGCACCGC
Source organism: Clostridia bacterium (assembly GCA_017504245.1). Classification (GTDB taxonomy): domain Bacteria; phylum Bacillota; class Clostridia; order Oscillospirales; family CAG-272; genus RGIG4608. Next base: position 4,702 of record JAFVRQ010000022.1, on the reverse strand, counting down.
CTGAGAAACGAGCATATATAATCCACCCTCTGCATGAATGCCCCTTGCCTTCGCGTCAAGCACTAATTTCGTGCGAAGGGGATTGTAAACCGCATCAAATACGGCTTCAAGCTTTGAAAATTTACACAAAGCAATAGGTGAATTATTGCAATCGGGGTACATACCGACGGGCGTTGTATTGATAATAACGTCAGCATCAAAATGCTTTTCGTATGCTTCGTCATATGTTATAGAGCCCTCAGCCTTGCTTCTTGATACCTTGATTATTTCGACAGCACCCAAATCCCTGCAAACAAGGGCTGACGTGCGAGATGTACCGCCCGTTCCGAGAATGAGCGCTTTTTTACCTGAAAGCTCAATGCCCGAGCGCAAAATAAGATCGCGCATACCGAAATAATCGGTGTTATATCCAAATAATTTTCCGTTTTTGTTGACGATGCAATTCACCGCCTGTAAATCATTCGCAACCGCCGAAACCTCATCAAGATGGGGAATAACCTCTTTTTTATACGGCATAGTAACGTTTATAGCAGAAAATTCACGTTTTTCAAGAAACGCGCCAAGATTTTCGCGGCTTATTTCACAAAGCTCGTAAACGTAATCCGCCATCGACTCGTGAATTTCCTTTGAAAAACTGTGTGATAGCTTCTCGCCTATAAGTCCGTATTGCATAAGATTCTCCTTTCTTGAAGTTACAAAGTAAAGATTTACCTTCTTTTTCGAGAAAAAGAAGAAAAAAGCTTTGCTACTCTGTGCGTAGCCGTTTTGAAAGCGATACGACTACAGAAAATCCGTAGGGGACGGTGCCTACGACGTCACGTACACAAACACAAGCTAACATCTTGATAAACTAAAATTTGAATTCCATACATGCGTCTACACGTCGACAAAGTAAATTTTAGAAAACCGCTATGTTAATAGTGGTTTTCGTAGTTTTGAAAATTCAATTCTGACCGTTGTATTTTATACATAAGGGCAGAATTGAAGCTTCAAAACCGATAATTTGTTTTTGAACAAATTATCGAAAATTTACGTCCAATCAGCGCAAACCCCTTACCGCACAAACTATAGAACTGTTGGGCGTAGCGCTATAAAAGTTTTTTGGTTACTTTTTTTCAAAAAAGTGACCGCCCGCCGCGTAGGCGATCTTTACTTCAACTATCTTCTACAACAAATAATCCGTTCCGTATCTGCCGATAAGCATATCCGCCACAACGATGGCAGAAAGCGTTTCCGCAACCACGCAGGCTCTTGGAATAATAGTTGCGTCGTGTCGACCCGAAATTTCAATTTCCGTATCTACTTTATCAATAAAGTTAACCGTTTTTTGTTTTCTTGCAATGGAAGACGTGGGCTTCACCACGCAATTAAACACGATTGGCATACCGTTACTGATGCCACCGTTTATACCGCCGTTGTTGTTGCTTCTTGTGAGAATATTTTCACCGTCAACGTAGAATTCGTCATTCATTTGACTTCCGAGCATTTCGGCACATTTGAAGCCAGCTCCGAATTCAACGCCTTTAACTGCGGGGATTGAGAACATTGCGTGCGATAGCATACTCTCAATGCTGTCAAACCACGGCTCGCCAAGACCTGCGGGAACACCCACGATGGCAGTCTCCATAATTCCGCCAACGCTATCGTCATTATTTTTAATTTCGAGCATTTTTTGAAGTATTTTTGACTGCGCATTTGCGTCAAGAATGGCAAATTGAGAAACCTGAAGATTTTTAATATCCTCAACGTAGTGAGAAAAAGCTCTGTCATCAACACCCGCACAATGCTTGATGTGAGTTCCAATATAAACGCCCTTCTTCTCAAGTGCGGATTGAATTATCGCGCCCGCCGCAACGAGAGCAACGGTTATTCTGCCCGAGAAGTGACCGCCACCGCGAAAATCCTGATAGCCGTGATATTTGCACTGTGCGGTGTAGTCCGCGTGTCCGGGACGTGCAACCGAGCTAAATAATTGGTAATCAGAGCTATTTACGTCGCGGTTTGGAATAACGATACAAAGGGGAGTGCCCGTAGTGTGCCCCTCGAAAACACCGCTTATAATTTGGTAATCGTCCTTTTCAACTCTCTGTGTGCAAACCTGAGTTTTGGAGCGACGTCTGTTCAACTGTCTGTCAATAAATTCATAGTCAATTTCAATGCCGGGAGTAAGTCCGTCAATAACGGCTCCGATGGCATCTCCGTGGCTCTCGCCGAAAAGTGTAACCTTTAAGGCGTTGCCAAAAGTGTTTTTCATTGAATGCCTCCGTAAATGCTTGGATCAATAAGATCTTTTATATCTTCGATAGGCAACCTGCGAAGCTCCGCCTTGCCTATTTCGTTAACAAATGTAATAGTAATGCTATCCCCATCCGCCTTTTTGTCGCGGAGAATAAAATCAAATAGCTTTTCAACGTCAATTTCCGTTTCGGTTGGTAAGCCCATCTCCTCGATTATGGGAAGAAGTCGCGTTCTGACCCCGCCGCCGCACATAAATAACATACCGAGTGCCACCGCCTCGCCGTGAATGAGGGAAGTGGTGCTCTCAATCGCGTGACCTATTGTGTGACCGAAGTTGAGAATTTTTCTCTCGCCCTTTTCATTGACGTCGCGCTCAACGATGCCCTTTTTGATAAGAAGTGAACGAAGAATAATTTCTTCAATATCGTTCAAATACTCACCGCTTTCAAATAACTCAAACAACTCCGCATCGCTCGTTGTCGCCATTTTAAGCGACTCCGCAAAGCCCGACCTCACTTGCCTTATGTCAAGCGTCAAAAGAGTTTCGGGGTCGATAAGCACCACCTTTGGCTGATAGAACGCGCCAACGGTGTTTTTGTATCCGTCAAGGTCGATAGCTACCTTGCCGCCAATGGACGAATCCACTTGAGAGAGCAGGGTAGTGGGCACGTTGTAAAAATCAACGCCTCGCATATACGATGCCGCAACGAAGCCCGCAAGGTCACCGCAAACGCCACCGCCAACCGCAATAACGCAATCCGTTCTTGTGAAGCGATTTTGCGCCATAAATTCAAGAATTGCCCTGAAGCTTTCGAAATTCTTGCTTGCCTCACCTTGCTCAACGGTATAAATGAAGGATTCCTTGCATTGATCTGCAATCAGCTTTGCATATTCCGTGGGAACTCCGCTATCCGTCAGCACCAATACTTTTCTATCTAATTTCAAATATTCGCGCGCGTGCGATAAAAGACCGCAACCGATAAAAATATCATAGCTGTCCTTTTGCAAGCTCACGCGAATTTTTTTAAAGTTGTCCTTTTCATAAAGAACACCGCTCACAAGCTCAGGATATAGCTCTGCCTGATATGAGCGGGAAATTTCCATATTATTATTCAAAAAGTTGATATAGTGCGCCTTAATGCCCTCGTCCTTAATAAGGGCGGAATTCCTTTCAATAATTTCCGCCTCGCGAGAAGCGTCAAAAATGGGCAAATTCTTTTCTGCCTTGTATTTGGCAACATTGCGGACCGCTTCCATACGCTCGGCAAAAAGACGAGCCATTTGCTCGTCAATTTTATTTATTTTTTCTCGCGAGAGCAAAAGCTTGTCCAAAATATGTTACTCCTTAAAAAATGTATAATTATCAATGATAACTTTTTCTTTATTTTACTCTTTTTATATGAAAAAGTCAATAGATTTTTTGAATTTTTTAAAAAATTATCATTGACAATTTTATATTTTTTGTATATAATATACTCGATGAATTTTTAGGCGGTGATAATAATGGACAATAAATTTGCAAGAAAGACGATAAAGGAAAAGCTGATACTTGCCGGAATTGATGAAATAGGGAATAGCGGAGTGGCAAACTTCTCACTTCGTCAAGTTGCGGTTTCGTGCAACGTTTCGTGCGCAACACCATATAACTATTTCAAGAATAAAGAGGGCTTTGTTGTTGAGATTATTCAGTATATCAAGCACCAATGGTCCCTTCTCAAAACCGAAATCAATAAACTGTATAAAAATGACGAAAAGCAGCTTCTTATTGAGCTTTGTGTTTTCTATATAAAATTCCTTGTTGGCAATCCCAATTACCGATCAATCATAATGCTTGATAACGTTGAGGTTGACGATGAAAGCTACACCGACATCGAAAGCGCACGAAACTTTATAGAGCTTGAGCTTGAGCATTATATGAAGATAAATAACGTCTCTGCACGCGAGACGAGAAGAAAGAGCTTCGTAATCCGTGCTATCGTTTATGAGGCAACACTTTTGCTCGAGCGAGGCGACCTTGATAACACTCCCGATAACTTTGATTTTATACGCTATTGCATCGCAAAAGAACTTGCGCTTGTTTAGTGAATTACTTTATAAAATCCAATCCCCCGAGCTTTTCGGGGGTTTTTTGTGTGTAAACCTTAACAGCCAAATTGAGATTTAGTGGAGAGATGAAAAGTTAGTTAAAGTTAAGATCGCCTACGCGGCGGGCGCCCACTTTTGAAAAAAGTGGGTCAAAACAATAGCTTGGTGAGTGCAGATTTTAAATCCGCGCGACGCCGCAGGCGTCATTCTTGAGCGAAACGCAGTGAAGCGAAGAATCTTGCGCGTAGAAGAAACTAAATCGGCGTAAATTTTCGATAATTTGTTTTTGAACAAATTATCGGTACGAACAACAAAATATCCTTACGAAAATGAATTTTCGACGGACATTTTATTATTCGTACTACGAAAACCACTATTT
>JAFVRQ010000021.1 GCA_017504245.1 Clostridia bacterium | reverse complement strand
CTATGTAAATAGTGGTTTTCGTAGTTCAGTTGATGAAATCCTTGTCGAAAATTCATTTTCGTAAAAGGATTTTAGCAAGTGAACCGATAATTTGTTCAAAAACAAATTATCGAAAATTTACGTCAAATCTGCACACACCAAGCGATTAAAAGTTTTTTGCGAGCTTTTTTTCAAAAAAGCGAAAACCTTAACTTTGTAACTTTAAAACTCCTCAACCTCATTCGGTCTGTTCACGTCATATTTTTTGAGCATTCCGCGTACCTTTTGGTCAACGGTTGCAACAACGGTCACGCCCTCGTATCCGTAGTCAATGTTCTCAACGGTTGCGTTCTTATAGAGAATATTGAGCGCACCCTGCTCGGAGTTGGGAATAACAAATGTAACCTTGCTCTTGCCCTGATGGATAATTTCTTCAATTTTCGTAAGCAAGGTATCAATTCCCTCTCCGCTTTTTGCGGAAATGGCACAAACCACTCTATTGGGGTCTTCGTTGCTTGCAATATAGGAAGGCAACTCGGGCGAAATTCCCAAATCGCATTTGTTGTAAACGTAAATCGTGGGCTTCCCTGCCGCTCCAAGCTCGGCAAGAAGAGTTTCCGTAACCTCAAGCTGCGCCCTTGCCTCGTCATCGTGCGCGTCGATTACGACCATCAAAATGTCCGCATAAACCGCCTCGTCAAGCGTCGATTTAAACGCTTTAACAAGGTGATGGGGCAGCTTTCTGATAAATCCAACGGTGTCGGTGAGCAAAACAGTTTCACCGCAGGGCAATTTCAACTTTCTCGTTGTCGGATCAAGAGTAGCAAAAAGCTTATTCTCTGCCAAAATTCCCGCATCGGTAAGAGTATTTAGCAAGGTCGACTTGCCCGCATTCGTATAACCAACGATAGCAATCTGCGGAATTTGACTCTTATCACGGCTTGCACGCATCGTCATTCTGTTCTTTTCAAGCTCGGTAAGTTCACTTTCAAGCGCAACAATTCTGCGCTTCATATGACGTCTGTCACTTTCAAGCTTGCTCTCACCCGGTCCTCGCGTACCAATACCGCCGCCAAGACGGGATAATTCCATTCCCTTACCTATAAGTCGGGGCGCGGTATATCGAAGTTGCGCGAGTTCAACCTGCAATTTACCCTCACCCGTTGTCGCGTGAAGGGCAAAAATGTCCAAAATGAGCATCGAACGGTCAATAACACTGATGTCGCCGCCGAGATCGTCCTCAATATTTCTTATCTGCGAGGGCGAAAGCTCCGCATCAAAAATAACCAATTTTATTCCGTTGTTTCGGCAAAGCTCGGATAATTCCCAAATCTTGCCGCTTCCAAGAAGCGTTCTCGGGTCGGGCGTGTCCTTGTTCTGAACAAGTCTCGCAAACTCCTCGCCGCCCGCGGTGTCAAGAAGTCGAGCCAATTCGTCAAGCTCCTTTTCGACCTCACAGGCATTCGTATCTTTTGTAACTATACCAACTAAAACCGCCTTAGAGATATGCTCCTTGGCGTCGTTAAAATTCAACTGCATAAATATTCACCTCCAAATTTCACAAGCGTAGAGCCGCTTGCATTTTCTTCATTAGGATGTGATGAATCAATAAAAATTACTCTGCCTTTGTTCGTAGCATCACTTAAAAGTCCATTCGCTTCAAGGCGGCGGCGCGTTTCCCTTGCCGTACCGCAGCTTCCGTCAAAAATCTTAACGTTATCTCCCAAAACAGACGAAATTTTCGACTTCACAAAGGGATAATGCGTGCAACCAAGCACAATCGCGTCGAGTTTTTCGTCCTTTAAGGGAGCAAAAAGCTCCTCCAAAAACGTATGCAAACGCTCCCCGGTAACTTCTCCTCTCTCCACGAACTCAACAAGCCCGGGACACGCAAAAGGAATTACGCGCGCTTCCGTTTCAAATCTTTGGAGTAACGCACCGAATTTTTCTTCCTTTAACGTTAAGGGAGTGGCAAGAACGGCAACCGTTGGGTGCTCCATACTCAACACCGCGGGCTTTAAGGCGGGCTCAACTCCAACAATAATATCTTGGGGATATTTCTCGCGCAAATGTGCCACAGCAACGCTCGTTGCCGTGTTGCACGCAATAACGAATGCCTTTATTCCCCTCGCCTTTAAGCGTTCATAAACGGAAAATGTAAGCTCCCTCACCCTCTCCGCGCTTTTAACACCGTATGGCGCGTTTGCGGTATCGCCGAAATATATGAAATTTTCGTTTGGAAGCGCACGGATAAGCTCTTTCAAAACACTCACTCCGCCAAGCCCCGAATCAAACACCGCTATAGGTAAATGCTTTTCCGCCATAAAACACCTCAAAAACACAATAAGGGCAAGTATGTGCCTTATGCACACAGCTTGCCCATAGTTGCGAATGTACTAAATAGTATAAATTCTAAATTATCTTGCACTAGCCTGCAATCTCTTTTTGAACTTATCAACTCTACCGCCTGCGTCAACGAATTTCTGCTTACCGGTAAAGAAAGGATGACATTTAGAGCAAATTTCAACGCTTACCTCTCCGCCCTTTGTGGACTTTGTTGTAACTGTTTCACCACAAGCACACTTAATTGTAACTTCTTCGTACTTAGGATGGATACCTGTCTTCATTTTATTTACACCTCACTTTTTAGCAAAATTAATCACATTGCATATGATTATAACACAATTATTTGCATTTTGCAATAGTTTTTTTGAATTTTTTTAAATTTTATTTTTAATTTCTTCTTTCAACTGCAAAATTATCTTCTTTTCAAGCCGTGATATGTAGCTTTGCGAGATAGCAAGCTCGTCTGCAACCTCCTTTTGAGTCATCTCGCGTCTTCCGAAAAGTCCGTATCGCATCTCAATTATCAATCGTTCTCTCTCCTGGAGCTTCATAACCGCCTCTCGAATTATTTTGCGCTCCTCCTCCTTTTCAAGATCGTATGCTACCCCGTCCTCCTCGTTACCGAGCACATCGGAAAGCAGCAGCTCGTTTCCGTCCCAATCGACGTTAAGGGGCTCGTCAATGGAAACATCTCCTCGAGTGCAAGAGTTTTTCCTTATATACATAAGTATCTCGTTTTCGATGCAACGCGCCGAATACGTTGCCAATTTTATATTTTTATCGCACTTGAAGGTGTTTATCGCTTTGATAAGACCTATCGTGCCAATCGACACAAGATCCTCAATTCCAATGCCCGTGCTTTCAAATCGCTTTGCAATAAAAACAACAAGGCGAAGATTGTGTTCTATTAATTTATCGCGTGCCACGGGATCAAACGGCAGATTTTCTATGCATTCCGCTTCCTCCTCTTTGGAAAGCGGTGGCGGAAGCACGTCGGGACCGTTTACGTAATAAATCCCCTTTTCAGCTCCGCGCGACGATATGCGTGCAAATAGTAGCTTTATATTAAAAATCAGTATTTTTATTTTATTTTTCGACATAATCCCCTCCGCTATATAATAGTTTTTTAATGTTTCTTGTATGATTGTGTTGATTAATTTTATATTTATATAATAGTTTCGTCGGATATTATTGCATCATATTCTCCGAGCGAATCGGCTAAAACGAATGCTATGTAAAGATCAAGCTCCTTTTTCATTTTCCCGTTTTTTAATATTACGGTTTTAAATTTTAGTGCGGGTAAAAACGCACAGCCTGATACCGCACGCGTTGGCACTATTCTTATTTTATATTTCAACGAAAGCGAATCATCTTCCATATAACTATTATTGATTATTGAAATATACAAGTCATTTTCAAGAATTTTTTTTGCATTTTTCTACGTTTACAAAAGCAACGCCCTTTCCGCTAATGGGCTCTGTTGCAAGATTGCCACTATCAACTAACGCGCGAAGCTCAAGCATGCCCTTTTCGTTTTGAATCTCAAGGATTGCCGTTTTTTTAGAAAATGAGGTTTTGAAAATTCTGCCTCCCCGCAACGTCAAAATCGAGCCCGCTATCGTGAGCAGAGAAAAAGCCCAAACGTTAATCCCACCGTCTGCACCTTCAATTTCGTTCAAAACATCCATTGAATTAAAAAGTGAAAAGAGGGCTGTCATCATTCCGCCTAAGAGTGCAGACACAAAAAAGTAGAGAAAAATCGCCTTTGCAAGCCCCCAAAATCCGTTTTTTCGCACACCGTATGCTAAAAGGCACATAAAAATCAAAACGAGCAGGTCTATTGCAAATGCGCCAACACCTCCGATTTTGATAAAAAGCGCGCTCACAGAATATATTCCGCCTACAACCGAAGCCAAAACGCACCGCACCGTGTTCGGCTTCCTGTGCAAAAGCAGGCACGAAAGATAAAAGCACAAAAAATCCATACTGAAATTGATCAGAAATAGCAAATCACCGTATACTATCATTCCTATCTCCTTTCATTTTCATATTTTGATTTATCGAATGGTTGGTTAATTAACTAACTTTTTGATAAATCCCAGCTTCCCCGTAGCACACCAATTATACTCCCAAAGACGAGCAAATATTGTCAAACGGGGTGTAAATTTCAAAAATTGTATTTACTTATTGAAAATTTTATGATACAATAAGTTAGATTATTCGACAAAACGCATTTTTCCACATAAAATGTAATATCTTTATCAGAAAGGAAGATGGCAAATGAGTTTAAAGGTTGTTAAATTCGGCGGCACATCCTTAGCCGATGCCGAGCATTTTAAAATGGTTGCCAGCATAATAAAGGCAGATCCTTCTCGTCGATATGTAGTAGCATCTGCTCCGGGTAAAAGAATGGGCGATGACGAAAAGGTCACGGATATGCTCTACAGCTGCTACAATATGATTCGCAGACACGAGGATATAACTGATTACTATAAAAAAATTGTTGATAGATACACAAGCATCATTAAAGGACTCGGTATTAATTTCGACATCACAGGCGAGCTTGAATACATCAAAAACGCAATGATGGCGCGTTCAGGCCGCGATTTTGCCGCAAGCCGCGGTGAATATTTGAATAGCTTGATACTTGCAAAATATCTCGGCTTTGATTTTATTGACGCAGAGAACGTTATTTTCTTCAAAGAAAACAGTAGTTTTGATGAAGAAAGAACAAATATTGCAATGAAAGAGGAGCTTGCAAAGCACGAATATGCCGTAATCCCCGGCTTTTACGGTTCAATGCCCAACGGCACGATAAAAACCTTCTCGCGCGGCGGCTCTGATGTCACAGGCTCAATTGTTGCGCGCGCTTGCTCTGCCGACCTTTACGAAAACTGGACCGATGTTTCGGGATTTATGATGGCAGATCCGAAAATTGTTAAAAATCCTCTCCCCATTTCAACAATAACCTATAAGGAGCTTCGCGAGCTTTCCTATAATGGTGCAACCGTGCTTCACGAGGATTCGATTTTCCCCGTTCAAAAGGAAGGAATTGCGATAAACATCAGAAACACCAATCATCCCGAGGATGCAGGAACTATGATAGTCCCTTCAACAAACGATGATAACAGCGAGCACATAATTACTGGTATTGCAGGCAAAAAGGGTTTTTCCGTTATCAATATTGAAAAGAACCGTATGGGCGGTGAATTCGGCTTTGCTATGCGTGTTTTCAAGTGTCTTGATTTGTATGAGATACACACCGAGCATCTTGCATCCGGTATCGACCTTATGAGCCATATCGTTCCCGAAGCAGAGCTTAATGAAAAGCTTGATGAGTTTATCCCCGAGCTTCACAGAGTTACGGACGCCGATAACATCTCAGTAGATACGGGGCTTGCACTTGTTGCAGTCGTTGGTCGCGGAATGAAGGAAACGAAGGGTACGGCGGCTCGTATTTTCTCCGCTATATCAAATGCAGGTGTAAACGTTAGAATGATCGACCAGGGAGCGAGCGAGCTTAATATCGTCATTGCAGTTTACGAAAGCGATTATGAGAAAACCATAAAAGCTATTTACGAGGAGTTCGTAAGATAAGATGAAAGTAATAGAGTACTTTAATGCAGAGAACAAAGAGCTTTGGCTATCAAAAATCGCATCAAGCGATTGGGGAGCGGGACAGTATCTTGCTTATCTTATAAAAGATAAAAAGCTTTTTGATCTCGTTGGAAAAGCAAAAGTGCTTATGCTCATTGACGATGAAAACCTCGTTTCATTCTGCACTCTCGCAGAAAAGGATGACGTTCAGCCCACCGAGCTGACCCCTTGGATTGGGTGGATATATACATTTCCTGCCTACCGCGGAAACCGTTTAGCAGGTGAGCTCCTCTCTAACGCAGAAGAACTTGCAAAGCAGGGCGGTGCAACCCACACATATATCTCAACCAATCACATCGGTCTTTATGAAAAATACGGCTACGAATTTTTCACCGTAGCCAAAGACGTCGAAGGCGAGGATACAAGGGTTTATAGGAAACAAATATAATATTGACCGCCCTGTTTTCAGGGCGGTTTTGTCCTATAAATTAAGATTTAGCGGTGCGGTAGCACCGCAGTTATATTCGCCTTTAGGCGAGTTATATTGCTACGCAGTGATATTTGGCTTTCGCCAAGTGATATTCGCTTCGCGAGTTGTAATGTGGGCGAATACAATACCATTGCAAACTTCAGTTTTCAATATCACTGTTCGCTTGCGAACAATACACTTGCGAGTGAAACGAGTAATATAACTACCGACAAATCAAAATTTGAACATCTGACAAAAATCTCAAAATATTTTTCAAAAACCTATTGACAAATGAAAAAAATATGGTATAATACTTGTGTTATCCAAAGACAGCAGGTTCCGGTAAAGGCGAAAGCTCTCCTGCCGAGGAAGATTTTATACTTTAATATTTATGTTATTGTGTGTCTTTCCTTGGGGTGCTATGCCTTTATGGAAGGATTTTTTTATTATATTCGTTGATTTATAACAGGAGGAAAGTACAATGCCAAGTAAAGTAATACTTGAAAAGAAGCAACAGGTTGTTGCTGAACTTTCTGCTCAGATCAAAGAATCCGTTTCCGGCGTTCTTGTAAATTACCAGGGTATCACAGTTGATGCTGATACTGCTATGCGTAAGGAACTCCGTGAAGCAGGCGTTGACTATAAGGTAGTTAAAAACTCCCTTACAGGCAGAGCTTGTGAAGAAGCAGGTTACGGCGAAATGAAGCAGTACCTTTCTGGTATGACAGCTATCGCTATTTCTAAGGACGATGCAGTTGCACCTGCAAAGATTCTTAAGAAGTACTCCGATAAGGTTAAGTCATTCCAGATTCTTGCCGGTTATGTTGACGGTGTTGTTGTTAACGAAGCTACAGTTAACGAACTCGCTGACATTCCCTCAAGAGAAACACTTATCGCGAAATTCCTCGGAAGCATCCAGAGCCCTCTTTACGGCTTTGCTTATGCAATCCAGGCAATCGTGGACAAGAGTGGAGAAGCTCCTGCTCCCGCAGAAGAAGCTCCCGCCGCAGAATAATCTGCAAACAAAACTCATTGCGTAAAATAATCGCATAAATAACAAAAATTTTTATTGAATTTTGGAGGATTTAAAAATGGCTAACGAAAAGATTACAGCTATTGTTGAAACAATTAAAGGTTTGACTATTCTTGAGTTGAACGAACTCGTAAAGGCAGTTGAAGAGGAATTCGGCGTATCCGCTGCTCCCGTTGCTGCTGTTGGTGTTGCTGCTCCCGCTGCTGCAGTTGAAGAAAAGACAGAATTTGACGTAGTTCTTGCATCCTTCGGTGCTAAGAAGCTCGACGTTATCAAGGTTGTTCGTGAGCTCACAGGTCTTGGTCTTAAGGACGCTAAGGACCTCGTTGAAGGCGCTCCCAAGACACTTAAGGAAGGCGTTTCCAAGGACGAAGCTGAAAAAATCAAGGAAGCTCTTGTTGCTGCAGGCGCAACAGTTGAAATTAAATAATTTAGTTTCTACTTTGAACTTTTTTACTTGCTGTACAAAACAGGACACGAAATCGTGTCCTGTTTTTGTTTTTATTTATCTATTATAACAACACTTTAACGAATAGAAATAGTGTTCGTCAAAAAAATATGCATTAGCGCTTCTATTCTTATCCGTATTGAAATAAATTGTTAATCCGTTCAACTCAAAAACAAAAAACTTATCAGGATAGTTTGTTACTAAAATTTGTGATACAGACGGATAATCCTTTTCCATAGGATTGCTTATTTCTTTATATAATTCTTTGTTTCTAGCAGAAAAACTCATCGAAGTGAGCGGATATTGGTATTGTGGTTTAGTGCATCCCGGATCAACGACATATCCATATGAAACGCTAAAGGATTCCATAACAGATCTGCCAGCTCCAGCACAAACATGTTCACTCCCCCTGAACGACATTCCTGCACCCAAGTTCGGAGTATGATTTTGTTCACCTACATTAAATACAGAAGGATAATATACAGAATCCGTAAGATACTCAAGATAATCCGTGTGATAATCATGTCCTAAAAAATAACCCCAACTACCCATATCCCAATAATTACTGTAACTATAGCTTGTCAGTCCTATATATGGTTCCTTAAACTCGTGATATTTTATAGAGAAAAGCATTTCTTTAAATTCCGGGAAAGCATCCAATTCATAAATAGAAGTAGGAACAGTCCAACCTCGAGAATCAAAGTCATAATCTACAACATCATAATTTATTTCAACAGTTTCACCATTGTATGTAAACTTTAAAGTGTCATCTTCACCAAAATCATAAATATAAATGCTATATATCAAGCTAGGAGAGAAAATCGTTTTGGTTGAAGTAGTCTCTATAACCATATTTTCTTTATTATACTCAATTGTTATAAGCTCCGAGTTGTATTCATCAACATGACCCACTAGAGGAGTTATTACAAGATCATACATATTAGCAATTTCAAAATCAACTCCATCATCACTCTTTGGAGCTTCGATTGTTACATAGAACGATGAATTAATTGCTCTCACTTTAGATTGAAAAATCTTACAACCAACCAAGTTAAAACATAAAGATATGATAAGAATCAATAATAAAAGTTTCGCTATGAATTTAATCATATTTTTCCTCCTTTCAAAGTTTTTCTAATCCAATTATATTATTCAAATTTTAATTTGTCAAGCACCTAATAAAATCTAATTTGCTATTACAAAGCGTAGCCATATATCTACCAAAACGGCTACGTGCAGAGTAGCAAAGCGTAGTTTTCATCGTGCTCGCACGATGAAAACATTTGTGACGAGCGCGCAGAAGTGAGTCACTCGATTTGCGCGAAATCTGGTAGAGTTTTCGCTAACTTCACGGCTACCCTTATTCCCACTTTTAAAAGTTTTTCGGGGTGTGGGGCGGTTTTTCAAAAAAGCCCCACATTCTTTACTTTGTATCTTCTCCACGATAAATCACAATTCATCCCTGATTTCTCTCAAAATCGAACAAATACTGCTGGGCAACGCCTGCGTATTTTCCAAAGGTTGAGGGGCTAAAATCCTTTTCAAAATACTTGTCAAGCACGCGCTTCATCCAAACGTCAACGGGAAACGGATCGCGCCTTTCAAAGCCGAAAAGGAGCGCGCAGGAAGCCACCTTTAAGCCAATTCCCTTTACCTTGCACAAATAGTCGAGCGCATCGTCAAGTGCCTCAATTTGCTTTAATTCCGCCTCATTTACCGTGCCGTCGCACCATTTTTGAGCCGCGTCAATTATGTATTTTGCGCGAAAACCCGTTTTGAGTGAGAAAATAAAGTCCTCACCCGCATTCAAAATCGCTTCAGCGGTTGGAAACGAATAAAATTCCCTGCCGCTTGCCCCGTGATTTTCCATATTCTTAGTGTCAATCTGCTTGCCGAGTGCAAAAGAAAGCGCATCAATTATCTTCTTAATTCTTGGAATATTATTGTTCTGCGAAATAATGAACGAGCAAACGCTCTCCCACGCATCCTGATGCAAAATTCTGATGCCCCTGCCCTTGTTAAGTGCTTTAACAAAGGTCGGATTTTGACAATTTCGGAGCAATTCTCGGTCAATTTCGTCATAATCCTCGTCAAGAGCAAAATAGTGACACCAGATATTTTCAAAATCCTCTTTTGTTGAATTATAGATTATCAGCTCACCGTCAACCTGCTTAACGGAAACAAGACGTCCGTGCGCCACCCCGAGCCACGCGTCTCCCACCCTTTCCCAACGAAAGCACTGTCCGCAATCAAGCGTTTTGGCAAGATTATACGCGCCCTCGTATCTCACACGCACGAAAGGAAGCTCTCCCTCGTATTCGGTTTTGATATTAATAAAAAATTCACTCATTTTTCTTCCAATTCTGCAAAAAACCTCTTGCTTTAATCGATAAAATATTATATAATTATTGTATCACAAAAATTTGTTTTTTGCAATAATTTTATAAAGGATAAGTCAATAATAATGATAGAGCTTCTCGATTTACATAAAAAATTCATACTTGAACACCTAAAGGAAGGCGACGTTGCCGTTGATTTCACAATGGGTAACGGTCACGATACCGAGTTTTTGTCCAAAACAGTTGGGGAAAGCGGCAGGGTTTATGCCTTTGATATTCAGGCAAGTGCCGTTGAGTCAACAAGAAAAAATCTTGAGGCGGCAAATTGCCCCAAGAACTACACCCTCATTCACGATTCGCACCACAACGTGAAAAATTACGTCAGTGAGCCAATCAAGGCAGGAATGTTCAACCTCGGCTATCTTCCGGGCGGCGATAAATCCATCACCACGATGCGCGCAACCACCCTCCCCGCAATCGAAGCGGCAATAGATTTGCTCGGCAAGGATGCAATTCTCCTCATCGCAGTTTACCCCGGTCATCCCGAGGGCGATGCAGAGGGCAAGGAAATTACCGAATATCTCTCCACGTTCTCGCGCTTCAAGGTGTGCTGCACTAAGGTGCAAATCGTCAATTCGCCCACGTCCCCCTATTTTATGATGATTGAAACAAAATAAGGAAAGCTATGGAACAAAAAAGAAAAATTTCATTATATAAAAAAATAAGACGCGATTTTCACGTTCGCGTTGAAGAAAGCGAAAAGAAGCACAGAAATAAGATTATTGCCTTGGCACTAATCACCCTGCTTCTCGCCTCCGCCCTGCTCTTCTGCGCCGCCCTGCTTGAAAAGTCCACAAAGGGTCAATACGTATATTATTACGGTGACGTAGAGCAAAAAATCAAGGCAGAAAGCGAAACCCACGTTGTTGATTTTATCGCCCTTGCGGATTTTTGCTCAATGACAAAGGAGGTTAGCATAAATAACGCATCCTTTGAAATTAATAATACCAAGGCGAGCTTCACAAACGGCTCGGATATTGTCAAAATCAACGGAATAAGCATCAAAATGCCATCCGCCGCGGCAATCAAAAACGGATATTGCCTCGTTCCTCTCTCAATTTTGGAGAGAATTTCTCACGGGCTTAATATCGTCACCGACAAAAATGAAACGACTATACAAATCGAGGGCAAGATTTTTATGATAGCAAAGGATTTTGAGGTTAGTTACGAAACCGACGTAACCGAATATCTTGAATATATACACTCAAAGGATGAATATATCTACACGCTTGTGAATAAGCAAAATCCCGTTGACAGGACCTTCCCCGAGGATCAGGACGCGCTTATTGAAATCCCCGAGGAATATAGAAAGAGTGACGTTATCTATCTTCACTATATCGCAGAAAAGGCACTTGAAGCGATGATGCAGGATATGTTCGCTTGCGGCTATAACGACACCTACGTTACAAGCGCTTACCGCCGCTACGATAAACAGCAACAGATTTTTGACAAGTATGTAAATGACCTTGTAAATCAAGGAATGAGCTACAATGATGCCTATGCAGAGGTGCTTAAAGATACTGCACTACCCGGTCAAAGTGAGCACCAAACAGGGCTTTGCGTCGACCTCACCACCAAAACCATCGTAACGGTTGATAACCGCTTCGCCGATACCGAGGTTTTCGCGTGGCTTCAGGATAACGCTTGGAAATATGGCTTCGTGCTCCGCTATCCCGAGGATAAGGTCAATATCACCGGCTATTCCTATGAGTCCTGGCACTACCGCTTCGTCGGCTACGATATAGCAAAAATTATGCACCAAACGGGACTTTGCTATGAGGAATATCTTGAGAATTTTGGAGATAATTAATTTATAGGCATTTCAAATTTTGATTACTTTTTTTCTCGAAAAAAGTAATATTCTTTACTCAACTAACTACTCGGTAAATTCTAATTTGTAAGTAAAAAAAGGAGGACAAAATGAAAATAACAGACAGCATTATTTACGTTGGCGTAAATGACCACAAAATTGACTTGTTTGAAGGTCAATACAAGGTTCCAAACGGAATGAGCTACAATTCATACGTTATTCTTGACGAAAAAATAGCTATTTTTGACACGGTTGATGCGGGCTTCACACACGAATGGCTTGACAATCTCGCAAATGCATTAAACGGTCGCTCCCCCGATTATCTTATCGTTCAACATATGGAGCCCGACCACTCAGCAAATATTGCAAATTTCATAAAGAATTACCCAAATGCAAAAATAGTAGCCAATCCCAAGGCATTTGCTATAATGGATAATTTCTTCGGAGGCATTGATGACACAAAGAAAATGCCCGTCGAAAACAATTCTACTCTCTCACTTGGCAAACACGAATTAACCTTCATTTATGCCCCTATGGTACATTGGCCGGAGGTTATGTTTACTTATGAGAGCACCGAGAAAATCCTTTTCTCTGCCGATGCATTCGGAAAATTCGGCGCACTCGATATAAACGAGCCTTGGGATGACGAAGCAAGAAGATATTACATCGGCATCGTTGGAAAATACGGAGTACAGGTAGAAAACGTACTCACCAAAGCAGTCAATCTTGATATCAAAACTATCTGTCCGCTCCACGGCCCAGTTTTGGATGAAAATCTTGACCATTATATAGGTCAATACTATATGTGGGCTACCTACACGCCCGAGGACGATGGAATTGTAATTGCTTATACTTCCATATATGGCAATACTAAAAAGGCGGTTATGACGCTTGCGGACAAGCTCAAGGCAAAGGGCTGCCCTGCGGTCGTTACGCTCGACCTTGCAAGAACCGAATGGTCTGAGGCGGTTGCTACCGCATTCAGATACAGTAAAATTGTTCTTGCGACAACGACATATAATTCTGACATCTTCCCGTATATGCGTCAGTTCATCGATCATCTCACCGAACGCAATTTCAAAAACCGTACGGTTGGTTTTATTGAAAATGGCAGCTGGGCTCCTACGGCAACAAAAATTATGAAAATGCTGCTTGACAGTTGCAAAAATATGACTTATCTCAATGCAAGCTGTTCAATTCGCTCCGCGCTCAATAAGGACAGTACTGCTCAGATTGATGCTATGGCTGACGAGCTTTGTATGGAATATCTTGCACGTCAGGACTCAACCGCAAACAAAAACGATATGACCGCCCTTTTCAAGATCGGTTATGGACTTTACGTTGTCACAAGCAACGACGGAAAGAAGGATAACGGACTTATCGTTAACACCGTCGCCCAAGTAAGTGATGCTCCAAAAAGAATTTCAGTTACAATAAATAAGGCAAACTACTCCCACCACGTTATAAAGCAAACAGGAAAGATGAACGTAAACTGTCTTACAGTTGACGCGCCCTTCTCCGTGTTTGAAAAATACGGCTTTGCAAGTGGAAGAAACGTTGATAAATTCGCGGGTGAAAATGTACTTCGTAGCGATAACGGGCTTATTTTCCTCTCGAAATACATCAATTCTTTTATGAGCTTAACCGTTGAAAGCTACGTTGACCTCGGCTCACACGGAATGTTTATTTGCACAATTGACGAAGCGCGCGTTATTTCCGACAAGGAAACTATGACCTATAGCTATTATCACGCAAACGTTAAACCAAAGCCACAAACCGAGGGCAAAAAGGGTTACGTTTGTAAGATCTGCGGCTACGTTTATGAGGGCGATCCGCTCCCCGAGGACTTCATCTGTCCCCTCTGCAAGCACCCTGCCTCCGACTTTGAACCAATCAAATAAGCAAAGAAAAACCGCCGCGGAAATCCGCGGCGGTTTTATGCTATTTATTTAGCTTTATTTACTTATATATTCCTAATAACTATTATTCAACAGGAACGTAAACTCCGCCTTCGAGACAGTAAATCTCGAATGAAGAGCCGTAATCCCAGCCGTCAACTATATTCTCCTCAAGTGCATTCCACTGAGCCAACGTACCGTCAAAATAGATCGCATCCAAGTTAGTGCATCCGCTAAATGCAAATGCGCCAATCTTTTCAACCGTTGCAGCAATACGAACTGACGTAATAGTTACGTTATTCATAAACGCAGCAGCAGAAATCTCAGTAACCAAAATGTAATCAATGGAGAAAGGAACATAGAATTCGGTTGCATTCTTAGCATCATTAGAACCGTCAAGGCCCTTAACTACATAGTACTGAGTACCGTCATCAAGTGTCTTGAGCTCAAAGTTAAGAATATTAACGTATTCATCAGTTTCCAAAACATAGTCGCCGCAATCGCAGTAAGAGGTCATCTTACCCGTTGTAGAGTCCACTGTGATATTGTCCATCTTATGAGGAGCAGAAGTATTGAGAGATTCCTTTGTCAAACCGCAATTTACACAAGTTTGAATGTCGACGCCGTATTCACCGCATCCAACCTCTTCTTTCAACACCTTTTCACCAAAGCTGTGAGCAGAAGCCACGTAATTAACCTTATGCTGATAACCGCAATCAACGCAGGCCTCGATGTCATAACCAAGCTCTGTGCAAGTGGGGTCAACAGTTAACAAATATTTGAACTCAACGTGGTTTTTGGAATCGATGGGTGTGAAATCAACGCGGATTGAGTAACTACAAGTGGAACAAACACGGGATGTGTAACCCTGTGCATCACAAGTAGCAGGAACGTATGTATCAACGAAATGATGCTTTTCTGAATAGTTATCCTTATATTTATAGCCACAAACAGAGCAAACGTGATTGGTGTAGCCCATTTCCTTGCAGGTTGAAGGAACAACCTCGTCAACAAATGTGTGACCTTCATTGCAATTGGGACCTTCTTCTACGTCCTCTTTACAAGAAACGAGAGCAATGGAAAGAATCAACAAAACCGCAATAAGCACGATAGATAAAATTTTATTCATATTTAATTCCTCCTTAGTTGATTATTCTTCCAATTTCTTATCGGTAGTTAGCGTATATCCGCATTGGCAACCGTAATAGAACGTACCTTCGATTTCATATTTGAGCTCCAACTCGTGAGCGATGGGCTCGCGGAAATCTCTCTTATATTCAACTCCGCAATCATCACAAACGTAAACTGTATAACCAACGGTTGTACAAGTAGGCTCAACTACTTTGCCCACTGCTGAGCTTGTGTGAGGAAGAATTGTGACGTTATCTTGACTTTCGTCACAGTTCAAGCAATTTCTATGCTTCACACCTTCGGAAACGTGCGTTAAGCTGCAGGTTGCGGGAACGTCGATAATCCATTCATCCCACAAATGTCCCGCGCAGGGGATGTCCACTTCCTTTTTGTTCAATTCACCGGTTTCGGCATTTTTCCTCAAGCAACCGGGAACGTGACAATAGTAAACGTTCTTACCTTTTTCGGTGCAAGTGGGTAATACAATCTCATCGGGCTTTTCCAAATCAAAATAACAGCTGGGTATTGACTCAGTTCTGCTAACGTTACCGCATTCACTGCACGTTTTAATAGTAACGTTTTTTTCGGAGCAATCCTTAGCAACGATCTTTTCACTCTCAACGTAAGCATCCATATATTTGCCTTTTTCAGCATCATAATAAGTATGATTTTTAGGATTTATGGGCTGAATCGCATCGCGATAATAGTATCCGCAATCCTTACAGGTGTGCTCAGTATAACCCTCAACGTCACAAGTGGACTGATAGGTTTTTTCCGTAAATTTGTGAACGTGTGGCACTTCATCCTCGGGATAATCGATAACACTGTTATTGTTATTCGCATCGGTTTGACAAGCCACAAGAAGCACTACTGTTGCAAAAAGAGCAACAAAAATCAATAATGAGAATAATTTTTTCATAATTCTCTTCCTCCATAGAATAAATATTTCAGAAACAGCATTCACCAAAAAGGAAAAATGCAATATAAGCGGGTACAACTACCCTATTTTCTTTTCTACTATGTATTCTAACACAAATATTATAATATGTCAATAGCAATTTAGCATATTTAAGCAAAAAATGAGCCAAAAAATCGACTCATTTTTTAAAATTATTAATTTTTCATTACCGCAAGTGCGCACCAGCCATTATCATCTATTCTCTCAATCACCTTTAGTGCGTATTCGTTAAGCTTTTTGGTAACGTCATCGGCTCTCTCCTTGATAATTCCCGAGCAAAGAAGAACGGTATCATCCTTCATAAATCTGCCGATGTCGGGTGTCATTCTTATGATAATATCCGCAACGATGTTAGCGCAGATGAGGTCATATTTTCCGCCCTCAAGGTCAACCTGCTTCAAAAGGTCAGAAACCTCGCAGGTGATGTTTGTTTGACCGCTCTCGGCAATATTTTCGTTGGCAACCTTAACTGCAATCGGGTCAATATCGTATGCCCGGCACTCACCCGCGCCAAGCTTTGAAGCGCAAATGGCAAGAATACCGCTTCCCGTTCCAACGTCGAGCATTCTCGCACCCTTCTTAGTATATTTTTCAAGCAATTCGATAACAAGGCGCGTCGTTTCGTGCGAGCCGGTACCAAAAGCCATTCCGGGATCCATTTTAACAACGATTTCGCCATCCTTTGCTTCGTACTCCTCCCACATAGGCACGATAACAGTTCTTTTTCCAATATGGAGAGTGGTGTAATACTTCTTCCAAGAATTTGCCCAATCCTCCTCGTTAACGCCAACTATCTCGATTTTGGGTTCAACGCCCTCGGCTTCAAGTCGCTCGCAAATAAAGGAAATCGCCATATTATAATTCTGATCCGCAGGCAAAAAAAGTGAAACGGACGCAACACTCTTGTCCGCATTAAGTATGCTCTCGTCAATAAGGTCGCCATAGCAGGTTTTAAGGTCAATATCGGAATAGTCCTCAACCATCAAATTATTGTCAAGCACGCTCATAACCGCCATAGCGGTATCGAGATGGGGGAGCTTAACCGTCACCTTAATTTGTGTCCAATCCTTTATTTCGGTTGATTCACCGCAGATGTAATCGGGATCTGTCATATTATTCTCCATTTCTTATGAAAAAAGATTTTTAAAAAAGCTTGTTTTTTTCTTGTAATTACTTTCACCGCAAGCATCCGCAAACGCGCGCATATGCTCCTTCTGCTTGCCTGAAAGTCCCTTTGGAATTTCCACAACGGTTGTGAAAATAAGGTCGCCGCGACGGCTTGGATAATTCAAATTCTGAATTCCCTTTCCACGCAAGGTGAATTGTGTTCCGGGTTGAGTTCCCTCGGGAATGTTATATTTATGCTCTCCGTCAAGCGTAGGTATGCTTATCTCCGCACCGAGCGTTGCCTCCGCAACCGTTACGGGAACATCACAGTAAATATTATATCTTTCGCGCTTAAAAATCTTGTGCGGCTTTATCGTCACCGTGATGATAAGATCACCGGCAGGACCGCCATTTCGTCCGTCAGAGCCCTGACCGCGCAAAGCAATTCTCTCACCGTTGTCAATGCCTGCGGGAATGTCAACGGAAAGTGTTTTCACTATGCGGACGTAACCCGTTCCGCTACAGTTGGAGCAAGGATTTTTGATAATCTTACCGCTGCCGCGGCAGGAATCACAAGTAACTGTCGTTTGGAACTGCATTCCGCCCATTCTCTGCATAACGCGACGTTGACCGCTTCCGCCACAAGCGGAGCAGGTCTCTGCGCTCGTTCCCTTTTGCGCGCCCGAGCCGTGACATTCGTCGCATTTTTGTATTCTCTTATAGGAAATATCCTTTTTAACGCCGAAAGCCGCCTCCTCAAAGGTGAGCGTTACGTGAACGCCAATATCCTCACCCCTCTGCGGCGCATTTCTTCTGCTTGACGATGAACCGCCAAACCCACCGAAGCCGCCACCGAAGAAGCTTGAGAAAATATCGCCAATATCTCCGAAATCGGAGAAGCCGCCGTAGCCACCGCCCGCGCCCTGCTCAAATGCCGCGTGACCGAATTGATCGTATTTCGCCTTTTTGTCGGGATCGGAAAGCACGCTATACGCCTCGTTCACCTCTTTGAACTTCCGCTCCGCCTCGGCATTATCGGGGTTCATATCGGGGTGATATTTTTTCGCAAGAGTTCTGTACGCCTTTTTTATAGACGCCTCGTCCGCGCCCTTGTTAAGTCCTAAGACCTCATAATAATCTCTTTTGTCTGCCATTTTTATCTCTCTCTAAACGGACATAGGAAAGGGCGTTTTGCCCTTTCCTGCCGTTGTTATATTACTGATTTGTCTTGTCTTCAAAGCCGGCATCGTAGTATGTGCCGTTGTCCGCATCACCCTGCGCGCCGCCAAAGTCTGCGCCTGTGTCGCCCTGAGCCGCGCCCGACTGCTTATAAAGCTTTTCAGAAACCGCATAGAATGCCTTTTCAAGTGCCTCGGTGTCCGCCTTGATAGCCGCAGTATCGTTACCCTTAACCGTTTCCTTGAGCTTTTCAATAGCCGCCTTAACGTCTGCAAGATCGCTCTCGGGAAGCTTATCACCGATTTCCGTAAGCGTCTTTTCGCTCTGGAAAATAAGCGTATCCGCGTGGTTCTTCACGTCAACCGCTTCCTTCTGCTTCTTATCCTCTTCTGCAAATCTCTCCGCATCGCGAACCGCTCTGTCAATGTCCTCCTGACTCATATTTGTAGAGGATGTGATCGTGATGTGAGTTTCCTTGCCCGTTCCCTTGTCGCAAGCGGTTACGTTAACGATACCGTTTGCGTCGATGTCGAACGTTACCTCGATCTGAGGAACTCCGCGGGGAGCTGCGGGAATACCGTCAAGGTGGAAGCGACCAAGGGTTGTATTGCCTGCCGCCATTTCTCTCTCACCCTGAAGAACGTGAATTTCAACGGATGTCTGACCGTCTGCCGCAGTAGAATAAATCTGACTCTTCTTTACGGGGATGGTTGTGTTTCTATCAATAATTCTGTTGAATACGCCACCGAGTGTTTCAATACCGAGTGAAAGGGGTGTAACGTCGAGAAGGAGAAGATCCTTAACGTCGCCACCGAGAACGCCTGCCTGAATAGCCGCGCCAACCGCTACGCACTCGTCGGGGTTGATGCCCTTGAAGGGCTCCTTGCCGATAAGCTTCTTAACCGCCTCTTGAACTGCGGGAATTCTTGTTGAACCGCCAACAAGGAGTACCTTGTCAATCTGACCAACGGTAAGGCCTGCATCAGCAAGCGCCTTCTTTGTGGGAACGATAGATCTGTCAATGAGATCGCTCGTAATTCTGTCAAATTCAGCTCTCGTAAGAGTTGCATCAAAGTGGAGAGGACCTGCAGCCGTAGCCGTAATGAAGGGCAAGTTGATATTTGTGCTTGTCATACCTGAAAGCTCGATCTTTGCCTTTTCAGCAGCTTCCTTAAGACGCTGCATTACCATCTTGTCGGATCTCAAATCAACACCGTTTTCTGCCTGGAATTTTTTAACCATCCAGTCAATAAGACGCTGGTCGAAGTCATCGCCGCCAAGCATAGTATCACCGTTTGTGGCAAGAACCTCAAACACGCCGTCGGAGATTTCAAGAATAGAAACGTCGAACGTACCGCCACCAAGGTCAAATACCATAACCTTCTGATCGTTTTCCTTGTCGATACCGTAAGCAAGAGCCGCGGCCGTAGGCTCGTTGATAATTCTCTTAACCTCAAGACCCGCAATTTTACCTGCATCCTTTGTTGCCTGACGCTGAGCGTCGCTAAAGTATGCGGGAACTGTGATAACCGCTTCAGTAACGGGCGCACCAAGGTATGCCTCTGCGTCCGCCTTGAGCTTTTGAAGTGTCATAGCGGAGATTTCCTGAGGAGTGTATGTCTTTCCGTCAATGTTTACCTTGTAATCGCTTCCCATATGACGCTTAATGCTCATAACCGTCTTATCGGGATTTGTAATTGCCTGACGCTTTGCTACCTGACCGACAATTCTTTCACCCGTCTTTGTAAATGCTACAACTGAAGGTGTGGTTCTTGCTCCCTCGGGATTGGGGATAACAACGGGCTCACCGCCCTCAAAAACTGCCACACAAGAGTTCGTTGTACCTAAGTCAATACCAATAATTTTTCCCATAATAATTCTTCCTCCAAATAATAATAAAATATAGTAATTAAAATTTTAAGCCAACATTAATTCGCAACCTTAACCATTGCGTATCTTATGACCTTATCACCGCAAATATAACCCTTTTGAAGAACTTCAACAACTTCGTTTTCACCGTAGCTTTCGTCTTCAATATGCATTACCGCATAGTGAATATTCGGGTCAAAGGGTTTTCCGAGGGCATCAATCTCCTTAACGTCCATTTTAGAAAAGCTTTCGTTAAAGCTCTTTAAAATAAGATTCATTCCCTCAAGGATTTTATCTGCTTCCGTAAAAGCGGTCGCTCTTTCCATATTGTCGAGAATGGACAGTATATTTTTAAGCGTATCGCTTTTTGCATCAAAGTAAATGCTTTCTCTTTCCTTTAAGCTTCTGCGACGGAAATTATCATATTCTGCATAAAGACGCAAATATTTGTCGTTAAGCTCTGCAATTTCCTTTTCCTTCGCTTCAAGCTCCTCCTTGAGCTTCAAAACCTCCGCATCGGACTTTTTGCTTTTCTTTTTTTCTTTTTTGGCTTCTTCGGTAGCAACGGGTTCTGCATCCGTTGCCATTTCGGTATTTTTAACTTCTTCCTGCATCCGTATCTCCTCCGTTTTCAGTTAATAATCGTTTATCTTCAATAAGGTCCGCGATATTGTCGCCAAGCTCGTTGAGGGTTGCAAGAACTCTTGCATAATCCATTCTACGAGGACCAACAACACCGATAGCACCAATGGTTTTTCCGTCCTTTTTTATCTGCTTGAACACAACCGCAGAGTCCTTCATCACGTTCACGCTGTTTTCAGAGCCGATAAGAACGTTAATATCGTTCTCTCCCCCACCTGCAACGAGGTTGAGAATGGGGTCCTTCTCCTCAAATGTATTAATAATCTCACCGAATTTATTCACGTCGGAATATTCGGGATATTGCAAAAGGTGATTAAGACCGCTATAATGAAGCTCTCCGCCGTCGATTTCGTTCATCGTTTCGTAAATCGCCTTGATAGTCGCATTCACAAGAAGTGAATTATCGTCCATCGTTCTCTCAAGCTGCATAACCGAGGTGAGTGTTATCTCGTCGGCGCAAAGTCCTGTAAGATAGGTGTTGAGCGCGGAGCTCAATCGCGACAAGGAATATTCGTCAACATCAAGCGAAAGCTTAACTTTTTTCGTCTTTATTGCACCCGTTGAAAGTATCATAACGATGGCAAACTGATGCGCATCAATTCCAACAAGCTCGTATTTCAGCACCTTAACGAAGGATTGCTTCGGCTTAACCGCAATTCCCGTGTAATTGGTGATATTTGAAGCAACCTTTGAGGCGACCTCAAGAATTTTATCAAGCTCACCCATTTTAATTTTTAATAAAGAATTTATCTGGTCAATCTCCTTACTTGTCATCGCGTAGTGCTGCAAGAGTGAGTCAACGTAAAATCTGTATCCAAGCTCACTCGGAACGCGACCTGCAGAGGTGTGGGGCTGCTCAAGATAGCCCATCTCCTCAAGCTCTGCCATTTCGTTTCGAATGGTTGCAGAGCTGCAAGAAAGCAAATTGCTTTGAACGAGGAATTTCGAACCAACGGGCTCTCCTGCGGCAATGTGCGCTTCGACTACCGCTTTGAGTATTTGTTTTTTTCTTTCGCTAAGCTGTTTATCAAATTCGCTCATTTTCCTTCCTCGCCTTCTAAATTTTAGCACTCTTTGGGATTGAGTGCTAATTCCTGCTATTAATTTACCACCTTTTTTG
>JAFVRQ010000020.1 GCA_017504245.1 Clostridia bacterium | reverse complement strand
TTTTCGTAGTTTTGGAAGTGCGGTACCATCCGTCGTGCTCGCGCGTAAGGATGGTATCGTGCTTTCAAAACCGATAATTCGTTTGCGAATTATCGAAAATTTACGCCGATTTAGTTTATTTTCCGCGCAAGATTCTTCGCTTCACTGCGTTTCGCTCAAGAATGACGCCCGCGGCGTCGCGCGAATTTGAAAATCTGCACAAACCTACGCGATTGTTTTGACCCACTTTTTTCAAAAGTGGGCGCCCGCCGCGTAGGCGATCCTAATTTAAACTAACTTTTTCAACATCCCGATAAATCCCAATTTATCCATATCTTTCAAGCCCAAAGAAACCCAATCCTATAAATACAGCCCCTCAAATTGTGAAAACTGCACAAAAATGAAGTCGAAAATTCTACATTTGGTAGCCACAAATATCAAGAAAACTCTTGAAAAATAAGGAAAAAATGTGTATAATAGATGTCAAGATGGAAAATAATTGCCTAAAATATATATTTTGGTTAATATTTAGCATTTTACATACTAATTTGAAAGGGCTCGGCAAAAGCCGGGCAAGGTAAATTCCTATGCAAAACATTGAAACAAAAAGAATCAGAACTTTAGCCCTCCTCGGACACAGTGGAAGCGGTAAAACCTCTCTTGCAGAGGCAATGCTCCACTTGGCAGGTGCCTCCGACAGATTTGGTAGCGTTCCCGACGGTACGACCGTTTGTGACTACGATCCCGAAGAAATCAAGCGCGGCTTCTCGCTCGCATCAAAGGTAGCTCCTTTTATGTGGAAGAACACAAAAATCAACGTTCTCGACACACCCGGCTTCCTTGATTTCGTTGGTGAAGTTAAGCAGTCTCTCAGAGTAGCGGATGCAGCGCTCATTCTTGTTGACGGTAAGGCAGGCATCGAGGTTGGTACTGAGCTTGCTTGGGACTACGCAACCGAAGCAGGACTTCCCACAGCATTCTTTATTAATAAATTCGATGATAACGAGGCAAGATTCGGCAGAGTTCTTGACTCTCTCCACGAAAAATTCGGTAAGAACATCTGTCCTCTCACCATTCCTATGGTTCAGGACGGTAAGGTAGTTGGTGCTATCGACCTTATTAAGCAGGAAGCGCACGTATTCAGCGCAAAGGGTCAGCACTCTGTTCAGCCCGTACCCGCAGAAAATGAAGAAGCAATGTCCAAATATAGAGATATGCTTATGGAAGCGGTTGCATCCACTGATGAGGACCTTATGATGAAATACTTTGAGGGCGAGGAGATCACTCCTATGGAAGCTCTCAACGCAGTTCACGAGGGTGTTATCCACGGTGACATCGTTCCCGTTCTTTGTGGCGCGGCAACGAAACTTTGGGGCGTTTGGTCACTTCTTGACGTAATCGACGAATCCTTCCCAAGACACACTGCAAAGAAGGTTGAGCTTCTTGAAAGCGGCGACGAAAAGGAAATCGAGCCCGAGGGCGAAACCGTACTCTTCGTATTTAAGACCGTATCCGACCCATTCGTTGGTAAGATGTCCTTCTTCAAGGTTATGAACGGTACTCTCAGAAAGGATATGCTCCTCAAGAATACCTCAACCGATACAAACGAAAAGATGGCACATATCTATATCGTTAAGGGTAAGACACAGACCGAGGTTGACGTGCTTTGCTGCGGCGACATCGGTATGACGGCTAAGCTTGCTAACACAAATACAGGCGATACACTTGCTTGGAATAGCGATATTCACTATGCAAGAACAACATATCCCGAGCCCTTTATGGCTCAGTCCATTTCTCCTCTTTCTAAGGGTGATGAGGATAAGATTTCTCTTGGCGTAACAAAGCTTTGCGAAGAGGATAAGACTATTAAGTTCGAAAACAACCCCGAAACACATCAGCTCGTTCTTTACGGTATGGGCGATATGCACATCTCCGTTATCGAAGCGAAGCTCAAATCAAGATTTGGCGTATCCGTTAAGCTCGACCTTCCCAAGATCGCTTACCGTGAAATGATCACAAAGAGAGTTCAGGTTCAGGGTAAACATAAGAAGCAGTCCGGCGGTCACGGTCAGTACGGTGACGTTAAGATCGAATTCTTCCCCGGTGAAGAGGAAGGTCTTACGTTTACAGAATCCACGGTAGGCGGTTCAGTTCCTAAGAACTTCCACCCTGCAGTTCAGAAGGGTCTTGAGGATTCTATGAAGCGCGGTGTTTACGGTTACCCCGTAATCAAGCTTGCAGCTAACCTCTTTGACGGCTCTTACCACGACGTTGACTCTAACGAAATGTCCTTTAAGATGGCTGCATCTCTTGCTTATAAAGAGTGTATGAAGCTCGCTAACCCCGTTCTCCTTGAGCCCGTTGGTGACCTTGCGGTAACTGTTCCCGAGTCCTACGTTGGTGACGTTATGTCCAACCTCAATAAGAGACGTGGTAGCGTTATGGGTATGGATCCCGCTGCTAAGCGCGGTTACACAACCATCAATGCAACAATTCCCAAGGCAGAAATCCTTGACTACACAATCACACTCCGTGCTATGACACAGGGTAGAGGTAGCTTTACATTTGTAGAAACCGGCTATGAGCAGGTTCCTATGAATATCGCCCTCAAGATTAAGGAAGAAAACGCTGCTAACGAAGAATAATTAAAAAAATCAACAGGCGGAGAAAATCTCCGCCTGCTTTTTTTGTGCCTTCAAATTTTGATTTATCGGGGAGTTAAAGTTAGTTTAAATCAGGATTTTTTTGGTTCTTTTTGAAAAAAGAACCAAAAACTTTTTAAACGCTTGGTATTGATTAAAACCGCGCAAATCGTGTCAACGAGTTGACACTAATGATTTTTCTCGGTGTTGGCAGGCACCTCGAAAAATCCAATTTGCTACTATCCAACGAAGCCGTTTCGTTCTCAAACGGCTATAGTTTAACAGAGTAAATTTTAGAAAATCACTATGTTAATAGTGGTTTTCGTAGTTTTGAAAGTCCAATGCCGACCGTTGTACTTGTACATAAGGGCGGTGTTGGACTTCCAAAACCGATAATTCGTTTGCGAATTATCGAAAATTTACGCATAATCTGAACACACCAAGCGATTGTTTTGACCCACTTTTTTCAAAAGTGGGCGCCCGCCGCGTAGGCGATCTTAACTTTAACTAACCTTTTCAACTCCACGCTAAATCACAATTTATCACATAATAATATTACAAAAACTCCCTTGATTTATGTATCAAAGGAGTTTTTATGTAATATTCAATTAAATCTGCACGAAGCCGAGCTTTCTCTTGACCTTAGAAAGAGTTTTTCTTGCGTAATACGATGCCTCGTCCGCACCCTTTTTCATCTGCGCTTCAAGGAATGCCTTGTCGGAAATAAGCTCGTTATATCTTGCCTGAACGGGAGCGAGCTTATCCGCGCATGCTTCACCCACCGCAAGCTTAAATTCACCGTAGCCGCGTCCGTCAAATTCGCGCTCGATTTCCTCAAGTGTTTTACCCGTGAAGCAGGAATAGATCGTCATAAGGTTATTAATTCCGTCTTTGCCCTCGGCAAAGCGAACAACCGTGTCAGAGTCGGTAACGGCGCGCTTGAACTTCCTGATTATTGTGTCCTTATCATCAAGGATATATACAACAGCATTTGTGTTTTCATCGGATTTGCTCATTTTTTTCGTGGGGTCGGCAAGAGAATTGATTTTTGCGCCCGATTTTGAGAGCATTGGCTCGGGGATAGTGAACGTGTCTGGGAAGATTTGGTTAAATCTTGCCGCAACGTCGCGCGCAAGCTCAAGGTGCTGCTTTTGGTCCGCACCAACGGGAACAACATCCGTTTGATAGAGCAAAATGTCCGCAGCCATAAGCGCAGGATATGTGAAAAGACCTGCGTTGATATTGTCGGAATGCCTTGCGCTCTTGTCTTTAAACTGTGTCATACGGGAAAGCTCACCGTACATCGTGAAGCAATTTAAGATCCAAGCAAGGTCGGTATGATAGGGAACGTGGCTTTGCACGTAAAGAGTGTTCTTTTCGGGGTCGAGTCCGCAAGCCATATAGAGCGCAAGAGTTTCATAGGTCCTTTTGCGAAGCTCTGCGGGAACCTGACGCACGGTTATCGCGTGGTTATCAACCACACAGTAAAAGCATTTATATTGCTCGGAGTAGCGAGGGAAGTTTTGGATTGCGCCAAGATAGTTACCAATGGTCAGATTTCCCGAGGGCTGAACTCCTGAAAAGCATATTTTCTCATTATTAATCATAGTATTCCTCCAAGTGAGAACAATTTAGTCTATTCTAACATATAATTTTAATTTTTTCAAGAGCAAAAGTAAAATATATGTTGAAAGTTTTAAAATTTTATGATATAATACTATATATTGATATTAGGAGGGTAAAAAATGATACATATAGATAGAGTTAGCGTTATGAATTTGGAAAATGCCATTAGAGGAGCAAGAAATCCCCTCAATAGCTGGGGCAGAAGTGACAGCTACTATGACGATAATGGCAATTACGTGCTTGGTCCTAACGATATTGACCTTGCTATGCGTCTTGCAAAGGCGGGAAATGACCACAGAAAGTTTCTTCGTCAGATTTTTGTGAGCGTTGATATAACCGCGCCTCTTTATTGGTGGAAGGAATTTGATACGTATAAGGTCGGAACGGTTGCAAACTCCTGCTCAACGATGCACAAAATTCACCATAAGAAATTTGAAAGAGCGGATTTTTCCTGCGAGCTTATGGACGAGGGCGCATTGAAGGTGCTTGATTGCGTTATCGAGTTTATGGAAGCGGAAAGAGTTAAGTTTTGCGAGGACAAAAAGAATAAGCAGGCGTGGATAAATATGATTCAAATGCTTCCCACGTCTTATAATCAGATGAGAACGGTTACTCTCAACTATGAAAATCTTATTAATATGTACTATGCGCGCAGAACTCACAAGCTTCACGAGTGGCACGTGCTTTGCGATTGGATTATGACCTTGCCCTATGCTGAGCAGCTTATTGCCGTTAAGGGTGATAGTCACGAGGAGCATTGATATGTTTGAGCTTATAAATAAAAACGGTGTTTTTCTTTTGAAAAGCACCGTTTTGAAATCAAATCACGCTTTTTCTACACGAATTGGCGGAGTTAGTGAGCTTGACCACACTAAAGGATTGAATCTCGCCTTTGGCAGAGGAGATGACGAGAAAATCGTGCTTCAAAATCTTGAGCTTTTTTCTTTGGCTCTTGGGATTGATCCAACTGACGTTATAAGCGTTCCGCAGATACATTCAAATATTGTTAAAGACGTGACGCGCGAGGATGCGGGTAGGGGATATTATTATCCGAATGGATTTTCCTGCGACGGCTATATTACCGTAGAAAAGGATTTGCCGATAGGTGTTAAAACCGCGGATTGCGTTCCGATTTTACTTGAGGGGCGAAACGAAAGCGACGAGGTCGTTGCCGTTTCGGCGGTACACGCGGGCTGGCGCGGAACTGCGGACAGAATTGCGGAAAATTCTGTTGGGGCGATTTTGAAGCTCGGCGTAAGCTTGGAAAATATATACGTTGCCATTGGTCCTTGCATTGATGAGTGTTGCTATGAAGTGGGAAATGATTTTGCAGAGCAAATAGAAATAAAGCTTGGACAAAGCTATAAAAATAAATATATTATCAAAAAAGAAAACGGCTCTCTTTATGCGAATTTGAAGGGAATGAACTTTGAAATTCTGACCTCGATCGGAGTGCCGTCTGTAAATATTGACGTTTGCTCTTACTGTACCTGCTGCAATGAAGATTTGTTCTATTCACACCGTCGCCAAAAGGGAATAAGGGGTGCTCATTTGAATATAATAGTTAAATAACTGCAAGAATTTTCTTGCAGTTCAGCGTGTCGAAAAACTTTCGACACGCTGTCAGACTTCGAAAAAGGTAGCTATATTTTTCGTTCTTGCGTTCGTAGACATACAAAGGTATGGTAGAGCGCAGGAACGGAAAAAGCAAGTAAGCACAAGGCATTCTCGATGTTTGCCTTGTGCTTTATCTTTGTGTGTTTATTTAATCTTTTTTAATCCAATTTGATTATTTTCATTTTTCGCTTGCGGTAGAGCAGCTTTTTCGACAGTCTGAACTGCAAGAATTTTCTTGCAGTTTTCTATTACATAATTCGACAAAATGCATCTGTGAAGAAATAAACATATTAACAATACTAATATAAAAAAATAGCTCGCAAAAAAGATTAAAATAAAATTCAAAAAAGGACTTGATTTTTTTGTTTTCTTGTGCTATAATATCAAAGTCAACGAAATATGCTGCTATGGCTCAGTCGGTAGAGCACGTCATTGGTAATGACGAGGTCATCAGTTCGATTCTGATTAGCAGCTCCAGAAAAAGCATCTCGAGAGAGATGCTTTTTCTTTTATATTTTGTATATTTTGCATTTTATATTTCCGAAAGCAGAGCCACTGCATTTTGTTTAAAAATACACTTGCCGCGTTCTAATGCCTTGAGAATTGTGTTTTCAGTGTTTTCTAGCTCACCGAATTCCGATAAGCAACGAATAGTTGCATTTTCGCTATTATCTAACACAAGGAAATATTTTTTATCGTTATATCGGTATAGCGAGGAGCTTCCGCTAAAATTTTGCCTTTTCAGCTCTTTGCACGTCAAAATTACGTCATCAATATTCAAAAAACTATATGTAATGCTTGCTCTTTTTTGCTCCGATTGACTTTTTATTGATTTGGGAAGCAGATATTTCTCATCATTTGGTGGCATAAAAATCTCCTCCTCGTAGCTGCTTTCATCGCAAAGCGTAATTTTGGTTACATAAAGCTCACAGCCGCCGTGTATCTCCGGATAAAGTTGAATAAGAATTTTATCTTCTGGGTTGATATTTTCAAAGCCTGTATGCTTATCTGATTTTTTTAGAATTCGATTGAGAATGACTCGCGCGTTGCTTATAGAAAGATAGAATTCATTTTCGTCAAGCCCGTATTCCTGCATATCGGCTTCACTCATTATTATCTTCAGTTTATTTTCGTTTATCGAAATAAGTTC
The DNA here is from genome assembly GCA_017504245.1 of Clostridia bacterium. Lineage (GTDB taxonomy): Bacteria > Bacillota > Clostridia > Oscillospirales > CAG-272 > RGIG4608. Next base: position 6,252 of record JAFVRQ010000020.1, on the reverse strand, counting down.
CATACTTTTCTCCTTTCTTTAAAGATACCCGATAACATTATAAACTAATTTGTCACAAAATGATAGTGCAAAAATATTGGAAATTTAGCGCAAAAGCCGTTGACGAGAGGGGATATATATGTTAAAATATATTTATTATATTATCTTGTGGAGGTGAGCGCGTGAATTTTAATGAAAATGAATATTGCATTGAAATGAGTGCAGAAGAGCTTTGCTTATTGGTGAGCCGACCCTCCGACCTTGATTCGCACGCAATTTCAAGAATGAATTTGCAAAGCAAGGGCTTTGATGCTTTTCTTTGTCAGTTGCCCGATTACGACAGAGCACACGAGACGCTTCGCGTAATGAACGAGCTTTGCAACACAATGCAAATGAACGGGGATTATTACACCGTTTCCTCCGTTGCCGATAGGGCGTATAAAACGGAGAATATTGGTATAGTTGACCGCTTCGTTGAAAGACGTTTTCTCGACGAAAGCGCGTTTCCCGATAATTACGATATTGCGCTTTTAAAAATTAACGCATATTTTTATGCGTGCAAGCAGTCGCTCTCTCGCGTCACACAAGAATTATTTTTTGCTTTAAGGACACCAAAAAAATAAAAATTATTGAGGATAGCTTTACCTTTGATGCTCTTCGCAAGAGCTATTTGGATCTTCTTGAGAAGGCGGATTTCTTTGGAAAGCTGATGTTAAAGCGCAAAAACGAGATTTTGCCAAGGGCAAAGAAGGTGCCGTTTCCATATACTGAAGTAAGGGGCGGTCAGGAGCAGATGATAAAGACCGTTTACCGTGGTATTTCAAAGGGTCAAACGGTTTTTGCACAAGCTCCGACGGGCACGGGAAAGACGATTTCCTCGCTCTATCCTGCCGTTCGCGCGCTTGGTGAGGGCAAGATTGACAAGATTTTTTATCTTACTGCAAAGGCAAGCACGCGCAGGGAAGCGTGGGGCGCGATAAAGAAGCTTCACGCGGTGGGAGCTAAGCTAAAGGCGATTATGATTTCCGCAAAGGACAGCGTTTGCGTGTGTCCGAAAAAGCTTTCAAGCGGTGCTTCGGCAAGTAATTTCTGCAATTCCTTTGATTGCGAATTTGCGCGCGGTTACTATGACCGCGTGAACGGTGCGATACGCGAGCTTGTTGAAAATTACAGTGGTTACACTCAAGCTCTTATATCAAGCGTTGCGCAAAAGCACAGGGTTTGCCCATATGAATTGTCGCTTGATTTGTCACTTTTGTGTGACGTGATAATTTGTGATTATAACTATATTTTCGACCCGATAATATACTTCCAAAGATATTTTGGCGAGGACGGGGAGCGCGGGAAATACGCATTTTTGATTGATGAGGCGCACAATCTGCCCGATCGCGCTATAGATATGTATTCCGCGTCTATATCAAGGAATGCTATAGAGTGCGTGGCGGCACTTTTGCCACCGCACGATACGGAAATTTTAAGTGAGCTTGACGGCTTCCTTCGTATGATGGAGGATCTCAAAAAGCTCTGTTACGATAATATGTTCAAAAACGAAAAGGGTGAGGAGCAGGGCTATTACATCAGCAAAAATTCTTACTCTGAAATTGAAAAGCGCGTTGAAAATCTGCACAAGGTTTGCGCCGCTTGGATTAGAAAAAATAAGCTTTCGCCCATCTTGAGCGACGTGAAAAAGCTCAATGCCGATATTTCAAAATACCAAAAGATTTCCGAGCTTTACGATGAGCATTATATGTTCTTTATCGAGGTTTCGGGTGGTGATATAAGGGTTCGCCTTGCGTGTCTTGACCCCTCGCATCAGCTTGCGCTCTGTCACAAGCGCGCGGTGTCGAGTGTAATGTTTTCTGCAACTCTTGAGCCGATTGACTATTTTTCGGATATTTTGGGCGGTGATAAAAAGAGCATAAAGGTGCAGCTTCCGTCACCCTTTGAGCAGAAAAATCTCGGACTTTTCTGCGTTGACTCTATCAACACGCGATTTGAGGAGAGGGAAAGCTCTTATACGATAATTGCCTCCTGTATCGCAGGTACGGTTAGTGGAAAAGCAGGGAATTACATTGTTTTCTTTCCCTCGTATAAGTATATGACCGAGGTGCAAGGGGAGTTTGAGAAGAAATATCCCAAGGTTAAGGTTTTTGCGCAGGAAAACAATATGACCTATGCGCAAAAAGAGGAGTTTTTAACACAGTTTAAAGACGATACGGGCGTTCTCCGTATTGGATTTTGTGTGCTTGGCGGCAGCTTTTCCGAGGGAATTGACCTTCCCGGCTCGCGCCTTATAGGAACTATAATCGTTGGTGTCGGTTTGCCCGGCATTTCAAGTGAGAGAAATATTATGAAGGAGTATTTCGACCACACGCGCGAGGGCGGTTACGATTATGCCTATACCTACCCCGGAATGAATAGAATTCTTCAGGCGGCAGGACGAGTAATTCGTACTGAAAATGATCGTGGAGTCGTCGTTCTCCTTGACGATAGATACGCGACGGAGCAATATAAAATGATGTTCCCGCTCCATTGGTCGCACGCAAAATACGCCCATTCCGCACAGGATCTCGCAGGGCAGGTTAGGGAGTTTTGGAAGAGAAGTTAGTAGAGTAAAAGGATTGTTCTTTTTTGAAAAAAAGAACCAAAAAACTTTTATAGGTGGGTTATAATTAAACTCGCGCAAATCGCGTGTTGGAATTCTGCGACACCCAACACAAATGTTTTTATTTGCTTGCAAATAAAAACTGCGCTTTGCTACTCTGCATATAGCCGTTTTAGTGGCACTATGTCTATTGTGAAAGTAGCAAATCACGGATTTTTGCGCCGCCTGTTAAAATGGCGCAAAAATCGATTTGTATCGCGCACCCGCGATACGATTTGCGTGAAATCTTGCCACGAAGCTGATTAAAAGTTTTGCGGAGCTTTTTCAAAAGCGACTATTCTTATCTTTGTAACTTTTTTACAAACCAAATTTTCAAGAAAAATCCCCTAAACCCTTGAAATATATATAAAATTGTGTTACAATATATAGAAGTTTTAAATTTTTAAATAAATTTTAAAAAGAAGGTACAAAAAAATGAAACGCATTACTATTAAAGAAATCTTTGCATCTCCCGAAAAATTTGCGGGACAAAAAATCACTGTTGCAGGTTGGGCAAGAACTATTCGTGCGTCCAACGTGTTCGGCTTTATCGAGCTTAACGACGGAAGCTATTTCAAGAATCTTCAGGTTGTTTTTGAGGATGCAAAGCTTGAAAACTATAAAACAATAGCAAAGCAGAACGTTGGTTGCTCCTTTATTATCGAGGGTACTTTAGAGCTTACTCCCGAAGCAAAGCAGCCGTTTGAGCTCAAGGCAGAGGTTATTGACGTTGAGGGTGCATCCACTCCCGACTTCCCGCTTCAGAAGAAGCGCCACACTCTTGAATATCTTAGAACTATTGCGCATCTTCGCCCCCGTTCAAACACGTTCAACGCGGTTTTTCGTGTTCGCAGTGTTGCGGCTTACGCAATTCACAAGTTCTTCCAGGATAGAGGATTTGTTTACGTTCACACTCCTCTTATCACGGGCTCTGACTGTGAGGGTGCGGGCGAAATGTTCCAGGTAACAACGCTCGACCTTGCAAATCCTCCAAGAACGGAGAACGGTGAAATCGATTATACACAGGACTTTTTCGGCAAGAAGACGGGACTTACCGTTTCGGGTCAGCTCAACGTTGAAACCTATGCTATGGCATTTGCAAACGTATATACGTTCGGTCCCACGTTCCGTGCAGAGCGCTCCAACACGCAGCGCCACGCGGCAGAATTCTGGATGGTTGAGCCCGAGCTTGCCTTTGCAGACCTTACCGACTATATGGACACGGCAGAGGATATGATGAAGTTCGTGCTTTCCTACGTTATGGAAAACTGCCCTGCGGAGATGGAATTTTTTAACAAATTCTTCGATAACGGACTTATTGAGCGTCTTACCGCGCTTGTAAACAGCGAGTTTGGTAGAATTACCTACACCGAAGCGGTTGAAAGATTGCAGAATTGCGGTCACGAGTTCGAATATCCCGTATTCTGGGGTATGGATCTTCAGACCGAGCACGAAAGATACCTCACGGAAGAAATCTTCAAGAAGCCCGTTTTCGTAACCGACTATCCCAAGGACATCAAGGCATTCTATATGCGCCAGAACGACGATGGAAAGACGGTTGCGGCAGCGGATATGCTTGTTCCCGGTGTTGGTGAGCTTATCGGTGGCTCTCAGCGTGAGGAGAGAATGGAAAAATTGCTTGAAGCGATGGCGAAATTTGAGCTTAATCCCGACGATTACTGGTGGTATCTTGAGCTTCGTAAGTACGGCGGATGCCGTCACGCAGGCTTTGGTCTTGGATTTGAGCGCCTTATTATGTATATGACGGGCGTTTCCAACATCCGTGACGTTGAAGCATTCCCAAGAACAACCGGTAACGCAGAGTTTTAATTAGTTACAAATAAAAAAGACGCAGGGGGCTTTTTTGAAAAAATCGCCCCCTGCACCCCTAAAAAACCTTTAAAGCTTTTTACAAACCAAATCCGCGCAAATCGTGTTGTTTTGTGAAGCAAAACAACACATAACGTTTTCTCATTACTTTGAAAAACTGTGATTTGCTACCGAGTACGTAGCTATATTGCTATCAAAATGGCTACACTCAAACCAACTATTCACATATTCATAAAGGAGGTGTTCATTTTGAAATACGCAGAAATGAAACCGAGTGAGCTTGAGGCATTATACCTTGAGTTAAAAAATGAATATAAATCCGTTTGCGAAAAGGGGCTTTCGCTCGACCTTTCGCGCGGTAAACCGGGCAGGGAGCAGCTCGATATGATGACGGGTATGCTCGACTGCATATCAAAGAGCGAGGATTGTATTAACGAAAACGGTGTTGACTACCGAAATTACGGAATTCTTGAGGGAATACCCGAGGCGAAGAAGCTTTTTTCAGACCTTTTGAATATTCCGCCTGAAAATATATTCGTTGCGGGTAACTCGTCGCTCAATTTGATGTATGATACGGTTGCTCGCGCTATGCTTTACGGTGTGCTTGGAAGCTCAAAGCCGTGGTGCAAGCTGCCCGTTGTAAAGTTCATTTGCCCCGCACCGGGATACGATAGACATTTCGCTATCTGCCAATCGCTCGGAATTGAGATGATTACCGTTGATATGACGCCCGAAGGTCCCGATATGGACGCGGTTGAAGCGCTTGCTGCTCACGACGAAAGCATCAAGGGAATTTGGTGCTGCCCGAAATATTCAAACCCCGAGGGCATAACTTATTCGCCCGAAACGGTTGAGCGACTTGCTAAAATGGAAACCGCGGCAAACGATTTCCGCATCTTTTGGGACAATGCCTATGCGGTGCACGATCTTTATCCCGATAAGCGCGATGAATTAGTTGATATTTTTGATATTTGTCTTGAATGCGGCCATATTGATAGAGTTTTCTATTTTGCATCGACTTCAAAAATTTCGTTCCCCGGCTCAGGTGTGGCTATTTTTGCAACGAGCACGCGCAATTTCAATCAAATTCGTCCGATTTTGGCGGCGCAAACAATTGGCTTTGACAAGATAAATCAAATTCGTCACGTTAAATATTTTGGAAATGCCGATAATATTCGCGTGCATATGATGAAGCTCGCTGAGATTATTCGTCCGAAGTTTGATATTGTGAAAAATACGCTTCAAAGGGAGCTTGGCGAAAAGGGAATTGCTACTTGGAGCGACCCCAACGGTGGATATTTCATCAGCTTGAATACGCTTGACGGATGCGCAAAGCGCACCTATCAGCTTGTGAAGAAGGCGGGCGTTGTGCTCACAACCGTAGGCGCAACATACCCTTACGGCAACGATTTGCGCGATAGAAATATCCGAATTGCGCCCACGTATCCTTCAAACGAGGAACTTCAAGAAGCTATGAATGTTCTTTGCCTTTGCGTTAAAATTGCAAGTGTGGAGAAAATGCTTGATATAATTTAATGATGTAAAAAGAGAAGGAACTCCGCGCGAGTTCCTTTTTTGCGTTTGTATCTTAAAATTTTGATTTGTCGAGTAGTTAGTTAAGTACCAATTTGTCGCTTTTGAAAAAGCTCCGCAAAACTTTTAATCGTGGGTTTGTGTAGACTCGACGTAAATTTTCGATAATTCGCAAACGAATTATCGGTTTTTAAAGTCCAATACCGCCCTTGCGTACAAGTACGACGGTCGGCATTGAACTTCCAAAACTACGAAAACCACTATTT
>JAFVRQ010000019.1 GCA_017504245.1 Clostridia bacterium | reverse complement strand
GCATAATAGATAAATTGGGATTTATCGGGATGTTGAAAAAGTTAGTTAAAGTTAAGATCGCCTACGCGGCGAGCGCCCACTTTTGAAAAAAGTGGGTCAAAACAATCGCGCAGGTTTCTGCAGATTTTCAAATTCGCGCGACGCCGCAGGCGTCATCCTCGAACGAAGCGTAAGCGTAGTGAAGGATCTTGCGCGGAGAATAAACTAAATCGGCGTAAATTTTCGATAATTTACTTTGGTTGTGCGTAGCCGTAGAAGAGGATATTACCCTTCCGTGAAAAAATGAAATTAGTTTGAATTAACCACCCTCTCCGTCTGAATCCGCCTTCGGCGCATTCTGCCACCTCTCCCAGAGTGAGAGGCTTGGGTTTGCGGGCATTCGCTAACTAAAAGGCTCACCCTCAGGGTAGCGAAGCGGCACGAGGGTTTTAAAAAACAACACAGTGTGTTGTTTTTCCCCGAGTGTGACCGAGCCGCAGCGAGACGCTCCGCGCAGCGGTGAGAGGGGTTGAAACTCAAACTAACTTTTATCCATACAAAAACAATTTCGATAACAACACGGCTACGCACTCATTAGCAAATCACAGATTTTTGAGGCGCCTGTTAAAATGCCTTAAAAATCGTTATGTGACGGTTGATTTCAATCAAACGTCACGATTTGCGCGGCTTTAAGTAATACCAAACGTTTAAAAAGTTTTTGGTTCTTTTTTTAAAAAGAACGAAAAAACCTAATTTAGACTAACTTCTTCTCCCCAATAAATCAAAATTTGAACACCTATCTCCACTTGTTTTTTGCATCTCTCCAAAAAACCAAGTCGGAATACGAAAAATGGGCGGTGGAGAGGCGGTTGAATTGCGTTTTGCCTGCGCTGATGCCGAAATATTTCTTTTTTTCTTCATCCTCAAGTGGAGCAAAAAACGGCTCTTTTGCATTGAAGGACGGCAAAATTCCATCCTCAAGCTCGCGATAAACATATTGCGCGTCACTTACTGTTATCCGCACGGGAAATTCTCTTTCAACAAGGAGCATCCCCACCTTTTCAATATGTCCTTTAGGCGTAAAAATCGTTGCAACGCCACCGCAAATTACATCATAATCCACCAAAATATGCGTTTCACAGCGTTTTGTGGGCTCAGTTCCTTTGATAAAATATCCTGTCTTTATTCGCGAACCGCGAGGGTCCTGCAAGCACGCCGCGCTCGGCAAAAGTCCCGAATCCATACAGTAATTCACGCAAACGAGATTCGCGCTCTCCTCAAATTTTCTGTCTGCATAGGCTGAACGCACGTCACGTGAATAAATGCGATTTATAACAGTATCGAATGCATTCAAAAAGTGATTTTTCTCGGCTCGCGGTATCTCCTTTGGGTATTCGTAGCCATACCACACACCGCAAATTAGCGAGGATGTATAACCAATACACCACCTATCCTTGTTGTCCTGCGTTGTACCCGTTTTGGCGGCAATAGCCACCTTATTTTTAACAGTCAGATCATCTGCCGTACCGCCCCAAACAACGTCCGTCAGGAGCTTTGTCATAATTTCTGCATTTCCGTCACTTATAACGCGCTCGGAAGTTGCTTTTTTCTCAAGCAAAATCTCACCCTTGGAATTTTTGACAAGCGAATAGGAGCGCGGCGCGTGATATATTCCGTTATCTGCAAAAATCGAATACGCAGCGGTAATTTCACGCACACTCACACCGTAATTCAACTGCCCAAGAGCAAGCGCGGCATAATCCATATCGGTAATGAACGCGCCGTTTTTATCCCTTCCCTGCTCAATAAGATTATCGAGATGGAGATAATCACGCAAAAAATAGAAGGAATGCGAAAGCCCCAAATCATCAAGAATTTGAAGCGGTATCGTGTTCGTTGAATATGCCATCGCGTAGCTCATAGTAGAGAGCCCGTGATAAATCCCGTTTGCGTTTTTTGGCCACGGATTGCTATTATCAAAGGAATACGGCACGTCGTCGTAAACGCTTCCGTAGGTGATAACTCCCCTTTCAAGCGCGGGGGCATAAACAGAAAGCGGCTTTATCGTCGAGCCGGGCGGACGGAGCGTATCCGTGGCATAATTTTGAATTCTGTTTTCCTGCTTTTCACCAATCGCACCCACAACGCCTAAAACATCACCGCTTTGCGGATCAATAATTATCATAGAGCTTTGCGCTCCCTCACCCGACGGAAAATTAGCGGTATTCTCATAGTATTCTTCCATTATCTCTTGGATTTCGCGGTCAATTTGAATATAAATCTCAAGACCTCCGCCAAAAACGAGTGACGACGCCTTCACTCTTGTAATTCCCTTTTCACTTTGTAAATCTTCAATTACGTCCTCGATTACCATATCGACGTACCACGAATGAACACTCGTTTTCACCACGCTATCGTCGGGATTTAACGCGATTTCCTTACCGTAGCTTTCACTAAATTCCGCTTCATCTATATATCCCTGCTCATACATTTGAAAAAGTATCGCATCGCGCCTCTCCTTATTGTTTTCGGGGTGAGTTATCGGATTGTAGTAAGCGGGATTGTTAGTTATGGCAGCAATGCACGCACATTCAATCAAAGTAAGCTCGGAAACAGATTTTGAAAAATATCTTTGCGACGCGCTGCCAACTCCATAGCAATTGTCGGCAAGATTGATAATATTCAAATAAAGCTCAAGGATTTCGTCCTTTGAAAGCTCCTTCTCCAGCTCAAGCGCCCACGAAATTTCTCGAATTTTTCGCTCAATACTGATATCGTCCTCACCCGTGACATTTTTAATCAACTGTTGAGTTATGGTCGATGCACCAAATCTACTGTCAAAATTAAGAACGTAATTTGCTGCTGCGCCGAGAGTTCTGTACCAATCCACACCGCTATGCTCGAAAAAACGCTTGTCCTCAATAGCAACGAATGCGTTTATCAGATTTTTGGGCACGTTTTCAATCGAAACGAACTCAAAATTATGCTCTCCGAGTATTCTTTCCTCGCGCCACTCCACCCACTCACCGTCCACCATTGTATAAATCTTAGTCACCGAGTGCGCTTCGTCAATGGTGAATAACGAAAGGTCAAGCTCCTCGTCAGTCACTCTTTTTATATATGACACAGCACCGATTGATAATAGCAAAATAATAATCAAAAATAGGATAAGTAAGGTTAATAGTATTCTTCTTGCTCTGCTCCTCTTTTTCAAATCAACACCTTCTTTCAAAAAAGATTATTGACTTGAATTTATGCTTTAAATCGATTTTCAAATTTTGATTTATCGGGGATTTAGTTAAAGCAAAATGGACGCTTTTTGAAAAAAGCTTGGCAAAAACATTAATCGCTTGGTGTGTGCAGATTTGACGTAAATTTTCGATAATTTGTTTTTGAACAAATTATCGGTTTTGAAACTCCAATTCTGCCCTTATGTATAAATACAACGGTCAGTATTGAACTTTCAAAACTACGAAAACCACTATTTACATAGTGATTTTCTAAAATTTACTCTGTTAATCTATAGCCCTTTGAGAACGAAATGGCTACGATAACAGTAGCAAATCACCGATTTTCGAGGTGCCTGCCAACACCGAGAAAATCGTTATGTGTTGTTTTGCTTTAAAAATCATACCCAACCATCGAGCAAACCACCGTTTTTGCTCGCAAAATGAGGTTGTAAAACCTCAAGGTGTGTTTGCAGGGCGCACCACTATTTGTTTGCACCAATAAAACGTGCGGCGGGATACGATTTGCGCGAAATTAATTTATTACAAGCGATTAAAAACTTTTTGCTTCTTTTTCTCGAAAAAGAAGATATTCTTTACTTTGTATCTTTTCCCCGCTAAATCCCAATTTATCTGTCAATCCCCTTGATTTTTTTCGAGTTTTCGTATATAATAAGCCTATAAGGAAGGTGATAAATTGAAAAAATTTGATATAAGCGGAATGAGCTGTGCCGCGTGCTCGGCGCGAGTTGAGAAGGCGGTGTCTTCCCTTTCGGGTGTTGACTCTTGCTCGGTCAATCTCCTGACCAACTCAATGGAGGTCGAAGGGACGGCAACCGACGTCGAAATTATCTCCGCCGTAACAAAGGCGGGCTACGGCGCAACCCCTCACGGCTCAAAAACGCAAAAAAATGACAAAAAACCAGCAAAAAACAAGGTAAATGATGAAATAAAGGCAATTCGCAAAAGATTTTTCGTTTCCCTTGTCTTTCTCGCAATTCTTATGTACATCGCAATGGGACACAGTATGTGGGGCTTTCCTCTGCCCTCGTTCTTGCACGAAAACTATGAGCTAATCGCTATTTTGCAAATGCTTCTTTGCATCATCATAATGGTGATAAATAAAAAATTCTTCATAAGCGGCTTCAAATCGGCTATAAAGCTCGCGCCAAATATGGACACGCTCGTCGCTCTCGGCTCGGGCGCATCGTTCATATATAGCGTAGCTATTGTGTTCAAAATGATATATCCCCTTGGCGATATGATTGCAAAGGAAACCTCCGCAAATGCGGAGCTTCTCCACGGACTATATTTTGAATCCGCGGCGATGATTTTGGTGCTTATTACTCTTGGCAAAATGCTTGAGGCGATAGCAAAGGGCAAAACCACCGACGCGCTTGATAAATTGACCTCACTCGCCCCGGAAAAAGCAACCGTTGTACGCGACGGAAAGGAAATTTCCGTTCCAATATCTGAAGTTCGCGTCGGTGATATTTTCACCGTTCGCCCCGGTGAGAGCGTTGCAGTTGACGGAATCATAATCGAGGGCGAAAGCGCACTTGACGAAAGCGCGCTCACGGGCGAGAGCATTCCCGTTGACAAAAAGACAGGCGACAACGTTTATTCCGCCACCATCAACCGCTCGGGCTTCTTAAAATGCAAAGCCACCGAGGTCGGTGACGAAACGATGCTCTCGCGCATCATAAAAATGGTCGAGGATGCATCAAGCAGCAAAGCCCCAATAGCCAAAATTGCCGATAAGGTCTCAGGAATTTTCGTGCCAACCGTCATTGGAATTGCAATAATTACGTTTATCATCTGGACTTTATTGGATAAAGAATTCAGCTTCGCGCTCACTCGCGCGATTTCCGTTCTCGTTATCAGTTGCCCGTGTGCTCTGGGACTCGCAACTCCCGTTTCGATTATGGTTGGCAGCGGAGTCGGTGCTAAAAACGGAATTTTGTTCAAAAATGCGACCTCGCTTGAGGAAGCAGGCAAAATAAAGGTGATAGCGCTCGACAAAACGGGCACTATCACGCAAGGAACACCCAAGGTTACGGACGTAATTGCAGAAAATGACGAGCTGCTCCCCTTCGCTTACTCACTTGAAAAGCAGAGCGAACACCCCCTCTCCCGCGCGATAATCGAATACGGTGATGAAAAGGATATTTCTTCCCTCTCCGTCACCGATTTTAAGGCGGTTGCAGGCAACGGACTTGAAGGAAAAATTGATGGCGCAACCGTCCGTGGCGGAAATGAAAAGTTTATTAGTCAGTTCGCCTCCCTGCCCGATTTACTAAAAGAAAAAGCGCAAAATCTCGCAGAAAACGGCAAAACACCGATGTTTTTTGCTAAAAATAATGAAATTCTCGGCATAATTGCAGTTGCCGACACGATAAAACCCGACGCAAAAGAGGCAATTTCGGAGCTTCGCGCAATGGGTATTAAAACCGTGATGCTCACCGGCGACAACGAGCGCACCGCTCTTGCCATTTCAAAGCAGGCAGGCGTTGATGAGGTCGTCGCAGGCGTCCTTCCCGACGGTAAAGAAAAGGTTATCCAAGGTCTTAAAAAGTATGGAAAGGTCGCAATGGTCGGCGACGGAATTAACGACGCGCCCGCCCTCACCGCCGCAGATACGGGAATTGCAATCGGAAGCGGCACGGACATCGCGATTGATAGCGCAAACGTGGTGCTTATAAAGAGCAATATGGCGGATCTGCCCGCCGCAATCAAGCTCTCGCGCGCAACGTTAAACAATATCAAATTGAGTCTTTTCTGGGCGTTTTTCTATAATTGCCTCGGAATTCCCCTCGCCGCAGGAGTACTTATTCCCTTCGGAATCACCCTCACCCCAATGATCGGAGCCGCCGCTATGAGCTTGAGTAGCTTCTGCGTGGTAACAAACGCGCTCCGCTTAAACCTCGTTAAAATTTATAAAAAACATAAACAAAAGGAGTTCAAACCTATGACAAAAACAATTAAAATTGAAGGAATGATGTGCCCCCACTGTGAAGCGCACGTAAAAAAAGCCCTAGAAGCCCTCGCAGGCGTTGAGAACGTAGTACCCAGCCACGTTGAGAAAAAAGCAACCCTCACTCTCACCTCCCCCGTAAGCGACGAAACACTCAAAGCAACCGTCGAAGCGCAGGGATATAAGGTGCTTGGAATTGAATAATGGAACAAGCAAGGGGCTGTCTCAGTTAGATGTAGAAGTCGTGAATTCGCTCTCGTCGGCGTACAAAAGTACGGCAGATAGCGAAGTCGCGGCTAAAAAGCCACATAAAAATGAAGAAAACCGCCGATCTTCGTCGGCGGTTTTCAACTTTGTAAGAAATTTATACACAAAAACGTGTATTTTTCTCTTTTTTATTTCGGTGGCTTTTGATCTGCGCTAAATGAGGTAGCAAATCACAGATTTTTGAGGTGCCTGCCAACACCGAGAAAATCGTTATGTGTCAACTCGTTGACACGATTTGCGCGGCTTTAAGTAATACCAAATGTTTAAAAAGTTTTTGGTTCTTTTTTCAAAAAGAACGAAAAAATGCTTACTTAAACTAACTTTTTCTTCCCGCTAAATCCCAATTCATCTCTCGAATAAATCTCACATAAATCTCATAAACTAAACAAAAACGGGGTTGGGTTTATGAAAAGTCAAAGAAACAGATATGCTTCAGGATTTGCGCTGGAATTTGCAATATTTTGCATTATTTCAGCGCTTATTTCACTTGCTTTGATATTGTTAATGCTTGATTTTGGATTCCCCTTGCCTAACAAAAGCGCGGCAAATCCCACACCCGTCACCGTAGTTCTCGACGCGGGGCACGGCGGTGAGGACGGCGGTTGCGAGGGCAACGGTCTTGTTGAAAAGGAATTGAATTTCGACATAACTATGCGCGTCGCTTCCCTTTTGCGCGCGCAAAACGTGAATGTCATTCTAACGCGCGAAACCGACGAGCTTTTATACGATAAAAACTCCGATTATGAGGGCAAAAAGAAGTATCAGGACGTCCGCCGTCGACTCGAAATCGCGCAAAATCAAGAAAATCCCGTGCTTGTGAGCATTCATATGAACTATTTTGCGCAAACTCAATACTCAGGACTTCAGGTTTGGTATTCAAAAAACGATGCAAGGTCGCGAATGCTCGCAAATTTGGTTCAATCGAATGTAAAAAGCAATTTACAGCCCAACAACAAGCGAGGAATCAAAGAAGCTACAAGTTCCATCTTCTTGCTCAATAACGCAACCTTCCCCGCGATCCTCATCGAGTGCGGTTTCCTTTCTAATCCCGACGAGGCGCGCGCTTTAGGTGACGAAATTTACCGACAAAAGCTCGCAGAAATCATTTTTAATTCAATTATGACCTATATTTCGCAGAATAATACTTGATTTTTTCTTTATTTTTATTTATAATGAGTATGGTATTATTCAAATTTTGATTTATCGAATAGTTAGAAAGAAAAAGAATTGTCACTTTTTTGAAAAAAAGTAACCAAAAAACTTTTTAT
>JAFVRQ010000001.1 GCA_017504245.1 Clostridia bacterium | reverse complement strand
TGTTTTTCATAGTTAATCCTCTAATCCATAGTCCTTCTGCTTATATACAGAATGCTTGCAGAGCGTAAGCGGCTCGGTGTCCTCGTCCTCAATCTTCGTGCGATAGAGGTTACAATGCAAAATGCCTTTCAATCCTTTGACGGATTTCAGACCACGGCAGCCGTCAAACACAAGCGTTGTATCTTCGGGAAGTGCCGAGAAAAAGCTCTCGTCGAGATAGGAAACGCTTGCATCGTTAAATGCAAAATGATTGATATGATGGTTATTTTTCATAAACTGTGCAAGACCGTCAACACGGCTTACGCCATAGAAGAACACGCCTATACTTTCGGGCAAAATAAGCCCCGAAATATCCACAGATTTATATTTGAAAAACGCAACCTCGTGCGACTTTATCACCGCATCTGCAATAAGGGCTTCATTTTTCTTTTCGGTGTAAAAGCTGATTTTCTTTGCGCCGACTTTTTCTTTTCCATCCCATTCAAAGACAGTCATTGAGCCGTCAATCTCGCTATACTCATATCTTGTATCCGAGGTGTAGGAATAGGTGGTTACAAGATGTTCTTCCCATTCAAGTGCTGCGGAGATTTCGCCTTGCTTCTGCATCAAAATGGGAGTCTTGCCACCTCTGACATAGTTGATAAAATAATATGCCGCCGAGCCATCATCAAAATGAGTATACCCGTCATAAACGATTTGGTTACCTTCTACCGTCCATTCCTCAACGACCTTTTCGTTTTCGGTTTTACAGGCGTGAATATAGGTGGGATAAGGCATACCGTTTTTGAAGAACGGAACGAGGTATCGCATATCACCCTCGTAAACAACTCGGAAAACCACGTCGAGCGTTTTCACGTAGCTTTCTATGTAAGTGAGCGTTTCACCCTCGTAGTAGTATTTAAGATATGATTTCTTCGCACCGAGCTTTTCGGTACGCTTAACTCCACGCGCAAGCTCCTTTGCTCTATGGAACATACCAATGTCAAGACCTGTGTGCAGGTCGCAAAGATTCTTTGCATATTCTACCTTGGTTGCCTGATCTCTCGTGTCAATCCACGGGATACTCTGTGCGAATGCGTTTGTTTTATCAATCAGCTTGCCGAGATATTCAAGTCTTTCGGCTTCTGTAAGTTCAATTAAGTGCATAGTTAGTCCTTTTTTTCTATTGGTGTTGTGCTTGCGTTTTTCCAAAGAGTTGCCAACGAATAATTTAGTGCCTTAATCTCGTCAAGGCTGATTTTATATCGGTCATCGTATTCCTTCTTGTATCGGAAAGCCGACCACTGAAACGCCTTTTCGGTGTAGCCCATAACTTTTAGTCTATTGACAGCATTTGCAAAATCTCTTTCGCCTTCGGTAATATAACGCATATCCACAAGCTCGTCATCCACGAGCTTTGCGATAAACCACGTATTTGCCATTTTCGTTTCGGGACTATATAAAATCCCTAATACATAGTAGCAATCGGTATTTTCGTCATACTCGATAGCCGATAGGCGAAAACGCTCTCTATCAGAAAACAACTGACAGACGAGAGAAAAATCGTCGGTTTTGTATTTTGCCAAAAGCGTTTTTAATGTACTTGTGTGACTTTCAATGCTGTAAAAGTATTTTCCGTCCGGCGAGAATATCATATTTTCATCCTGACCGCCGTCAATCTTGGAAAAACGGAACTTTTTGACGAGCTTTAACGGCTCAAAAGAATAGATTGCCATTCTTCCATCGGTGGTTTTAACTACAAAAATATCACCGAGCGGAGAGATAACCGCATTATATGCGTATGTAAGATCCTTGAAGGTGGCAAGCTCTGTGCCGTTTTTGTCGTAAACGTACACGGTGCTGCCTGTAAGACCTATATCGTATTTATCGTTGCCGATAAAAGTCCAAAATTTCTTTGCCATAGTTAGTCCTTTTCATCATCCGAAGGGGGATTTTCACGGGTTTGGTATTTTACCACGAGAGCATCATATCTCTTTTGGTATTTTTCGACTTTTGCAGCATCGTGAAGCGACTTGGGTGTTCTTCTGCCTATGATGGAATAAAAAGCACCATCGCAAGCACTACCAGTAAAAACGCAATCAAGTCCTTTTTCCACGTTTGGAAGCTTTGCTTTCAGCCACGCAAACTGCTGAAAAGTGAAGAAGCTGTCGGGAGTGTAGAATATCTTTAAGCCCTGCAATTTTGAAAGGATATCAAGATAGTATTCGCTTGGTTCATCCTTGACAATATCAAAGCGCAGTTCCGTGAGCTTCGGCATATCCAACACAAAGCTGAAATCTGCAACGTGCATCTTTGATACAAACGAAGAGCAACTGTTGCAACCAAAGAAACGGAGCATTTCAACCGAGCTACCACGAAAAACGGACATATCCGAAATGCTATAATAATCGGTCATTTCAAAACTACGGAGCTTGGTGTTTTTCTTAACATCCCAAAGTGTTGCTTGCTTTGTATTCCAATACATCATTATCGCATCAAGCTCGGTGCATTTTTCCAAGGGCGAAAAATCGAACACCTTATTATGCTTTGCACAAAGATGTATCGAGCCAACAAAATCACAAATCAAGTTTATAACGTACTCAAACTCATCCTGTGCTTCAAAAGCGAACGTAACGGCATAAGGCTTTGCTTCTCTTATGTACTCTGCAAAAGCTTCGTGGGTGTAATAGTTTCCACCGGGTACTAATACGTCGTTGTTTTCTCCATCGACAAAAGTAATAAAAGCATCGTATTTTCTTTTGTAACGGTCGTGTGTCTTGTCGTCACCTACATATAACAATTTTCTCATAGTTAATCCTCAAAATAGAAAAGCCATTCAACAAAAAGGCACAGTACACCTATGTTAAATGGCTCAATGATTTTTTATAAAAGTGCGTTCGGAAGGGGGCGAGCCGAACAATACGCCCTGTGGTCTATCATAAACACGAAGTCTTACTTTAGACATACTGTTACCCCTTTCGATAATTTTCCAATTATAGTATAGCATATTTTTTCAACTTTTTCAATACTTTTTCGGCTCAATATACATATTTATGTATATATTTTTACGACATTTATAGTCGAATTTCCGCTAAAAAAGTCAAAAGGCATCGGCAATATACACCGATGCCTATATCCTACACGCTCAATACTTTTTTGTACTGTGGCTGAAACTATGGATCGACCTGACTTTTATCATTGGCAAGCCAATGTTGCGGAACCACCGTAGTTGCTCACGAAATTGTTTGTTTTTAGCGTGTTGATATCAATAGTCAGAACTCCTTTTCGGTGACGTTGAAAATATGCTTTTTCTTGCGCTTTGCGTGCTGATACGTTTTATAAG
>JAFVRQ010000003.1 GCA_017504245.1 Clostridia bacterium | reverse complement strand
GTACTCAAGTTGGCCGAAGAGGCGCCCCTGCTAAGGGTGTAGGTCGGGATTAACCGGCGCGAGAGTTCAAATCTCTCCTTCTCCGCCAAAAAGAACAGACCCAATCGGGTCTGTTCTTTTTTTGCTGTCGAAGGATTGGAACACGAGCGACGGGGACCGACAAGGGCATCGAGCGCGAGCGCTCGCAGTGCGAGAAAAAGCGAGTGCGAGATGGGAGGAGAAAAGGAGTATCGTGACCGGCAGGGAACGAGACGACTATTTCGACGAGTGGGCTTTGCTTCAAATCTCTCCTTCTCCGCCCCGAAAAAAGAAAGTCCATTTGGTCAATGCCGGTATCTTATCTTAATGGCATTGCCATCGGGCGTTCTCTTTGCTTTTTTGGAAAAGGGTGTTGGGGAAATTTCTCGTAAAATTGTTGAAAAACTCTCGTGTCCGTGATATAATAGAGACAATCGAAAAAGCTTTATTGATCCGGCATTGTTTTGCGTTGGAGGAGTTATGAACCGAAAGGAAAGAACGACCGCTATTATTCAAGCATTTGACAGTTGTGCCGCCTCCTTTTGTGAACGGACCGAGGGTATATTCTTCGAGCTCGCGTCTCAATACAAAAG
The DNA here is from genome assembly GCA_017504245.1 of Clostridia bacterium. Taxonomy (GTDB): domain Bacteria; phylum Bacillota; class Clostridia; order Oscillospirales; family CAG-272; genus RGIG4608. Next base: position 1,959 of record JAFVRQ010000003.1, on the reverse strand, counting down.
TGGCGAGGAGATAGAAGACCTCAAATACAGACGTGCCTATGTCTTTTACCATTCCTTTTTGGTGGAATTCAAGTATACGACTCACGCTCCATTAGGCGTGGTGAACAGTATTTTGGAATGTATGATACACACAAACAAAAATAAAGAAGGGATCGCCATACCTTTTGCTTTGTTTTTGGATTATATCGACATTGGAACGACGCAACCACTAAGCGTTCCGGGAGTACTGGATTCGGAAGGAATGAAAGAAGCATTTGATTTGATTGGCGGTGTGCTTGAACTTCATATGCGGGAAATAGCGGAGGCATTGAAGGAGCGCGACAAAATAGAGTGCGCATTTTTTGATGAGGCATCTGCGGTATTGAATACAAAGATCGATGAGTTCAACGCCGAGTTTTATATTAACGATGGATTTTATTCCTTTTTCACTCTGCGTTTTTGTTCGTCTGCGTTTATCAATTACATCAAGGGGGATACAAAGACAGCAATCAAGCAGCTTAGAAAGGTCAAAAAGAAAATCGGATATGAGACCCGCACGCTGATGCTTTGGGAGCGTGGCGAGACGGTAGAACTGAGCGGCTTATCAAAACTTCAAGAAGGGCTGAAGCCATACAACAAAAGCGGAATTGTGTCCGTCAATAAGAAAGAGACGGTTGCCATGTTTCTTTCCTGGCTTGTATTGACCGTCTTGTTTTCAGCTGGATATTTGGCATTGTTTTTTTTGCTTTACGCCGTCGAAAATGCAAACGCGGTGTATCTTATGGGACCGATATACAATGCTCCTTATTGCATTCTGGCAGCGTTTATCACATCGATTGCCGCTTCCTATTTTGCGAGATTTCGGTTTTACAAGTGGCTTTTTCCAAAAGACTATGAAAAATACTGCGCCGCCGATCAAGTAAACAACGGGAAGGGCGGAGATAAATTGATCAAGGGAATGCTTGTCGTTCTTGTGATTTGCTCTCTTGCGGGAACGGTTCTTTTTACGAGATTCGGTGTTAAATTTCTGGAAGATGGTTTTGTGGATAACACAAAATTTTTTTCGGTAAGTGGTCAATATTATCAATACGATAATATCGAACGCGTATATTATATGCCGAACCGAGTAAATGGATTTGGGGAAACGATTGAATATTCTTCTTACGTTATTGTGTTAAAGGACGGAAGAGAAATAGATCTCTATGAGTATGACGAAATCGAAAAATATGAGGGACCGTTGTTAGGGCATTTGAAGAAAAAAGGTGTCAGCGTGGAAAAAGAATGAAAAAAGCGTTCTTTATTTTGGTTGTGTCCTTGATGCGCAACGCTCCTTCTCCGCCAGTCGAAAAGCCTTACAAGTCCTTGATTTTAAAGGGTTTGTAAGGCTTTTCTTATTTTTATACGGATTTTTTCTAAGCATAGTAAGGACGTTTCCCGATATCAAGGCGGCAAGAAATTTATATCCTCCACCGAAATATTTAGAGCGAACATGTCAATCAAAAAACGCCTTGAATTTTTCACACATTTGTGGTATAATGGGATCAATATGCAAGCAATGCAAGGAAAGGAGGACTTGTATATGAATATCCTACATATGAAATATGCGGTTGAGGTTGCAAGGCTTGGCTCACTGAATAAAGCAGCGGAAACGCTTATGATCGCGCAACCGAATATCAGCCGATCTATAAAAGAACTCGAAGCCGATCTTGGAATTACCATATTCCAACGAAGCGCAAAAGGAATGGTTCTAACCCCCGATGGCGAGGAGTTTATGGATTATGCGCGGGATATTCTTCACCGTATCGATAAGATCGAGCAGTCCTACCGTGACGGCTCGCATAAAAAGCGTAAGTTTTCAATATCCGTTCCACGCGCGTGCTATACCAACAGTATGCCCTAATTTTGGGTTATTAAAAATGTGTAGCATAATCAGTATATCACTTTCTTAAATAAAACACAAGCATTTTTTTTGTTTTGCAT
>JAFVRQ010000018.1 GCA_017504245.1 Clostridia bacterium | reverse complement strand
TTATGTGTTGTTTTGTTTCAAAAACTCATACCAAACTATCGAGCAAACCACCGTTTTTGCTCGCAAAATGAGGTTATAAAACCTCAAGGTGTGTTTGCAGGGCGCACCACTATTTGTTCGCACCAATAAAACGTGCGGCGGAACACGATTTGCGCGGGATCTTGCCGTGAAGCTCTACAAAAGTTTTTGCGGCGGGGTTCCCCGAAGCGACATTTATGAGCTTTGGGGGTTCGTGCCAAGCTTTTTTCACTTTTCGGTTTTGCGTTAGCAAATGTTTGCCGTGAGGCAAGCAAGAAAAGAGGCGACCCCTTTTTTACTCAACCAACTACTCGCTAAATTCCAATTTAATAGGGTATTGACATATTTTTATAAATATGTTATAATGTGTATAGAACATAGTCTTATGTTTATCTTCATAACCCAACTAAATAACGACAAAAGGAGGAAAATTATATGAAGAACTCTTATCGACGACTGTTATCTCTCGCCATCGCTCTTGTGTTAATTTTGTCCACTGCTGCCGTGCTTAGCGGTTGTTATATTACAAGAAGTGCGAAAATGAAGCTGGTTGAGGGCACTTATGAGCTCACGTCCTATAGCGGTGACTCAGATTGGCTTGCGGAACGCGGCATTAAGCTCATTATGGTAATTCGCTCCGACGGAACGGGATATTACGGCTACAAGGACAATACGAACAAGGAATTTGTTTCCGAGCTTCGTTGCAGATTTATTCAGGATACCGAGGATTCGGGCAAGTATCAATTCGTAGAGGTTGATTTCACGGGCGACGGCGAATATCACAAGCTTGGCATTAATGCGGATTGGAAAACTCAAAAGCTCGGCTCATCAACACCAAAATGGAAGGGCAATCTTTTCCAAGGAACTGCAGCAATTGATTACTACGTGAGCGTTGGATTTACGCGCATTTCAAAGAAGACGGACAGAAGTGTTCTTGACGAGCATTTTCCGGGTGAGCATCAAACGGTAGTTTACGGAACGCAAAGATATATTGGCACTTACGCATATGAAAGATATGACGGCGGTATATATCCCGAAGTTGAGGGTTATATCCCCCCTTCTCCGTTCGTTTATTTCTATCTCAACGTAGATTTTTATAGCGGAACGGCTATGGCATACTATATGCTAAAGGAAAACGAAGAAGCGAAAGAGGTTGAGGTTTCCGCTAAAGTGACCAAGAACGAGGACGGTACTTTCAGTATTCATATTGGTGAGACCGTTGGCAGCTTGCTCGACATAGATTTCAGCAGATACATTCGTCTGCCCCACATTGATACGGAATATATGGAATTTCGTTATATTGGAGAAATGACGCACGAGAGCATCGTTGTTCATTGCGAAAGTGCATATTCCTCTTATCTCGCGGGACTTGATGTGTCAGAATAAAATAAAAATAACAGTCAAAAATTATGGGGAGTCGCAAGACTCCCTTTTCGTTTTCAAATTATGATTTGTCGGGGGAGTTACAAAGTAAAAATATCTTCTTTTTCGAGAAAAAGAACAACATTTTTATTTTTGTAACTACTCGATAAATCCCAATTTATCTATTGACATACTTAAACACAATGTGATAGAATAGATACAGCAAAGCTTTAGCGAGGTCAAAATGAAAAAAGGCAAGAAAATAATTATCACAATAGGAATAATTGCGCTCTGCTTGGTTGCGTTTTTCCTTTTTGCGCTATACAATAACGGCTATTCGGGGTTGCACAGGCATACTGAGGCGAGCGAGGGGCAAATAAAGGTTGCGTGCGTGGGCGATAGCATTACCTACGGTCACGGAATTAAGGGTTGGGCGAAAAATAACTATCCCGCGCAGCTTCAGAAAATACTTGGCGACGGCTACCACGTTGCAAACTTCGGTCATAGCGGACGTACTCTTTCACCCGACGGCGATCAGCCCTATAACGAGAGTGAGCAATATCAATTGAGCTTGGAATATGACGCGGACGTTGTTGTAATTATGCTCGGCACGAACGATTCAAAGCCGGAAAACTGGACGGACGCGCTCGATTTTATTGCGAAATATGAAAAATTTATCAATTCATTTAAAGAAAACAACGAGGACGTTGAAATAATCCTCTGCACGCCCGCTGCCGCGTTCTTCCACAAGGGCGAGAGCGAGGGTATGACGAGCTATGATATTCAACCCAAAATAGTTCAGGCGATAAGAAATGAAATTCGTGCGTTTGCGCTCCTTAACGGATACAAATGCGTTGACGTTTATTCGCTCACCGAAAACCATTCGGAATGGTTCCGCGATAACGTTCACCCCTCAAAGGAAGGCGCTTTGGCAATGGCTGAAGAAATTGCAAAGAAGATAACTGAATAATTAAAGCACAAGGCAAACATCGAGAATGCCTTGTGCTTTTTGTATACGCTTATGGTTTATTCCTCTGTTACATCGGGATTTTCGTCCGCACCGGGAGCTTCGTCCGCGCCGGGATTATCCTCAGCATCGGGGTTCTCCGGGGCGTCGGGGTTCTCCGGGGCATCGGGGGTTTCTGTATTGCTTGTGGGAAGCTTAACGAGGAAAACAATACTGTCGCAGTCCTTCATTTTGTATTTGGGAACTGCAGCCAAGATCCATTGTTGAGCCGTCCCCTCTTGCGTTTCGGAGGGAAGTCCAATTAATTCAACGCTTATGTCACCGTTATAATCAACCTTGCATTTAACTAAAGCATTATATTGATTATAAACATCGGGAATTACAACACCTTCATATTGGTGCCAGCCTATAAGCAACGAGGCATATTCGAAAAACGCTTCATTGTATAATTCGTGCGCACAGGAGTTATTTGTTTCACACTCATCACAATATTCGGAATTCAGCACTTCGTTGCCGATAAGCTCCATTCCAACGATGTTTTTCAGGTGTAAAAGCTCCTCATAGGTGTTGATTAGGTAAACGGGCATACTGTAATATCCCTCTTGGTTTTTTGAAACGTCTCTGATAGAAGAAATATCCCACTCCTCTAAAAATGTGTCGGGTGCATTGAAAACACCGTTTTTAGGGGCGAGCTCTACTTGAATATCAATGGACTGCACTACTTCATTTCCCCCGCAAGCGAAAAGAGTCAAAATCATAGCCGCCAATAAAACCGAAACTAAAAGCTTTTTCATATTATTAATCCTCCTTTAGTCAACAAAATCGCCGTCTAAGGCACTAACGTTATATTGGAAGTTTCTCGGGTCAATCAAGATGCTGTTCCATTCAGCCTTAGTTCCCTTGTATTTGATGTTAGAGTTGGTTGCAAAAGCATAAGCACCGATTTTTGTAACGTAATTGTGCATAGAAATTGTTCTTTCCGCCCCGTCGGGAGTTGAGATATTGAATGCCTTATCACCAATGGTGCGAACGCTCTTGGGAAGATTGATGCTCGTTACCAAAGGCATATTATAGAATGCTTCCTTGCCTATCGCTTCAATTGACGAGGGAAGAACAATCTCTTCAACGAGTGTGCATTCCGCAAAAGCACCGTTTCCAATGCTTATAACTCCATAGGGGATTTCTATTGTTGTGAAATCACAACCGTAGAAGCTGTATTGCTTGATTTCCCTTAATCCTTCGGGAAGTGAAAGAGATGTTATTGCGCAATTATAGAATGCATATTCGCCAATGCTTGTAATGGTTGAGGGAATGGTAACGCTCGCGAGCGCAACGCATCCTCTGAATGCGCCGCCGCCAATCGTGAGAATGCCCTCGGGAATAACAACACTGACTATATTTGCGTTGTTAAGGAACGCGCCCTCTCCGATTTTTGTAACGGGTTTGCCGTTATAGTATTTCGGAATAACGATTTCAGTATCAACGCAAGCTCCAACGTCGGTAAGAGTATAGCTGTTGCCGTCATTGTTAAGAGTGAAATTGAATCCCTCTGAAATCCCCTCGCTCGATTCGGGGGTAATAGCATTTAAGACCCTTTCTTGAAGCGTTGTGTGACACATAGTGCATTCCGTGTGCATACAACCCTCTTCTTCTTCTGTGGGGGCTACGTCAACTATCCAATCGCCCTCAATGTGAGAAATTGTGGGAATTGGCTGCTGAGCAAGGAGAATTTCTCCGCAATGTCCGCAGGCAAGACCCTGAGTAAGACCTGTTTCGGTGCAGGTTGGTTCAACCCTCGCAAGCTTATTCGTGATTCGATGCGGGCACGCAAGCTTTCTTACGTATGAACAAACGTTGCAGGTGTCGTCGTCTGCGTCATCGTATGTATGCTCAACGGAATTGATTATTTCATATCCTGCGATGATTTTTCCGCAATCAACGCATTCCTCACCCTGTGTGCGTCCCGTAACTGCGCAGGATGGAGCCGTTGCTTCCAAAATTTTGGTATTTGCGTGGTCGCATTTGATTTCTCGAACAAAGCCGCAAACGTTACAATCCTTATCCTTGATGCCGTCGTAGATATGGTCGGTTACCGCAAGCTCGATTTGAGGAACGATAACAACACCGCATTTCTGACAAACCTGACCTCCCGCAACACCGGGCGTTTGGCAGGTGGGTGCGATTGGAGTGAGCGGCACTATTGAATGTGCGGTGCAACGCTCGGGGTCGGGAAGTTCGAAATAGATATTGGTGTCGCCCTTCGGATTATCGTTGGGAAAAATAACCCCCCAAATGTTATTAACAAGCTCAATTATCTCGCCTGCAACGCAAGAGCAAAGATTCACGCAAAGCAAGGCAATTAAAAGCACAAGAGCTGTAATTCTTATTTTCATGTCGTTTCCTCCTAAAGTACTTATATACTTTATTTTATCACAAACAAAATCCTTTGTCAATAACTACGGTCAACAAACAAAAGGAACTGCCATTGATTCTCAATGCAGTTCCCTTTACACTGTTAAATATTTCTGAATCCCTTGCCGATGATTTCGCTGCTCGTTGTGATAACGATAAAGGCGTTCTCATCGATTTTTTTGATTGCGGCGCGGAGCTTGATTGCCTCGTATCTGCGACAAACGGTGTGAATCATACCTTTTTTTGTTTGGGTATATGCACCCACAGCATCGGTAACTGTAACTCCGTGGTGGAGCTGATTCATTATGTATTCGGAAACAAGCTCGGTTTTGTCCGTGATAACCACAAAGTATTTGCAGGAATGGAAGCTATCGATAACGCTGTCAATAATGAATGAGTTCGCAAACAAGCCAATCAAAGAAAGAAGACTTCTTTCGACACCGCCAAAAATGAAAATAGCACCGAAGGCAATAAGTGTATTGGCGCAAAGAACAGCTTTACCAACGTCAATTCTTGCATATTTCTGAAGCACCAAAGCAACTATGTCCATACCGCCGCTCGAGGCGCCCGCATAGAAGATGATTGCAGTACCTACCGCGTAAATGAGAATACCAAGGCAAAGCTCCATAAAGGATTCGTCTGTCAACGGATGGGCTAAAGGAACAATTTGCTCAAAAGCAAGCATCATCGCAGTATAGCCAAGACTGCAGTAAACAGTCCAAATGCCCGTTTTCCTTCCTAAAAAGATGAAGCCGAGAACAAGCATAGTAATATTAAGTATCATCAACCAGGTTGAGGTTGTAAGAATGGGAATTGCAGTTCCGAGCATCGTTGCAAGACCCGTCATACCACCGGTAACAAAATGATTTGGTACTAAAAAAAAGTATGTGGCGCACGCGATAAGCACGATGCCAAAATTCATATACATCCAATCTTTAAATTTTATTTTCCACATATTCGCCTCGAAAAAATTACTCCGCAATCAATTGCGAAAGGGAGAAAATTGCGCTATAAGTTATTAGCGATATGATTATACTACAAAAATCTCAAACAGTCAATGATTATTTTTGATATTTTTCGGGTTTTTTGTATTTTTGCGTTTGACTCTTATAGCTTCATTTCTACAATGGATTTGTTAATTTATTTTTGATTAATCTGTGAGTTATTTTACTTACAAAGCTTGCAAGCTAAGGCTTGCAGCGGTATTATATTCGCCCGTTATTCAACCCGCGAAGCGAATATAACTGCGGTGCTACCGTATAGCTGTTTCCCAATATTGCGAACCCCCTCTGTTTAGAGGGGGGAATATTTACTTGCCAACGCAGAAATGGGAGAAAATTTCGGAAACTATGTCCTCATCCACTTCCCTGCCGTCGATTTCGGAGAGATGTGACATCGCAAGCTCCAGGTCAACGCCTGCAAGGTCGGGTGAAAGACCAACCTCAAGGGCTTCGAGAGCCAAAGCAAGATGCTTTTCCGCGCTCATAAGGGATGCGTGCTGGCGCGCGTTAATCAAAACGGCATCGTTTTGTGTGTCGATTTCTTCGTTGATATACAATTCATCAACAAGGGAGCGAAGCGCGTCGAGTCCGTCCTCGTTTTTGGCGGAAATTCTTAAAACGCGGTCAAATTTTTCCCTCAAAACGAGCTCGTCAAGAGCGGATTGCTCATCATCCTTATTTATAAGCGCAATTTTTGTCGCGCTCAAACACTCAAGCGCAGAAATTATCTCAAAATCGCCCTCGTCAAGCGCACGCGAGTTGTCAAAAACCGCCAAAACAAGCTCCGCTTCGTCAAGAGATTTTTTTGCGCGCTCAACACCAATCCTTTCAACGGTGTCCTCGGTGTCGCGAATGCCCGCAGTGTCAACGAGTCGAAGTGTAACTCTGCCGAGCGAAACCGTTTCTGTCAGAATATCGCGCGTCGTTCCCTCGATTTCGGTAACTATCGCCGCCTCCCTGCCAACAAGTCGATTGTATAAGCTGCTCTTTCCAACGTTCGGCTTTCCGCAGATGACGGTGCGCACGCCCTCCATAACCGCGTGACCCGTTTTGTAGGTCGACTTGAGCGCGGAAACGTCATTCAACAAATTTCGAGTCGCCACCGCCATTTCAGTTGAATCCATATCCGCAAGATCCTCCTCGGGATAGTCGACCTTTGCGTAAACCTGCGCCACAAGGGCAACAAGCTGACGGTAGAGAGAGTCGCAAGCCGCTTTTATCTTGCCGCCCATAGCCGAGCGAGCCAAAATTACCTGCTCGTCATTCTTGGCTTCAAGCAACGTGCCAAGTGCCTCTGCCTGAGAGAGAGCCATTTTACCGTTCACAAATGCTCGACGGGTGAATTCCCCTGCTTCTGCGGGTCGCGCCCCTGCGGAAAAGACTGCAGAAAGCACCTTTTGAGTGATAAAAATACCCCCGTGGCAGTTGATTTCAACAGTATCCTCCCCCGTAAACGAACGCGGCGCGCAAAATTTCACGCAAAGTCCGTCGTCTATTACCTTTCCTTCTGAAAGGATTTGACCATAAGTCATCATATTGGGCTTAAGCTCGGCGATTATCTTGCCCGAAGCACTCTTGAAAACGCGCTCCGCAACCTCAAACGCTTCACCGCCCGAAATCCTGATAACCGCAACGCCTCCCTTCCCCACAGGGCTCGACAACGCCGCTATAGTATCGTAAAAATTCATTTTTGCCTCTTCTAAATAGTTAATGTTTTATTGACCTATTGTAACATATTTTTATATGCTTGTCAATGCGCTAAATTGTGATTTAGCGGGGAGTTGAAAAAGTTAGTTAAAGTTAAGATCGCCTACGCGGCGGGCGCCCACTTTTGAAAAAAGTGGGTCAAAACAATCGCTTGGTGTGTTCAGATTATGCGTAAATTTTCGATAATTCGCAAACGAATTATCGGTTTTGAAAGC
>JAFVRQ010000017.1 GCA_017504245.1 Clostridia bacterium | reverse complement strand
TCAAACGGCTATAGATTAACAAAGTAAATTTTAGAAAAACACTATGCAAATAGTGGTTTTCGTAGTTTTGAAAGTCTAATCCTGACCGTTGTACTTGTACATAAGGTCAGGATTGGAGTTTCAAAACCGATAATTCGTTTGTGAATTATCGAAAATTTACGTCAAATCTGCACTCACCAAGCGATTAAAAGTTTTGCGGAGCTTTTTCAAAAGCGACTTTTTTTGCTTTAACTAACTTTTTCAACATCCCGATAAATCCCAATTTGTATAAGGAGGAAATAATATATGTTTATTTATTCAATGCACGCGAACACGATAAAATTTTTTGCGGTTATTTGTTTAGCGCTCACGGCTTTGATTGCGCTTATTGCGTTTGTGCCGACGTATGCGACGGGGCAGGACGCGGCGCAGGTTGGAGTTGACGCGTCATACAACTATGAAAAAATCAAGAGCAACGAGGACAGAATCAATTTCATCAAGCAATTCGGTTGGGAGGTTGAAGCGCAGCCGATAAAGGAGCAGGAGGTCACAATTCCAAAGGAGTTTGACAAGATTTTTGCCGCGTACAATGAAATTCAACGCAAGCAGGGGCTTGATTTGTCGTCGTTCAAAAAGAAAAACGTTATGCGCTATACCTACGTTGTGACGAATTATCCCGATTACGACGGCGAGGTTTACGTTAACATCCTCGTTTATCGCAATAAGGTTATCGGCGGTGACGTTTGCTCCGCAGATGTCAACGGATTTATACACGGGCTTGAAAGACAGTAAAAAAGAGGGGCAATCTCTCTTTTTTGCGTTTCAAATTTTGATTTATCGGGGAGATAAAGTTAGTTAAAATTAGGATTTTTTTGGTTCTTTTTGAAAAAAGAACCAAAAACTTTTTAAATGTTGGTTGTTAACAAAATCCGCGCAAATCGTGTCAACGAGTTGACACATAACGATTTTCTCGCCGTATGACAGGCGGCTCGAAAATCTGTGATTTGCTACTGTTATTGTAGCCATTTCGTTCTCAAATGGCTACAGTTTAGCGAAGTAAATTTTCGATAATTCGTTTGCGAATTATCGAAAATTTACGTCGATTTAGTTTCTTCTACGCGCAAGATTCTTCGCTTCACTGCGTTTCACTCAAGAATGACGCCTGCGGCGTCGCGCGGATTTAAAATCTGCACACACCAAGCGATTAAAGTTTTTTGGTTACTTTTTTTCAAAAAAGTGACCGCTCGCCGCGTAGGCGAGCCTAATTTAAACTAACTTTTTCAACATCCCTATAAATCACAATTTATCGTTGTTGACAAAACATATCAGATGTGCTAAAATAACCTCAAGAAAGAGGTGATAAGATGCTTTCATTTGAGAGTGATTACATAATTGGGGCGCACGAGAGGGTACTTGACGCGCTTATAAGAACGAACAACGAGGTGTTATCGGGCTACGGCAACGATGTTCACACGAAAAATGCTGAGGATTTGATAAAAAAGGCGTGCGGTACGCCTGATAGCGAGGTGTTTTTCCTTACGGGTGGCACGCAGGCGAATGCGGTTGTTATTTCGACTATGCTACGCAATTTTGAGGGCGTGCTTTCCGCGAAAACGGGACACATCGCTTTGCACGAGGTTGGGGCAATCGAATACACGGGTCATAAGGTAATCGAGCTTGATGGGTTTGAGGGCAAGCTGCCCGCCGAAAATCTTACTGCTTATCTTGAATCGTTCTATGGCGACGAAAACAATACGATGATGGTCCAGCCCGCGATGGTGTATATTTCACATCCGACGGAATACGGCACGCTTTATACGAAAAATGAACTGTGTGAGCTTCGTGAAATTTGCGATAAATACGGAATGAAGCTGTTTCTTGACGGCGCGCGGCTTGGCTACGGACTTATGAGCAGGGAAACGGACGTTTCTTTGCACGATATTGCCGCTCTTTGCGACGTTTTTTATATTGGCGGTACAAAGGTTGGTGCGCTTTGCGGCGAGGCGGTGGTTTTTGCCAAGGGACAAGCACCTAAATTCTTTCGTTCACAAACGAAGCAGCACGGCGCAATGCTTGCCAAGGGGCGTTTAACGGGCGTACAGTTCGAGGCGCTTTTCGAGGACGGCTTGTATTTTGAAATAAGCAAAAATGCGATTGACCGCGCGGAGGAATTGAAGGAGCTCTTCGCATCTCGCGGATATGAATTTTTCTTGAATTCGCCCACAAATCAGCAGTTTATTATACTCACAAACGAGCAGATGGAGAAAATTTCATCAAAATGCCGCTTCGGATTTTGGGAGCGACTTGACGAAACTCGCTGTGTGGTGCGCTTTGCGACCTCATTCGCGACCACGAAAGAGGATGTTGAAGCACTTGCGGAAATAATATAATAGAAAAAAGCGGAGCAAGCTCCGCTTTTTGATTTGTTGTTTCAAATTTTGATTTGTCGGGGAGTTAAAGTTAGTTTAAATAAGGATTTTTTGGTTCTTTTTGAAAAAAGAACCAAAAACTTTTTAAACGTGGGAATAAATTAAAGCCGCGCAAATTGTGTCAACGAGTTGACACTAATGATTTTTCTCGGTGTTGGCAGGCACCTCGAAAAATCCAATTTGCTACTATCCAACGAAGCCATTTC
>JAFVRQ010000016.1 GCA_017504245.1 Clostridia bacterium | reverse complement strand
AGTAAATTTTAGAAAAACACTATGCAAATAGTGGTTTTCGTAGTTTTGAAAGTCTAATCCTGACCGTTGTACTTGTACATAAGGTCAGGATTGGAGTTTCAAAACCGATAATTCGTTTGCGAATTATCGAAAATTTACGTCAAATCTGCACTCACCAAGCGATTAAAAGTTTTGCGGAGCTTTTTCAAAAGCGACTTTTTTTGCTTTAACTAACTTTTTCAACATCCCGATAAATCCCAATTTATCAAGCAATACAAAAATCCGCCCGTGCGGACGGATTTTGATAAATTAAAGCTTAAAATTTCTCTTTTGAAGCAGCAGAAGAAGTCCCATACCGAGCACTCCGGCCGAAATAATTTCTCCCACGCAAACGCTGAGCGCAACGAGGGGAAGCGCAACGTCCTTCACGCCGAAGCCGTATACTATGATAAGCGGAATGATTAACGTGTTGGCAAGTATTGTTGGCAGGGTAACGAGCCATTTTCTTTTGCGAAGCAAATAGCCGCCGTAAGCACCGATAAACGTTGCGAGCGTACCGAAAACCACGTCAAGAATATTCGCGCCCGTAATCAAATTTGACACAAGGCAACCGATAGTCAAGCCGGGAATTGACGCAGGCGTAAAAAATGCCAGAACGCAGAGGGCCTCTGAAATTCTGACCTGAATGACTCCCGACGAAAGCCCAAACGCCGCCGAAACGAGCGTCAGCACCACGTAGAGCGCGGCAATTATAGCCGCAAGGGTGATGAAACGCACCCTTTGTTGATTTTTTCTTTTCATTTTGTTCACTTTTGCGTTTGAAATAAATCCAAAAGCGCCCTTTCCTTAGTTTTGTTTTAGGTGAGGAGGATCTCGAACTCACCGAGGGTTATTATACATTATTTTTTAATCAAAGTCAAGCATTATCGAAAACAAACGATAAAAAAGAATGGTTATTTTAACATCAGTTAATCTTTATCCTATTATTTGCAGACAAATCAAACTTGAAGCAATATCAAAAAGGACTTAACGAGATTCGTCAAGTCCTTTTATTTTATTCGCCCACGGATTTTGTTGTAAGCATCGTCCAAAGCAATTTCGCTTTATTCGGCTTTGCCATTTTGGGCTCACCCTCCCCGATAAAGAGAGCTTTTTTGCTTTCTTGGGCACTATTCCAATTAGGAAGCCCTTCACCGTTGGGATCACCCGATTTAACGAAATTCACAAGATAATCACTCATAAGAGAAGCAATTTTTCTATCCTGATTTTCCCAAGGACGCCAACCGTTATCAAGCGTATCAAACCAGTACCAAAGGTCACTTGAATGCCAAGCCCCATTCGTTTCACCCGGTAAAACACGGTCAAAATGCCAAATATAGCTCTTTTTTTCTTGATTGTCACACCAATTATGTGCCATACCGCTCATAAAGAGCGTCATCATATCGTGACTCGTTGAGCCGACCATATAATTAATCTTGTGATGCTTCTTGGATTCAAAAATCTCACAGCCCGTAGCGGTAAGCATTTCCCCGTCAATACAGGGAAAGCAGGACATTGGCTTTTTAAGCTCCTTTTGAGTTACCTGCCACGCCTTAAACAGTGCTTCGGGCTCAACGGTGCGGAATTCCTCAAGATTTTTCGTTCCGCAATTATTCATCACCGCGCGCCAAAAATCGTACATTTGTTCCGCAGGTGCAGCAGAAAGGATTTTATGTACTCCGCCGCCGCTGCTCATAACGGCAGAACGGAAAAGCCCCTCAGAAAGAGGACTCAAGCAATGATTCTGAACGCTCATTCCACCCGCGCTTTGTCCCATAATTGTAATTGCATCAGGATCTCCTCCAAACGCGGAAATGTTATCTCTGATCCATTTAAGCGCACAAAGCTGATCATAAAGACCGTAGTTGCCCGTATGTCCCGCCTCGTCCTTAAGCTCGGGAAGTACGGCAAAGCCAAGAGGTCCGAGTCGATAATTTATCGTAACACCAATAATTCCCTTTTGCGCCCACACGGGGTCATCAAAATGCTTTTCGTGACCGCATCCGCCCGTATATCCACCGCCGTGAATATAGAAAAGAATGGGCAATTTATCTCCCTCTTTCGCATTTTCGGGCTTCCAAATATTGAGAAAAAGACAATCCTCACTATAGGTATAGGTTTCTCCCTTTCGGAATTCCTTGTAATAAAAATACTTCTTTTTGTTATATTCCTCATCATAGAACGTGCGTGGTTGATAGCAACAATTTCCATATTTCGTAGCATCGTAAACACCATCCCACGCAGTCACCTGCTTAGGATATTCCCATCGGCCTGCCGTAGCATAACGAATGCCCTTGAACGCAATTACTCCGTCAAGTCGGCAATCAGCGCCTCTTATCTCACCGCAAGGTGTATTTATAGCGTATTTTCCCATATTTTCAGCTCCATTTTTTAATTTTGATTTATCGGCTTCTTCGCCGCTAAAAAAAGCAAAGTAAACGCTAAATCCAAATTTAATTAATTATTCTACTGTTTCCGTATTTTGAGCCGCCTTACGAGCAGCCATCTTTTCACGAATTTCAGGAGTAATATTCCAAACGAATTTAAATGCCGCCCAAGAGCCAAGAATGAAGATCGCAGGAACGAGAACGCAAAGTATCTTAAATCCAAATACCGTACCCGCACTCTGCACCTCAAGTTCAGGATTGTATTTAATCCAGTCGAGCGCGAAGAAGCTAAAGCCAAGACCAACCGTTTGACCAATACGGCGAGAAAGGTTAAAGGTACCGTAAATAGAACCTTCCGTTCTCTTATCCGTAATATATTCATTGTAATCAATTGCTTCACCAACGAGTCCCCACTGCATTTGAATGGAAACCATCGCCATACCGGAACCAACGCCAAGAATAACACCGTGAACAAGCGGATTAACATCCATAACAAGATGCATCACGAAAAGCAATCCGCAAATAGCGCCGCCAACAAGAAGAGTATAACGAATAATCTTTTCAAGTCCAAGCTTTTTACAAAGGAAAGGAACTATAGCCATAGAGCCCACCATAAACGGAGCGGACAAAACAGAAGCTATCGTTTTGTATGTAACGTCATTATATACCGCAGAATACATATACATACTGATATTTTCGGCAAGATACTGCATTGTACAAATACAAATACCGTGAATACAAAGAGCCACAAATGCACGGTTTTTCTTTACAACCGTTAAAATATCCGTAAATTTAATATCATCCGCTTTTGTCTCTTCATCGACAATAACGCGCTCCTCGGTAAGAGCATAGTGAAGCATACAAACTACAAATCCAAAGATTGCACAAGCAACACCGGTAATCATATAGCCCGTAGATTTCGTATCGCCAAACATACCAATCAGGACAGGGCCAATCATACCGGGAATCATATTACCAAACATTGAACCCACACCGCGAGCTGACGAAAGAGATGCTCTTTCCGCATCGTTTGTCGACATCGCAGAAAGAAGAGAGCCCATAGGGATGTTAAACATTGTATATGACGCTTCATAAAGAATCTTGAATGAGAACAATGCTACGAGAAGAGGAATGCCGTCGAGGAATGTGGGAACCGTCCACATCGCAATAGCGCTAATCGCAAGAAGAGGAGTGGCGCGAAGAATCCAAGGACGGAACTTACCACGCTTGTTTTGATTTTTAGCGAACGCCTTATCCATAAGCGCCCCCATCATAGGGTCGTTGATTGCGTCCCAAACAGTCCAAACAATTGTAAGAACGCCCATTACAGTAGCATTAATACCAAGAACATTGGTACAATACATTGAAAAAATGCTTGCCATAAGAGCAAACGTCATACAGCCGCCCCAGTCACCAAACATATAACCAAACCAATGCTTTTTGGAAAGACCTGAAGTAGCTTTTCTTTTTTTAGCCATGTGATATACCTCCAAAGATGATATTAAACAAAAAAGCCCCAAACAAAGAGATTTTCTTTATTTTAACACACGAAAAATCCTTTGTCAACATAGAATAGCTAATATATATACTTTTTGGGTAACCAACTTTTTTACATATTTTTCAATAATATCCTTTTTTCTTATTGAAAAATTCAAAAAACTGTGTTATACTTATTGTGTATTACTGTGTTTAATAGTATTTGGAGATACGTTTATGGATTTAGTCTTGTTAACTGCGCTCGGCGTAGGCGGAGCAACTGTTATTGGCGCTCTGCTTGGATTTGCATTTAAAAAAATATCACATAAATTCACAGATATAACCCTTGGCTTTGCAGCCGGCGTAATGCTTGCGGCAGCGGTGCTCGGTCTTATTTTGCCATCCCTTGAATACGGTGGCAAAATAGGTATTGTAACAACGGTGCTCGGCATCTTTGTCGGTGCGCTCTGCTTAAATCTCGTTGATAAGCTTGTGCCCCATCTTCACAAGATGGTGGGAGCGGATACAGAGAAGCACCACAACGCAGGTGTTGACAAGGTGTTGCTCTTCGTTATGGCAATAGCCATTCACAATCTTCCTGAGGGAATTGCCGCAGGTGTCGGCTTTGGCGCGGGAGATACGTCGCAAGCACTTCTCATTGCGGGCGGTATCGCGCTTCAGAATATACCCGAGGGTATGGTAATAATCGCGCCAATGCTCGCAAGCGGAATAAGCCCCAAGCGCACATTTCTCTGCGCTGCAGCTACGGGACTTATCGAGGTCGTCGGCACAATGATCGGCTATTTTGCAGTTAGCGTATCGCAGGTGATTCTTCCCTTCTCACTTGCGTTTGCGGGAGGCACGATGCTCTACGTAATAAGCGACGAGATGATTCCCGAAACTCACGCTCACGGAAACGAAAGAGGCGCGACCTACGCCCTTCTCGTCGGATTTTGCATAATGCTTATTTCAGACGTTTTACTTGGATAAAAAAGAAAGGTATAAATATATGAAAAAAAGAACCATAAAACAATTCTTTGCCAGTATCAATTACCAAAATTTCTCATACACGGTGTTCGGCTCTGCGCTCGTTGCCTTGGGATCGACAATTCATATTCACAGTGATGCCGCAGACGGCGGTATTGTTGGTATGGCGCGTGTTATCGAATATTACTCAGGGGAAAGAATCGGATTCAGATTTGCATCCTTACTTTTGAATATTCTGTTTTATCTGATAGCTTGGCGCTTGATGAACGCGAAATTCATTTCAAATATGGCGGTTGGTACTCTTTGCTTCCTCGGATTTTCTTACGTTTTCCAAACATATCTTTCGCTTGAAATAGAAAACGTCTTTTTTGCAACCCTTATAGGTATGGTGTGTATTGAGCTTGGTACGGGCTTGATGCTTAGATACGGAAGCGCACCAAACGGTGAACACGTTCTTTCAATGGCTATATCCAAAAGAGGTGACATTGACTTCGGTTGGTTCAACTTCATAAAGGACTTTATCATTATTCTTATGTTCATTCCTATGGTTGAAAAATTCAGCGACATCATCAGCTCACTTGTTATTATGACGATTTTCACCCCCATTCTTGACTTTATCGCTACATCCCCCAAAAAATCGAGCATCAAGAAAAGCGTTGAGAAAAATAAACGCCATTGGGTTGCAATTCTCATCACGGGCTTTGTTATCGCGCTTGTTTTTGCCGTAGCAACTGTATATATTAATGACTACTACAGAGCGGACGAATCAAGAATTGAAGAGTTAAGCTATGAAACCGTTGAAAAAACAGAGCTTGATAACGGCTTTACAGCATATGCTCCGAAGGGCGAGATTAAGGCAGGATTTGTATTCTATCCCGGTGCAAAGGTTGAATATAAATCCTATGCGCCATTGCTTGAAGCTTGCGCTGATAAAGGAATTTTATGTATAGTTGTAAAAATGCCCTGCAATCTTGCATTTTTGGGTATGAATAAAGCGCTTAATGCCATCGAGCTTTACCCCGATATTGAAAATTGGTACATCGGCGGCCACTCGCTTGGCGGAAGTATGGCGGCAAGCTGCGCCGCGACCAATCCCGATGCTTTTGAAGGCGTAGTCCTTCTCGCCTCTTATTCCACTTCAAGCATTGAGGATCTTTCCGTCCTTTCGGTTTATGGGGATCAGGACAGTGTTTTGAATGCGGAAAAATATAAAAAGAACAAGAAAAATTTGCCCTCAGATTTCGTTGAATATGTCATAGAGGGCGGAAACCACGCATATTTTGGAATGTACGGTAAGCAAAGCGGCGACGGCGAAGCAACGATTACTAACGTTGATCAAATCACTCTTACCGCGGGTTATATCGTAGAATTCATACTTGATTAAGGAATTTTTGATATGAAGGTTCTTATTATAAACGGAAGTCCGAGGGTTGGTGGCAACACCACCCTCGCGCTTTCACAAATGATTGATATTTTTAATAAAAACGAAATCGAAGTAGATTACGTTCAGGTTGGCAATATGGAAATCCGCGGCTGTATCGCGTGCGCAGCTTGTCATAACGGCAGAGAAAATTGCGTTATCGACGATATTGTGAATGAGCTTGCTCCCCGTTTTGAAGCGTGCGACGGAATGGTAATCGCATCCCCCGTCTATTATGCAAATGCAAACGCAACGCTAATAGCGTGCCTTGACAGACTTTTCTATAGCACGAAATTTGAGAAACGAATGAAGGTGGGCGCATCCGTTGCCGTTGCAAGACGTGGCGGTTGCTCCGCAACGTTTGACCAGTTGAATAAATACTTCACAATAAGCGGAATGCCCATTGCATCAAGCCAGTATTGGAACAGTGTTCACGGCGGAGCAAAGGGCGAAGCCGAAGAGGACCTCGAAGGACTTCAAACAATGCGCACCCTTGCCAATAATATGGTTTTCCTTATGAAAAGCATCAAGCTTGGCAAAGAAGAATTCGGACTCCCCGAAAAAGAAAAGCCCGAAAGAACTAATTTTATAAGATAAGTGAAAACAAAATATATCAATATAAAAACCGCCGATTTTTTGTCGGCGGTTTTGATCTTTATATTCAATTATTCCACCTGCGGCACGTTGTCCTTATCATAGAACACAAGCGTGCCGTTAAGCTATATTCTTATAGGCTTCTCCTATTTTTTTACATTAATAACCACAAGATTTTCATTTAAAAAGCTAATCAACCACTCTTGGCTTATTTCCGCTTCAGAGCTATAGAATACCTTGCCAACCAAAATTGAATTGGAATAAAGCTCAATACCGTTACCCTTTTCTTTATCAACTGTGAATAGATATTCAATTTCTCCCATTCTCTCTCTATATTCATAAAACTCTGCCTCGATTTTTACATTGGCATTTATAAATTCATCATCAAAATCAAATTTAAACTCGTTAACAACATCCTGATATCCCGTTTGCCAGTCTATGCTACTATATCCGCCCTCAAAAAATGATTTATAGTTATTTATCTTTATATGCTCATAAGAATTGCGAATATCTCGAAAAGAAAGATACGACAAATTCATATGGTCAAGGTCGGGATCCAAGAGAATATGCTCTTGATTTGGAGCGTTAGTGCCCAGCTCTACTGCTGAGTATTTGTCGGCACTTATAACAAACAAGGAGTTGTCAAGGATTTCAATATAAAACTCATTAGGCATATCCAATGTTGTCGTAACCGCCATAGTTGTAATCAGCTCATCATTGTTATAAATTGCTATTTTTACATTTTCAGAAAAACCAGAGATAAACTCATATCTCAATTCTCCAACTTCCCCCTGAAATGCATATGAAACCACATGTATTTTCATAGAATACTTAGGGGAACCGCTAAAGCTTACATATTTTTTGATATATTTTTCAAAAAATGTACGACCATCTCCCAAATCTGAATTCTCTATTGTGGTGCTATAAGATATAAAAGGTCTGCTATATGTTTCGTCTCCGTTAACAATATATAGCGTTCTCAAGGAAGAACCATTCCACACCTCTCTGCCCGTTCCGGTAACATTTATACTTCTCATAGTCAAAAAACTAATTGAACCATCATCCAAATTAAATCTTTTTTCTAAGTCAACCTCATCATATTGGTTCTGCGTATTGCACGAAGAAAGGATAATCGCTCCGGTAATTAAAACCGCAATAATCATCAACCTCGCAACGAGCTTTGTTTTGTTCAATTTAAGATTTGTGTTTTTCATATTACAATTCTCCTTTCATTATTTTATTCATTTTAACACATTTTAACGTATCGTGTCAACACGGTTTTGTCGAAGCTAATAGCGGTGAAAGACAAATAAATATCTTTTTTCTGCTTTCATAAGAATTCTCCTTTCGGTATAATATATTCCCTTTCAAAAAGGCATAGCTTTCCCTATTTTAAAAAGTGTTCTATATACTAATACCCGTTTTCTTTGGAAAATTCTTCAACTTTTTAAAAGTTTTTTCAAAAAGAACGAAAAAATGCTTACTTAAACTAACTTCTTCCCGCTAAATCCCAATTTCCCTACACCACTATAGTCAAGATTTTTAGGAAAAAGTATAATGATTTTCAAAAAATATCCAAAAAACAGTAAAAAACCGCAGAGCAAGGCATCAAACACCCTGCTCTGCGAAAATTATGATTTATTTAAATTATTTAGCCAAAACTTCTCCGATATTCATAAATGTTTCTTCTTCAAAAGGAGTTGTAAGACCTGCTTTTGCAAGCGCGCCAAGGAATCCGTCCTCGGGAGTTATATTTTCAACAAGCTTTGTATATGATTCAAGAGCAGCATCGTAATCAACCTCTGCAAGAGCAAGAATGTTTAATGCTGCAGATGCAGAAACTGCGTAGCTTATATAATAAACAGGATTACTAATGCAAACCAATCTCCAATATGAATAAGGATCGGATACTACTGATTCAACCCAAGGAGCGCCGCCGTATGCTGCGCAAACTTGCGTCATAATAGCATCAAAATCCTCACCGGTCATTGAAGCTACTGTTTCATCGTCAAGCTCATACACGTTCTGCTCGTATTCATCTATAATAGTTGCCATAATCATAACGTAGCAAGCATTTACAAGCTGATAAGCTCTTGATACTCTGTATACATCCTCTTTAAGATAATCCTTACAGAATGTGAGGAACAAGAATTCATTACCCTGAGAATGAGTTTCGCAAAGGTCGTAATTATCAATATCGGGGTTAGTGTAAGCAGCATAATAGTGTCCGATTTCGTGTACTACCGTGCTCGCTACTTGACCGCTGCTTCCAAAGAAGCAGAAGGGGGTTTCATCCTCATAAAGATATGTTTGGAACGCTGTAGGATGAGAGTTTCCGCTGAATGAGAATATGCAGTTTTTGCTTTCAAATACATCGCGCATGCCCTCTCCCATTGTTCCCTCGAGAGAATTGAGATATTGAATAACATAATTTCTCTTGTTGGATGTGTAGAAGGGTTCCTGAATAAATTCTACAAGTCTCGAAAAATTTGTCTTGGAGGTCCAATCTTGATATTCATTAAAAACTTCCATAACAGATTCGAATGAAGGAACAACGTATTGAACTATGTAATCACGGAATTTAGTAAGCTCTTCCTTTTCATAATCTCTGCCGTAAACGTTTACGCTTGCATAGTCATAATAGTTATCATAACCATTCATTCTTGCAAGCTGATTATTCTTAACGATAAGCTGCTTGTAAATTTCAACGCACTTATTATCATAATCGGGATCACTATCCGAAAGCTGATCGTACTGAACCTGAAGCTCATCAACCTCTTTTTGAAGCTCTAATACAGCAGGGTCGTATTCTTCAAGAGCCTTGAGCTCTTCCTCAGTCCATCCCTCAAAAATAAGGTCAGCTATTGGAGATTCCTGATACATAGTCTTCAAGGATGTGTTATATTTGTCTTGAACCGCCATAAACATATCCACAGTGTCAAGATAACGCTCGCTTGCAGCCTCGTCAAGCATATCATAGTAATAAACGATCATAGCGATAGTTCTCTGCTGAGCGATATGATAATAAGCGGTTTCAAACTCCTCATACAAAGCATCAACCTCTTCGGATGTTTCTGCGGTCAAGGATACTTCAACCATCTCATCAAGAACTGCCAAAACAGCATCGATCTCCTCCTGAGTCAATGTATAGCTTTCCTCAAGCTCCCTCTTTGAGGTTTGACTGCTTGAAATGTCAAACTCAGGAACTTCAGGAACAGATGGCTTAGCAGTTGTTGGTTTAGTTGTAGTTGTTGTGGTAGTGGTTGGTGTTGTGGTAGTAGTGGTTGTCGTAGTAGTTGTAGTTTGTTCAACCTCTCCTCCCAAAAATGGTAGATACTGCATTACACTTTCAAGCGAGCACGATGTAAAAACCATCATAACAAGCAAGAGCAATGCCAAAAGTCTTAATTTGAAATTCATAGCTTTTTCCTCCTCATATGATTAAAAATTCCAAATAAATAAAAGGTTTTTTAAATCTTTTTAATTATTTTAACACTATTAATTTTAAAAATCAAGGGTTTTTAAAAAAGTTTTTACAATTATTTCATTTTTTGTTCCATTTATACAAATTTTGTGGTATAATATTGTTACATTCACACGAAGGGAGAGCAAAAATGCTAAGAATTGACCTGAAATTACCGCTCAATTTCACCCAAAACGATATAAAAAGTAAAATTTGCTCCGTCCTTCCCATAGAGCAAATTCAAATAAAAGATTTTCAAATATTGAAATTATCACTCGATTTGAGTGATAAAAGCAAAATTTGTCACAAGGCGGCAATCGGCGTTTGTCTTGAAAATGAGCTTGAAGAAAAATTCAAATTACGCAAAAAGGTGTGCTCACCCGTTGAGGATTTGATCTTTACTCATAAAGCATACAACGTGCAAAATCTTAGCCCCGTGGTTGTCGGCGCGGGTCCCTGCGGTCTTTTTGCCGCACTCTCGCTTGCGGAGGTTGGTGCGCGACCGATCGTGCTTGAACGCGGTCTGCCCGTTGATGAGCGCGAAGCGGAAGTAAATAAATTTCTTTCGCTTGGCATTCTCAACCCCGAATGCAACGTACAATTCGGCGAGGGAGGAGCAGGTACTTATTCCGACGGAAAGCTGAAGGCGGGAGCGCTCAATAAATACAAGCTGAAAATATTAAATGAATTTATCGAAGCAGGCGCAACGAACGATATAACCTATTCCGCAACCGCGCATCTCGGCACGGACAAGCTTGGCGGAATTGTGAAAAATATACGCAAAAAGATCGAAAATCTTGGCGGAAGCTTCGTTTTCGGAGCAAAATTCACCGATTTCGTTTACAAAAGCGATAAGCTTTGGGCAATTAAGTATATTAAAGACGGAAGCGAAAATATTCTTCCCTGCACCGACGTCATCTTGGCAATCGGTCATAGCGCGCGCGACACGATAACCTCACTTTACGAGCGCGGTTTTCAGATAATCCCCAAGGGCTTTGGCGTGGGAATGAGAATTGAGCATCCGCGCGAATATATCAACGAGTTGGTTTACGGCAAAAATTACGATAAGTCGCTCGAAACCGCAACCTATCATCTTGTAACCCACCTCAAAAACGGGCGAAGCGTTTATAGCTTTTGTATGTGTCCCGGCGGCACGGTTGTCCCCGCAGCTAACGAGCAAGGCGGTATCGTAACCAACGGAATGAGCGTATTTAATCGCGACGCGGAAAATTCCAACTGCGCGCTCCTTGTTTCCGTCACTCCCGAGGATTTTGGCTCGGAGCACGTTCTTGCAGGTCTTGATTTCCAAAGGGAAATCGAGCGAAAAGCATTCAATATTTCAAAAAGCTATCGCGCACCAACGGTAAAAATGGCGGATATTCTTGAAAACAAGACACCGAGCGGCGAATTTGGGAGCGTTAAGCCCTCTTATCCTATGGGCACGGTTCCCTGCTCGCCAAACGAATATCTTCCCGAATATATAACGGGCTCATTGGCTGAGTCCTTCCGCGATTTTGATGATTGGATGGGTGGTTTTTACCTTCCCGACGCCGTCCTGACGGGCCCTGAAACAAGAACCACCGCACCCGTAAGAATGCTCCGTTACGAAAAAACGCGCGAGGCGGCTGCGCACCCGCACATCTACCCCGCAGGCGAAGGCGCAGGATACGCAGGCGGCATCGTGACAAGCGCCTATGACGGTATGCTCTCAGCCCTTTCCCTGCTTGAAAAATTTATACTCGATTGACTAAAGCACTCATTTTTGAGTGCTTTTTTGTCGCTAAATTGGAATTTAGCGAAAAAAAGTTTGTTAAAAACAAAATGGGGGTCGCTTTTGAAAAAGCTCCGCAAAACTTTTTGTAGAGCTTCGCGGCAAAACTTCGCGCAAATCGTGTTGCTTTGTAAAACAAAACAACACATAACGATTTTGCTCACACGTTCGCAAAATCT
>JAFVRQ010000015.1 GCA_017504245.1 Clostridia bacterium | reverse complement strand
GGGAACAAGCTTGTCCGCAATGAACTGCAGCCTCACGAGTTTATAAAAGAATATCAGCGATTGAAAAATTCAACTGATCTTGTTGTTAATAAGCCAAGCATTGAAATTTTGCAACTAGTTGCAATAGCCTATGATTCTTTGGATGATAGAGAAAACTGCCTTTCTGCCGTAGAGGAAATGATTTCTGTTGCAAGCGTGAAAAAGAAGACGTTTGCAAAGCTTATAAAATGCTCATTTTTATTTTCTTACGATATGATCGATGAGGCTGAAGCCATTTTTACAGAAACCCGTACCTCCAAGCAGAATTTTACATGTCAAGCATTGTCGGATGCCATTTTTAAGAGTGATCGGGCAATGGCTATGGGGGATTACAAAACGGTGGAAGCACATAACTTAAAAATGCTTTCGCAAACCTTTCCGAAACTTGATAATTTGTCAAGGTTAATAATTCACTACAAGTTGGGCGAGGTTTATGAGAAATTACAAAGCTATGAGAAAGCGATTCCATATTATAAATATTGCATTGATAACGGCGGAGAAACAGCGATAAAAAAATCCGCAAAAACCGCATTGCAGCGGATACAATAAAAGTCGTGGCATCTTTTTTGTCAACACGTCTCAAAAATCCCGTTCACGAAAGTGGGCGGGTTTTTTTATCTCTTTTTCCTGAATTCCTCACGAGATAAAATATTATTTTAAGCGTGCAAGTGCAACTTGACACGGTCAAGCGCGATATTCTTTACATTTTTTGAACCTTGTGATATAATTAAGGCGTATTAAGGAGGAGTTTTTATGACCGTCGGTGAAAAGATACAATATTATAGAAAAAAGATTGGACTGTCTCAAGAAGAACTCGGTCAAAGAATGCTCGTCAGCCGACAAACTGTAAGCCTTTGGGAAATGGATAAAACTTTACCAACAGTTGACAATTTGATTCGACTCAAGGAGATTTTCTCGGTTTGTATAGACGATCTTTTGAGCGAAGCTGAACCGACAGAAGAAAACGAGGATGCACCAAAAGAGATTTATGTTTTTAAATATGAAAAGTCTGATTTACAAGACGTTTTCAAAAAAACCGGTTTTTCGCTTATTAAACGTGCGATTGCTTTCACACTTGCTTGCGCCGTCCTTTTTGTTTTCCTTGTCGGAGCAGAAGCGAATGATGCCATTATAGGCTTACTTTTAGGCTATTTTCTGCTTGGTGTAATTTCTCATATAAAAGGTTATTTTGCTTATAACAAAGTATGGAAAGTAAGCGAGAACCGAATATTACAAAGCACCTATTCCTATAAAGTGTTTGACGGCTATTTTATACTGAATATTTCCAAAAACGAGGAAATAACAAAGACGCTTAAAATATATTTTGATGACATTGAAAAAGTCCAATCTTTCGGGAAATGGCTTGTCTTGCAGATAGCGGGGCAAAGCTATATTATCAAAAAAGAAGCATTGATTCCCGAATCAGCCTTCGTTACCTTTTGCAATAATACACCAAATAAGGTTGAAGCCAAAAAGCCCAAGGATAAATTGAAAATCATATCCGTTCTTCTTTTCGTTCTTTCAATTTGCACGATTGGGGGAGCAATGTTTGCGGTGTCTGTATTAACCGGAATCAATCAAACAATGACGGAAAATATGTGGGTGTTCTTTTTGTTTCTTCCTGTTCCGATTGCCTCTATTGTTTTCGGTTTCTATTTAAAGAAAAAGGGATACAAATACAAAAAGAACGTAATCGCCGGCGTTGTTATGGCGACATTTCTTTGCATTTACGGATCGTTTTCCTTAATTTTTGCAAATATGTATTCTCACAGCGACGAGCCGATCGTTAAGGTAGAGCAAATGTTGAATATTGATATTCCGGAGCATTTGCGCATCAACACGCAGGATTGGACAAAAGGAACACAATCTGTGCCGCGTGGATATATTTATTCGACAAGCGATATTTACTTTGACGACGAAGCTGTAGAAGCTTTTGAAAAAAATCTTTCAAACGATACGAAGTGGATATCACATATTCCGAGCGATATGGTTGGAATTACGTCGCCTTTCTGCGATAAGCAAAAGAACTGTTGCTATATCATTTACAACAAGGACACGAGAGAATTTAATAAAATTCCGAGCGAAAGCGGAAGGTATGTGTTTATCAACGTTATTTATTATGCAGAAAGAAATACTATGCAATTGGTAGAGTATCAAATAGATTACACTAAATAATAAACCTTATTTTTCATCACTCCCCAAAATCCCGCACATTGTGCGGGATTTTTAAAAAAAGTAATAGGCAAAAGGGAAGAGAGTATTTATTATATTGCGCTCCGTTTTGAAAGGTGATATAATAAAACCGAAATTATGATTGGAGGTGTCGGTGTGGCAAGGGGAATGAAGATAATTGCCGTTCTGTCGTTTGCGGCGACGGCGGTCTTTGCGATTATTTATCAAATAAAGCCTTTGGGAATATTTTTAACGCTTGCCATAACGGCAGGCACCGTCTTTTATCATTTCTCAATGAGGCTGTTGGTGGGCGGCATCTTTAATAAGCTTATGCACAACGATGCGGACTGTAATAAAAAATGGTTTCAAATAACCAAAGCGGAGCAAAAGCTTTACGACGCGCTAAAGCTCAAAAAGTGGAAAAAGCATCTTCCCACCTACGACCCGAGCGTCTTTGACACAAAACTTCACACCCTTGAAGAGATAGCAAAAGCGACCTGTCAGGCAGAACTCGTTCACGAAACGATAGCGCTGTTGAGCTTTTTGCCGATAGTCGCGTCTGCTTGGCTCGGCTCGGCGGAGGTCTTTATCATAACGTCTGTTCTATCCGCAGCTTTCGACCTTTGCTTTGCGGCGCTTCAGCGCTATAACCGCCCGAGACTTTTGAAAATTATAAATAACCGTAAGTGATAAAGCTCCGACCTCTTTGGGTCGGAGCTTTATTTTACTTGACGGAGTGTTGAGGTTATGATAAAATAAAATCAAAAGGAATTTAAAACAAAAGGAATGATATTATGAGCTTTAAGCGAATTCTTTCCCTGTTGGTCGCGCTGGCATTGGCTTCGTCGCTTCTCTTTCTTTTGCCCGTTTCGGCAGAAAACGGCGGCGAAATAACCGTTTTGTTCACTCACGACCTCCATTCCCATCTTCTCCCCTCGGCAAACGAAAGCGGTGAGGGAGAATACGGCGGCTACGCCCGTCTTATGACAAAAATAAAAGAGCAAAAGGAACTTGACCCGAATGCTGTTTTGGTTGACGGCGGCGACTTTGCAATGGGCTCTCTCTTTCAGACGGCTTATCCCACTGCGGCTATCGAGCTTCGTATGATGGGCGCAATGGGCTACGACGCCACCACCTTTGGCAATCACGAATACGATTATCTGCAGTCGGGCTTAAAGGCAATGCTTAACGCCGCAGTCGCAAGCGGTGATAAGCTTCCCGCCATAGTTTCGGCAAACTATCTGCCGCCGCTTGAGGGCGAGGAGGGCTATGATGCAGAGCTCTGGGCGGCATATAACGGCTACGGCGTTAAAAAATATACTATAATCGAGCGCGGCGGCGTTTACTACGCGATATTCGGTATCTTCGGCTTTGACGCCGACGATTGCGCTCCCAACTCGGGAATGTCCTTCAAGGACCCCATTGAAACGGCAAAGAAAACGGTTGCGGCAGCGGTGAGCGAGTGCGAGCAGAGCTACGGCGTACATCCCGTAGTTATCTGCCTTTCCCATTCGGGAACGTGGGACAAAAAGGGTGAGGACTATGAGCTTGCAAAGGCGGTGGACGGCATAGACGTTATCGTTTCGGGTCACACTCACACCACCTTAGAGGAGCCCGTTTCGGTAAACGGCACCCTTATAGTTTCCGCGTCGGAATACGGCAGAAATCTCGGCGTTTTAAAGCTAAGCAGAAGCGAAAACGGCGTCGAGCTTGCAAGCTACGAGCTTATTCCCATCGACGAAACGGTTGAAGAGGACGCGACCGTCGCGGCACTCGTAAACAGCTTCAAGACCGCCGTTGAAAACGACTATCTTTCAAAATACGGCGTCAGCTTCGATCAGATACTGGTAAACAATCCCTATATATTCGACACCGTCAAGGAGGTGTCGGCAACTCCTCACGAATCGCCTCTTTGCAATATCTTCTCCGACGCTTATAAATGGGCTGCGGAAAAGGTAACGGGCAAAAAGGTCGATGTTGCCATTACGGCATCGGGCGTTGTAAGAGGAAGCCTGCCCGTCGGAAACGTTACCGTGTCCGACGTGTTTAACGCCGCATCGCTCGGCGTAGGCACCGAGGGAGAGCTTGTCGGCATCTACCTCACGGGCAAGGATCTTAAAAACGCCATTGAGCTTGACGCCTCGGTTCAGCCGCTTATGTCAACGGCACAGCTGTTTATGTCGGGCGTTAAATACTCCTTCAATCAGTACAGAATGATATTTAACAAGGTCGATTACGCCGTGCTTTGCAACGCCGACGGAAGCGTTACCGCCATTGAGGACGAAAAGCTCTATTTCGTCGTTGCGGGAATGTATATGGGACAGATGCTCGGCTCCGTTGAGGAGACCTCGATGGGAATACTTTCGATCACTCCCCGTGATGAGAACGGCAACGCGATAGCGACCGAGGAGCTTGTAAACTACGTAATAAAGGACGAAAACGGCACTCCCTTAAAGGAGTGGTTTGCTATCTCCGATTATCTTATGAGCATGAACGGCGAGATGGACTCCCGCTACTCCTCCACCGACGGACGCAAGGTGGTCTATAAGAGCTTGAATCCGATAGATCTCGTTAAAAATGCGAATATCTTCACCTATATCGTAATAGGCGTTATTCTTCTGCTCATTGCGGTCATAGCACTCGTTACGCGCTCCGTTGTGAGAAAAATAAAGAGAAAAAAGAGCGCAGTGAAATAATTTGATTGAGAATATAAAAGAACCCCCGCTCACGAAGGTGAGCGGGGGTTCTGATTTTAGTGAAGAGTGAAAAGTGAATAGTGAAAAAGTAAAATCCCGTCCACTTGCGTGAACGGGATTTTTGTCATTCGTGTCCGAAAAAGAACTGGGTGAAAACCTGATTTTCTTTATTTTTTATTAAATATGGCTTTGATTTTACCGATCACGTTTAACTTTTGAACCCTTTGAGAAAAAGTAATAGGTAAATCTCTTTCTTCCTCAAGTATATAAGGGAGATAGCGGAATTAAAGTTTTTCTTCGTATTTTTCGTTATCATTATGATAATGTCCGCATTTTTAACGTCATTTTCTTGGAGAAAGGTAGTTATCTTTATACTCGGTGCAATTATTATATCGGTTTCCAGTACGATTTTAATATCGTTATTTGGTTTTGAGGATTTTCTTTCCTTAGAAAAAATATGGGAATCCGCAACACAAGAGCATTATAGCTCAGAGCAAACCGTAAACCGATTGAGCGCGATACCTACTCTTTCAAAAATGCTTATACCGGATTTTTCCGACCGTTTATTTGGACTCGGACTTGGAAACTGTGATACCTCGTCATTTGCTATATGTAATACGCCGTTTTATCAAAATTATGGATATTTGAGGTATAATTTTTTTTCCGCTGCTTTTCTCTTTTTGGAAGTAGGATTTATAGGTCTTGGGATGTACGTTGCCTTCTTTTTAATAGCTTTTGCACTGATCAGAAAACGTATCAAACGGGGACTTTGCAACGAGCTTCACGGCAAGATTGCGCTTATTATGATAGTGCTGTCGATGATTCTTATTGTTTATAACGCGTCGTTACGCGCAGAGGGTGGCTACATGGCATTTTTCGTAATCGCGTTGCCGTTTATAGATAAGGCGTCATCAAAATACGGTAACGGAGTTTGACGTATGTTGAATTTATAACTTAAGTTGCTTTATTCCACGGTAAAAAAATTGCCGTGAAATTTAGATCATAAATTAAAAAAATCAATTAAATTAAAGGAGGATTTATTGTGATCAAAAAAATGAGAAAGAGATTGATTTCATGGTTTTTGGTAGTATTGATG
>JAFVRQ010000014.1 GCA_017504245.1 Clostridia bacterium | reverse complement strand
CATAAAACCAAGCTGAACGGCGTCATAGCCGTCATTCTCAACAGTCTTCTTCTGCGCTACTACGCAGGGACCTGCCTCAATTACCGTAACCGGAATAACGTTTCCGATCTCGTCGAAGATCTGTGTCATACCGATCTTCTTTCCGATAATTCCACTTTTCATTTTTTGTTCCTCCTGTAGGTTATTGGTTGACGCTTTGTATTTCACTTTCGTGCTACGCCAACTTGACCGACAAAAGTGTCGCCGTGCGACAATTTTGTGCTAAAAATGTTTTGCTTTTTATGAAACCGAGTGCTTGACAAGGTATTAAACCTGAACTTCGATCTCAACGCCTGCGGGCAATTCAATATTCATAAGAGCTTCTGCTACCTTTGCAGAGGGCTTGAGAATATCAATGAGTCTCTTGTGTGTTCTGAGCTCGAACTGTTCACGGCTATCCTTATACTTGTGAACCGCACGGAGAATTGTGATGATTTCTCTCTCTGTGGGGAGCGGGATAGGACCTGAAACTGTTGCGCCGTTTCTCTTAGCAACCTCAACGATCTTTTCAGCCGCTGTGTCGATAAGCTTGTGGTCGTAGCTCTTAAGACGAACACGGATTCTTTCCTTTACTGCCATTTTTTGTGCCTCCTTTTAAGATTTCACCTAACAGACGTAAACCGCTTCATACACAACATATTGTGCCCTCGCGAGCGCATATATAATATATGTAGCGTTTTGCGCCTTTCGGCGATTTTGAGTGGGGCATTTCCTTTGAACACCGTTTCGGGTGTTTTGCGGCTTTCCTTACAAAAACGGACTTTGCGGTTTGGGTTAACACCAGCAAACTCCGGAAAAAGCAAAACCCTAACGATTTCAAGGATTTTTGCGCCCGTTTAACGGACATACTCCACGAAAATTACCCGCTTTCGCGGCAACCTCTCGCTTCAACGCATATCAAGCGGAGTAATTATACCATATTTCAAGCACAAAATCAATACCTTTTTGTTTGTTTTTATTTGTGAATTTAGTAGAACTTTTACATTTTTTCAACCCTTAAACTGTATATGTTGCACAAATGACGTCATTTTTTGCACCGTGATGTCCGTTTTTTACTTCATTTTCGGCTGAAAATTCAAAATTCAACTTAAAAATAGCTCATCTTAACAATTTGTTCATATTTTTGGGCTATAATTATATAAAATCACTAACGGAGAACACTATGGACTTTAAGAAAAAGCTAAATTTATCATTCAAATTAATCCTCGCCTTGACCGCCATCTCGGCCGTGGTACTCACCTTCAGCTTTAGATGGTGCTTCAATTCCGCGGACGGATATTTTGTGAAAAGCGCGCCGCCCATCATTTTTTCAATTGTGTATTTTGCGGGAATAGTCCTCTCTCTTGCCGCAACCCTTTCACTCGACAAAAAACAAATAATCAAAACCAAAAACGAGATAGGAAAAATGCAGGTGCCCTACATAGCAACCGCAACCGCGCTCGCTCTTTCGGTTCTTGCCTGCAATTTGCTCTCGGATGACGTATTTTTGGCAGCGGGAAGCTTGGGCGTTGGCGCATTTCTGCTTTTCATAATGCTCTGCTCCGTAAAAAGCGGATATGACAAAAGCGCCTTAAAGGTTTTGCTTCTCTATTTATCTGTTATCTTCCCCCTATCAATGATTTTCGGCAACGATACAAATTATTTAAGACATATGAATTCCGTTGAAAACACCTTAACCGTTGTTTTCTCGCTCTCGTTTATGTCTTATATATTATATGAAGCAAAAAGAATTCACGAGGGCGTGCATTCAAGGTGGCATTTTGGTACGATGCTCCTCACCGTCCACTCGGGATTTGCATTTTCCTCCGCTTACATCGTCGCATACCTCACAAAAAGCGTTGACGAGCCCCTAAGATTTTTGCAGATGATTCCTATGCTCCTCATTTCCCTTTTTGTCGGATTTGAGCTTTTCCGTTTCGTAAACGAAGCAGAATCGCACACAGAGGAGGAATGGGACAAAATCGAAAAGCCCAATGAGGAAATCCTTGAAGAAGAAATAATAGAAGAATAAACAAAACGGACTTCAAAGCGAAGTCCGTTATTTGATTGAATTCAAATTTTGATTTATAGGGTAGTTAGTTAAAACAAAATAGACGCTTTTTGAAAAAAGCTTGGCAAAAACTTTAATCGCTTAGTGTGTGCAGATTTGACGTAAATTTTCGATAATTCGCAAACGAATTATCGGTTCACTTGCTAAAATTCTTTTACGAAAATAAATTTTCGACAAGGATTTTATCAACTGAACTGCGAAAACACCTCTTTACAGAGTTGTTTTCTAAAATTTACTTCGCGAAACTATAGCCCCTTGAGAGCAAAATGGCTACGATAACAGTAGCAAATCATCGATTTTTAAGACGCGCATTTATAATGCCTTAAAAATCGTTTTGTGTCAACTCGTTGACACGATTTGCGCGGCTCAAATACATTACCACGAATAAAAAGTTTTTGGTTCTTTTTTCAAAAAGAACGAAAAAATCCTAATTTAAACTAACTTCTCATCTCCCCGATAAATCCCAATTTATCAGCACCCCGCTTTCACCATACAGCTCACCTCTGCCCTGCCGTCAACTTAATGAGCAGCATTCTGTTATCCGGCTGAACGGATGCCTCGTGGGCTGCGCGGTTGCGTTTAATTTCACCGCATTTCGTACATTTATGAACGATAACAAAGCCCTTTTTCGCATCCACCTCGGCAAAAATCGGCTCCATTGGAGCGCGGCAGGTGTTTTCGCGGTCACCGGGGTTGTTGTCAACGTGGAGCGACCACAAGCAAAACGGACAATGATTTCGCGAGGAATAACCAAGCGGCTTTACCTCTTTCCCGCAATGCGCGCAAATGAACGACGCATCGTTTTTTGTGAATAATTATTCTCTAAATTTTCCATAATAATCCTTAAAACTCAAAATAAATATTCGGTCTGTAATCCGATGATGAAATATAAACGATACAAAGCGCAAAAACGCAAACGAGCAATATATCAAGCGCAAGGGTGAGCATCGCGTTCTTGCCCTCATCGGTAATTTTATTTTTTATTTTCAAAAGCATCTCCCTCGGATAAGGAGTTGACGCAAAGCAAAGAATTGCCAAAATCAAGAAATTTCGGACAAGGGTATATCCAAATTCCATATTTGAAAAGGGCAATCCCGAAAGGCCAAGCATTCCCGCGAAATACGACGAAAACGCGGAAGATCCGCCAAAATCCTCTTTAAAATAGAAGATGAGCCAACCGATCAAGATAAAAAACAACGCGTAAAGGTGGGAAAATGCACTCGGTATTTTGTCAAGCCATTTCGATAAGAACAATTTTTCAATAACGAGCAGAGCAAAATAGTAAAATCCCCACAAAACGAAGTTCCAGGACGCGCCGTGCCAAAGTCCCGTTAAGAGCCAAACGATGAGCAAATTCATCACAAGACGCTTCGTTCCGCGTCTGTTTCCGCCAAGCGGAATGTAAACGTATTCCTTAAACCAGGTGGAAAGGGTCATATGCCACCTGCGCCAAAACTCCGTAATGCTCTTTGAAATATAGGGGTAATTGAAATTTTCAGGGAAATGGAAGCCAAGGATTTTGCCAAGACCAATGCCCATATCCGAATAACCCGAAAAGTCAAAATAAATTTGAAAAGCATAAAGGATTATGCCAAGCCAAAGCAACAATACGCTCGTCTGCTCGCGCGGAACGGCGTTGATCTGCTCCCACATAGCGCCTGCCACGTCGGCAAGCAAAACTTTTTTTGCAAGACCGATAACAAATCGACGCGCACCGTCGGCACTTTCGCTTACCGTGTGCTTTCGCCCGTTCAGCTCTCTGTCAATGTCGGAGTAACGCACGATGGGGCCCGCAATCAACTGCGGAAACATCGAAACGTATGCGCCAAAATTCACAAATTTTCTTTGAACTTGCGACGTTCCGCGATAAACGTCGATTATATACGACATCGATTGAAAGGTGTAAAACGAAATTCCTATCGGGAGCTGAACGCCAATCGGCTCAAGGAAGCTCAAAAACGGAATTTTTGATAAGCTTAAAATCAAAAAGTCCGTATATTTGAAAAACCCAAGCGTTGCAAGGTTTATAACAACGCCCCAAATAAGCATATTTTTTCGCTTTTGTGAGTCCTCGCCCGCGCGGTCAATAAGATAGCCGAATAAATAATTGACAATAATTATAAAAACCATTATCAAAAGGTAAATCGGCTTCTCCCAGCCGTAAAAAACCAAGCTTACGGCAAAAAGCACGAGGTTTCTGTATCTTACGGGCGATAAAAAATATAAAATAAAAGAAAGGGGCAAATATAAAAACAAAAATTCATTCGATGAAAATACCATATTCGTTCCCTTTCTTAAGTTACAAAGTAAAAATATCTTCTTTTTCGAGAAAAAGAAGCAAAAAGCTTTTAATCGCTTTTTAAATTAAAAGGCGCGCAAATTGTGTCAACGAGTTGACACATAACGATTTTTAAAGCATTTTAACAGGCGCTTTAAAAATCTGCAATTTGCTACTAAAACTATAGCACTTTTGCTATCAAAAGTCGAGCACACCCACAAAGTAAATTTTAGAACATCAAACCTTTGGGTTTGATGTTCGTAGTACGAATAATAAAATGTCCGTTGAAAATTTATTTTCATAAGGATATTTTGTTATTTGTACCGTCAATTCGCTTGCGAATGGCGAAAATTTACGTCAAATCTGCACAAACCCACGATTAAAAGTTTTTGCCAAGCTTTTTTCAAAAAGCGTAAAATTGGTACTTAACTAACTTTCAATCCTTATACAAAATCTTATTAAGCTCCCCATCACTCTCAAGCATTTTGCCAATGCCGATACAAACGCTTTCAAGGGGTTTGGGAGCGACAGTAACCTTCATTTTAAGCTCCGCGCCGATATACTCGGCAAGTCCGGGAATAAGCGCGCCGCCGCCCGTGAGTACGATGCCGCTGCTGTGAACGTCGCTCGTAAGCTCAGGGGGAGTTGCCTCAAGCGTGAGCTTTATCTGATGAACGATGGAGGCGAGCGTGGGCTTTATAGCATAATATATTTCCTTGCTTGTAGCTGAGCCGGCAATAACCATTCCGTTTTTCAGATTTCTGCCAAGCACCTGCGCTTCTCCGCGATCAATTTTCGCGTGAGCCACAGCAAGCTTAATTTTAAGTCGCTCCGCGGTGAGCTCACCGATCTCAATTCTGCGCTCGTTATAAAAATAGTTCATAATCGCCTTGTCAAGATTTGCTCCCGCAATCTTTTGCGAACGCGAAACAACGATGTCACCGCGGCTGATAATCGCACATTCCGTAGTGCCTGCGCCAATGTCAACGATCATACATCCGCGCGCGCTGAGCACTCGAAGTCCTGCGCCTATAGCGGCAGCCAAGGGCTCGCGAACAAGACACACGTTTCTCGTTCCCGCCTCAAAAACCGCGGTTTGAAGTGCGCGGCGTTCAACCTCGGTTGACTTTATCGGCACGCAAACGTATGCGTCGGGGCGCGAAAAGAACGAAACGAGCTCCGCCTTTTCAAGCAGGCGCGAAATAAAGAGAGTGGTATCGTCCATATCGTTGATAACTCCCTCAGCGATAGGTCGCGAAACCTTTATATGTGCGGGGGTTTTACCAAGCATTTTTTTGGCATTTGCTCCAATGCAAAGATCCTTGCCCGTATTCTTATCAATTGAAATCACCGTCGGCGCATTCAGAATTATGCCCGCATCCTTAAGATATACGAGTGTATTCGCAGAGCCAAGGTCTATGCCGATCTCCTTTGCCATATTTTTCCCCCTTTTCATAGATTTTATGTGTATTTATACTCTATCAATGCTTGCAACCACAAAATACGTGGTATCAAGCTCCTTAACCCTCGCTTCGGTAAGCGAAAGTATTTCATTATTTTCCCTCTTTTCCTCAAAGGGTATTTCAATATCAAAAATCAAATTGGTGTGTGTCGGACCCACCACGCATCGAAAATCGTGTATGCGAAATTTTTCATCAATTTCCCTAACTATGCCCTCCACCTTGCTCTTTAATGCATTGATCTGCTCATCGTCCGTCACCACGGGATCGAGATGTATCGTGCAGGTAATATTATATTCCGCAAGAAGCTGCTTTTCAATATTATCAACAAGATCGTGAACCTCAAAGAAATCGCTTTTACCGTCAACCTCCGCGTGAAACGAAGCAATCGTTGCACCTGCACCGTAGGAGTGCACCAAAAGGTCGTGAATGCCGATAATTCTTTCGTCCGCAAGAGCAGTCGATTTGATAATTTCGATGGTTTCGGGGTCGGGCGCAGAGCCGAGAATAATATTTTTGTTCTCGTTAAGAATTTTAAGTCCCGCAATAAGAATCAAAACGGAAACAGCAAGTCCAACGTAAGCGTCGATATTGAAATCAAAAAGCATCCAGACAACCGCTGAAATAAGGGCTGCCCCAGTTGAAAGCACGTCAGAAAAGCTGTCTGCGCTTGCCGCCTTCAGTATCTCGGAATTTATTTTTTTCGAAATGCCTCTGTAAAAAATCCCAAGCCAAAGCTTTGCAAGGATTGACAATCCAAGCACAATGAGAACGATAATGCTCTTAGTCATAGGGCTTGGCGTCAATATTTTGAAGAAGGATTCCTTAAGTAAATCAAATCCGATAAGAAGAACGATAACGCCAACCGCCATTGAGGCAATATACTCAATTCTCGCGTGACCAAAGGGATGCTTTCTGTCCGCCGGCTTTGATGAAATCTTAAAGCTGATAAGCGAAATAAAGGACGAGCCCGCATCCGAAAGATTATTGATAGCATCGGCGGAAATCGCTACCGAGCCAAAAAGAGTACCAACGGCAAACTTTCCGATAAACAGAAAAAAATTTACGATTATGCCAACTATACTCGTCATCGTGCCGTAGCTTTGTCGCACCGCCCTGTTGCTCGTGTCCGCATAATCCTTCACAAATAGCTTAATAAGTAATTTTGTCAAGAAAAATACCTCATTTTTTGTATTTTTTAAAAAAAATTTAAAAAAACTCTTTTCAAAATTGAATTTATGTATTATAATGGATATAGATATATTTATTATACTACCTTTTGCCTGTTTTTTCAATAGCAAAAAACAGTTTTTTAAAAAATGATTTGGAGGAAAATCCATATGAAAAAGAAATACACTCTCAATATTGCAAATTCAGACATCAACATCGTAACAGAGGAATCCAAGGAAACAATCGATGCCATCGTTGGCATCGTTGACCGCAAAATAAGAGAAATATATTTACATAGTAAGGGAGAATGCTCTCGTACAAATGCGGCAATTCTCGTTTGCCTTGACTATTGCGCGGAAAAGCTCGAAATGCAGAAAACCCTCAAAAACCTTAACGCGGAAATCGAGCGTCTTACTATGCTTAACGAGGTGGCAGAGAAGGAAAAGGCGGCTCTTGAGCGCGAGATCGAAGCTTTAAAGGCAATGAACGTCTCCGCTCCCAAAGTAAACACAAAAAAGACCAACGAGGATCAAATCCGTCTTGACGAAATCCCCGAAATCGAAGCACCCTCAACGGTTGAATCGGTTGAAGCCACAGAGCCCGAGGCAGTTGCTGAAGAAACGCTCACTCCTCCTGAGGAAGAGCCCACGGCAGAAAAGCCCACCGTTAAATTAAAGAAGAAAAAGGTGCGCGCTATGTTTGACGCAATCTCCTTTGACGATATTTAATCAACAAAATGAAAAGCAACAAATTTACAAAATTAGATAAATTTTCAAAGCCCCAACGAAAAGGTGGGGCTTTGAGTTTAAAAAAAGAAGCCGTTGAAAAAACAGATATTGCAAAAATCATTGCACGCTCGAACAAAAAAACCGATAAGCGGCTTCCCGAGCTGCTCGCGCCTGCTGGCTCGTTTGAGTCATTAAAAGCGGCAATCGCGGGTGGCGCGGACGCGGTATATTTCGGCGGCGGAGATTTCAACGCACGAATAAACGCGAAAAATTTCACAAACGATGAAATAAAGCAGGCAATAGATATACTCCATTCGTGTGGTAGAAAGGCATATATAACCTTAAATACACTCGTTCACGGCAAGGAGCTTGAAAGCTACCTTCGATTTGCGGAATTCGTGTATCTGGCAGGAGCGGATGCGCTCATAGTTGCCGATATAGGAGGCGCGGAGGCAATTCACCGCCACCTTCCGAATTTAGAGCTTCACGCATCAACGCAGATGTCGGGGCACAATCTCGCAGAGGCGGAATTACTTGCCAAGCACGGATTTTCAAGAATGGTTTGCGCACGCGAATTACCGCGCGACGATATAGAATATCTCGTTAAAAATTCACCTATCGAAATAGAAATGTTCACCCACGGCGCGCTCTGTGTGTGCCATTCGGGACAATGCCTTTTCTCCTCACTTGTTGGAGGACGGAGCGGAAACCGCGGCGAATGTGCTCAGCCCTGCCGCCTTCCCTACGCGGACGAGAACGGAAAGCAGAGCTATCCTCTTTCCCTAAAGGATTTGTCACTTGCAGGTCATATAACCGACCTCATCGACTACGGAGTTCAATCCCTTAAAATCGAGGGCAGAATGAAGTCCCCCGAATACGTTTACGGTGTTGTTCGCGCCTTCCGTACGCTTCTTGACGAGGGTAAAAACGCAACCTATGAGGAGCTTTCACTCCTTGCCCGCGTGTTCTCTCGCGGCGGCTTTACGCAGGGGTATTTCGATAGAAAAATCAATTCGTCGATGCTTGGAATAAGAAGTGATGAGGAAAAAAGTATTTCCAAAACCGCTCTGTATTCAAGCGAAAAAATTGATGAAACAATCCCCCAAAAAACAAAAATCAATGCTTTAGCACGAATTTATCTTGACAGACCGATAGAGTTAACCCTCACCTGCGGCAAAACCGAGGTGACCGCTTACGGTCAAAAGCCCGAAAGGGCGATAAATGCTCCCCTCTCTCCCGAAAACATCAAGAAAAACCTCACAAAATTCGGTGCAACTAATTTTGTGATTGAGAACTTCATCCTGCAATACGATGACACGGTGATGCTCCCCCTCTCCGCTCTCAATGAATTGCGCAGAAATGCGTGTCAAATGCTTGAGAGCTCATTAAATGAGGGCAAAATTGAGCGCGTAGGCTTTGAAAAGTATATAAATGTCACCCCAAAGGGCGAAAGAAAGTCACTCCGCACCGCAAGGTTTTACCGCGCGGAGCAAATTACCGATGCGGCGCGCGAATATTTTGACGTTATCTATCTTCCCTTGCAAAATTTCAACGGAGAATGCGAGGGGATAATCCCACCGCCCGTATTTTTTGACAGCGAGCTTGAAAAAGTAGACAAAATGCTCCAAAAAGCCAAAGAAAACGGGGCAAAATATGCTCTTGTTGGCAATTTGGGTGCGCTTGAGCTTGCAAAAAAGCACGGATTTATCATCCACGGAGATTTTCGTTTCAACGTTTACAATAGCGAAACGGTGGCAAAATTGGAGAGCCTTGATGTAGAAAATATAATTCTCTCCCCCGAGCTTACGATTCCGCAAATCCGCGATATTGGTGGCGATACCGCCGCGATAGTTTACGGCAGAATTCCGCTTATGCTCCTTGAAAAATGCGTTTCAAGGGAGGCAACGACCTGCGAAAAATGTGAAAGGGGGCTTGCGACCATTACCGACCGTCGCGGAATCACCTTCCCCATTTTGAAAGAATTTGAACACCGTAACGTTATATATAATAGCGCGCCAACCTATATGGCAGACCGCGAGGACAACCTCTCGCGCGCAAAAATAATCAATAGACACTTCATTTTCTCAACCGAGAGCCAAAATAACGTTGACAACGTTATCTATGCCTATAAAAACAGCACTCCCGCAAAAGAAAATCAAAAAATCAGAAGAATATAAAAAAGACCCAAGAGAACTTCTCTTGGGTTTTTTTGGTCGAGATGACAGGACTCGAACCTGCGGCATCGTGCTCCCAAAGCACGCGCGCTACCAGCTGCGCCACATCTCGTTATTTAATTTATTTATATTTTTGTTATCAAAGTGTGCTTTGTCCGCCCACTCGCGTCGCATAGTCGTCTTTCTTCGCAAATAATTTGCTCGAAACACTCCTTG
>JAFVRQ010000013.1 GCA_017504245.1 Clostridia bacterium | reverse complement strand
CGAATAGTTAGAAAGAAAAAGAATTGTCACTTTTTTGAAAAAAAGTAACCAAAAAACTTTTTATCGCGCTACGCCCAGTCGCCGTATAGTCCGTGCTAATTCCACAGACCTCGCGCAAATCGCGCGCCTTCACTTCTGACGTGCTTGGCGCAAACGTTTTTATTGCGCAGGCGCAACAAAAACCGCGCTTTGCTACTCTGCACATAGAGTTTTTGATAGCAAAACGGCTATGCTTTTGGTAGCAAATCACAGATTTTTAAGGCGCCTGTTAAAATGCCTTAAAAATCGTTATGTGACGGTTGATTTCAATCAAACGTCACGATTTGCGCGGTTTTAATCAATACCAAGCGTCTAAAAAGTTTTTGGTTCTTTTTTCAAAAAGAACGAAAAAATCCTTACTTAAACCAACTTTAACTCCCCGACAAATCAAAATTTGAACGTTAAAATAATACTTTACAAACAAATAAATATATGATATAATTACATTGGAGAGTTATCTAAACTTGAAAATATCTTTGAAAGGAAAACAAGAAAATGGAAATTAAGGACATTTTATCAAGGGTTGACCACACGTTGCTCGGTCAGGGCGCGACTTGGTCGGAAATCAAGGCTATTTGCGATGACGGTATGAAATATCAGACCGCATCCGTTTGCATTCCCGCGTCTTACGTTAAGCAGGCAAAGGAATACGTGGGCGACAAGCTCGCTATCTG
Source organism: Clostridia bacterium (assembly GCA_017504245.1). Lineage (GTDB taxonomy): Bacteria > Bacillota > Clostridia > Oscillospirales > CAG-272 > RGIG4608. The sequence goes on along the minus strand of JAFVRQ010000013.1, from coordinate 6,428 downwards.
TACGGTTATCGGCTTCCCCAACGGCTACAGCACTACTGCGACGAAGGTTTTTGAGACCGCGGACGCTATCGCCAACGGTGCGGACGAAATCGATATGGTTATAAACATCGGTTGGCTCAAGGACAAAAAATATGACGAACTTCTTTCTGAAATCAATGCAATAAAGGACGCTTGCGCGGGCAAAATATTAAAGGTTATTATTGAGACCTGCCTTCTTACAGACGATGAAAAGGTTAAAATGACCGAGATCGTTTCCGAGAGCCGCGCGGACTACATCAAGACAAGCACGGGCTTCTCAACCGCGGGCGCAACACGTCACGACGTTGAAATTTTTGCGCAGCACGTTTCAAACGGAACGCTCATCAAGGCGGCGGGCGGTATTTCATCCCTTGCAGACGCAGAGGATTTCATTAATCTTGGTGCTTCTCGACTTGGCACGTCAAGAATCGTAAAAATCGTTAAGACAGGAGAACAAAACAATGGCGACAGCTCATATTAAAGCAGAAGCAGGCGATTTCGGTAAGACCGTGCTTATGCCCGGCGACCCTCTTCGCGCAAAATTTATAGCAGAAACCTTTCTTGAAAATCCCGTGCTCGTTAACAACGTTCGCGGTGTTCAGGGATACACAGGCACATACAAGGGAGTTAAGGTGTCCGTTATGGCAAGCGGTATGGGTATGCCCTCTATCGGTATTTACTCATTTGAGCTTTACAACTTCTTCGGTGTTGAAAACATTATGAGAATCGGCTCTGCCGGTGCTCTCACAAACGATATTCAGCTCCGCGACATCGTTATGGGTATGGGCGCTTGCACGAACTCCAATTTCGCGTGCAATTTTAATCTTCCCGGCACATACGCGCCAATCTGCGACTTCACAATGCTCAGAGCGTGTGTTGAAACCGCTGAAGAATTGAAGCTCAAATACAAGGTTGGTAATATTTTGTCATCAGATACCTTCTATCGCGATGCGCCTCTCCGTGAAAACGGTGCGCTCCCCGACTGTGAATGGGGCGAAAAGATGGGCGTTATGGCAGTTGAAATGGAAGCTGCGGCTCTCTATATGAACGCGGCTCGCTACGGCAAGCGCGCGCTCGCGATCTGCACAATCTCTGACAACCTCATTGAGCATACCGGCTGCACGGCTGAGGAAAGACAGAACTCCTTTACCGATATGATGACCTTGGCTCTCGAAACGGCGGTTAAGCTGGATAGTATGTAAAGAATTTTAGGGGGAATTTTAAGGAAATCCCCCCTATAACCCCTACATCACAATAAATTGGGATTTATCGAATAGTTAGTTGAGTAAAAAAGGGTCGCTTTTGAAAAAGCTCCGCAAAACTTTTATGTAGCTTCGCGGCAAGATTTCGCGCAAATCGTATTGTTTGATTGAAATCAAACAATACATAACGATTTTCTCGCCATTTTAACAGGCGGCTCGAAAATCTGTGATTTGCTACTAAAAGCGTAGCCATTTTGCTATCAAAAACTCTATGTGCAGAGTAGCAAAGCGCGGTTTTTGTTGCGCCTGCGCAATAAAAACGTTTGCGCCAAGCGCGTCAGAAGTGAAGGCGCGCGATTTGCGCGGAGTTTGTGGACTTAGAACAAATTATATGGCTACTGGGCGTAGCGTTTTAAAGCTTTTTTGGTGTCAGGGGTTCCCCGAAGCGACATTTATGAGCTTTGGGGGTTCACGGGGCTTTTTTCTCGAAAAAAGTGACATTCCTTTTCTTTGTAACTATCCCAATAAATCAAAATTTGAAAGGAAACTAAATGAAAAAAAGAGTATTTTTAATTGTTCTCGATTCGTGTGGGGCGGGTCAGATGCCCGACTGCTCCCTTTTCGGTGATGCGGATTGCCACACTATTAAGAGAATTTCAAAATCGGATAAATTTTCTTGCGAAAATCTTCGCAAGATGGGTATTGGCAACATCGACGGCCTTGATTTCCTTGGCACGGTTGACAATCCCACCGCCCGCGTTGCTCGAATTGCCGAGCGTTCAATGGGCAAGGATACCACCATCGGTCACTGGGAAATTGCGGGTATTGTGAGCGAGGTTGCGCTCCCCACCTATCCCGACGGCTTCCCAAAATCCGTCCTTGAAAAATTTACTGAAAGAACTGGCAGAAAGGTGCTTTGCAACAAGCCATATTCGGGCACGGACGTTATTCGCGACTACGGAAACGAGCATATTCGCTCGGGAGACCTCATAGTTTACACGAGCGCGGACTCCGTTTTCCAGATTGCCGCGCACGAGGACATCGTTCCCGTTGAGCAGCTCTATGAATATTGCCGCATTGCGCGTGAAATCCTTCAGGGTCAGCACGGTGTCGGCCGCGTTATTGCGCGTCCCTTCACGGGGGAGCATCCCTTCAAGAGAACGGCAAATCGCCACGATTTCTCGCTTGAGCCCTACGGAAAGACAGTCCTTGACGCGATCGTTGAGCAGGGCAAAACCGTTTACGCGATTGGAAAAATTTACGATATTTTTGCGGGTCGCGGCGTGACATACAAGACCTTCACGCACTCCAATAAGGAGGGTATGGACCTCTCTCTTGATGCGCTCGACCACGATTTTGAGGGACTTTGCTTTATCAATCTCGTTGATTTTGATATGCTTTACGGTCACCGACAGGATATTGACGGCTACGCAAACGCGTTTGCGGAGTTTGACAGATGGTTGCCCTCTTTCGTTGAGGGTATGCACGATGACGACATTCTCATCATCACCGCCGACCACGGCTGCGACCCCGGTGACAGTCACACCGACCACACGCGCGAGTATATTCCCTGCATTATGTACGGAAAGAATATTGAGCCCGCTAATCTCGGTACACGCACAACTTATGCCGATATTGCCGCTACCGTTGCGGAGTATCTCGACGTTGATTTCGAGTGCCCGGGTAGGAGTATGATATAGTTAGTTTATGTTGAGATCGCCTACGCGGCGAGCGCCCACTTTTGAAAAAAGTGGGTCAAAACACTCGCGCAAGTTTTTGCAGACTCTTCGTAAATCCCTCTTTACAGAGTGACTTTCTAAAATTTACTTGACTGTGTATAGCCGTTTTGATAACAAAATGTCTATGACATTAGTAGCAAATTGGATTTTTCGAATATGTGAGAAAAATCATTAGTGTCAATTCATTGACACAATTTGCGCGGGATTTGTTTATACCAACACGATTGAAAGTTTTTTGCTTCTTTTTTTCAAAAAAAGAAGGTTTTATTCTTGTAGCTTTCAAGGAGAAATAAAATGACAGAAAACAAAACGACCTCTCGCTCTCTTGCTTTGGCGGCGATTGAGGCGATGAAAAAATCATATTCGCCCTATTCAAGTTTTACGGTGGGGGCGGCTTTGCTCACAAAGGACGGCAAGGTTTACACGGGCGCGAACATTGAAAATGCATCCTACACCCCAACAATTTGCGCGGAGAGAAACGCAATTTTCACCGCCGTTCACGCAGGCGAGCGCGAGTTTGAGGCGATCGCTATCGTTGGCGGTCACAAGGGTGAAATCACGGGTGTTACCGTTCCCTGCGGCGTTTGCCGCCAGGTAATGAGTGAATTTTGCTCGCCCGATTTCAAGGTGATTTTGGTGACAAGTCCTGAGGGCGACTTTGAAGAAACCACACTCGGCGAGCTTTTGCCTTATACGTTTAAATTGTAATTTCAAATTTTGATTTGTCGAATAGATAGTTTAAATATCAACCGCTTGCGCCGCTTGGGCGCCCACTTTTGAAAAAGTGGGTCAAAACAATCGCTTGGTGTGATTAGGTTCTGCGTAAATTTTCGATAATTCGCAAACGAATTATCGGTTTTGAAAGCACGATACCATTCTTACGCGCGAGCACGACGGCTGGTACCGCACTTCCAAAACTACGAAAACCACTATTTACATAGTGATTTTCTAAAATTTACTTTGGTTTTGCGCAGCCGTAGGGGAGGATATTATGCTTCCGAAAACAAAATGAGTTTATGTTGAGGCAGGTCGTCGTGGACGCCAATCCCTACGAGCCTGTACGCAGCCGTTTTGATGGCGATATGGCTACGCTTTTAGTAGCAAATTGGCTTTTCCGAGGCGACGAGGAAAATCATCTGTGTCAATTCGTTGACACAATTTGCGCGGAAATTCATTTAAAAAGCCATAAAAAGTTTTTGGTTCTTTTTTCAAAAAGAACATAATTCTTATCTTTGTAACTTTAAAAAGGAGAAAAAATATGAAAATAGCACTTATTGCACACGACAAGAAAAAGGACGCAATTATTGAGCTTGCAAAGGCCTACAAGGACGTGCTTGCCGCTCACAATCTTTATGCAACGGGTACTACGGGTACGCTTATTATGGGTGAAACGGGACTTTGCATACATAGAATGAAATCGGGTCCTCTCGGCGGCGACCAGCAGATCGGCGCGATGCTTGCAAACGGTGAGCTCGACCTCATCATTTTCTTGCGCGATCCCCTCACCGCTCAGCCCCACGAGCCCGACGTTTCCGCGCTTCTTCGTCTTTGCGACGTGCAGAAAATTCCCCTTGCAACAAATGCTTCAAGCGCGATTATTATGCTTGAGGCACTTAAACAGGGTGTTTATTTTAAGTAAAAACAAAAACAACCGTCAGGAGCGAATTTCCTGACGGTTTTTATTTGATTTCTTGTTCCAAATCATCAAATATCTTTGAAGTGAAAAACTCTATTAAGGTTATTTCTAATCCATCACATATTTTTTTGATTGTTGAAATTGTTGGTTTACTTCCTTCTCTATGTATGATATTATTCAAGGTTGACTGTGTGATTCCACAAATAGTAGAAAGTTTGTTAATTGTAATATTTCTCTCATCACAAAGCTCAAGAATTCTCTTTTTAACCGCTTCGCCTATGCTCATATACCCTCCCAAATACAAAATATTATCTTTGCATATTGTAATATTACCTCATCTGAGTTAAAAAAGTTAACCCAAATGGGTTGACTTCGGGGTTTTTGTGTGCTATAATACAATTATAGCTCTAAAGGGTTAATTATTCTGTTAAAAAAAGGAGAAACAATATGAGCTCGATTGAATTGATCGGCAGCTGGTGGGGGCACGCCGACCTTGACGGCAGCTGGAAAAGTTATGAAAAATTTCTTGGCGAATATACGGGAGTAATGACGTGTTTCTATAACGCTTCTGATAAAACCATAAAGTACATAACCTTTACATACGTTCCCTACAATCAAGTTGATGACGTTGTTATCGACACAGCTAATAAAAGTGTGCTTTCGGGAAAACTCGTTGGACCGGTAGATCCCGGCCATATTGCCGAAGCTTGCTTTGGAAATCTTTGGAAAAGCTCGGTGATAACAAGAGTTGAAATTTCTAAGGTGTTTATTGAATATATGGATGGCACAAACGAAACTATATTTGGTAACGATATAGTTAACGTAACAAACGAACCCGTTAAGCGATACGAACAAGGTTTTAAAAGGTTAATTGATCCGAGCGATTATATAACTTTAAACTGGTACAAAGAAAACAAATTTAATAAGCAGAGCTCATATTATCAACAACACGAAAGTGCCATTATAAAAGCTAAAGAAGACAAAGAAAAGAGAAAGAGGGCAAACGAAGAAGAATATCAAAAATTGCAGGAAGAACGCCGAAAGAAAAAAGAAGAGGATGATGCAAGAGTTAAAAAGATAAACGAAGATTATTATAGACAAAAAGAGGCCGAGGAACGAAGAATACAGGTTGAATCCTCAAACAAAAGAAAAAGATCCCTCATTGTAATCGCGGCTATTATTTTGGTTATTGTTGCTTCTTTTATTGCTACGACAATTAAAAATAATAATGAAAAGTATGATATTTCAAACGTTTATATCGGAGCCACGGAATTTTTGACAGGCACAATTACCGGTAATACGTTAGATATGACGATAGAGGCGTATGTCAACAACGGTTGCGATATTGATATAAAGAAGATCGAAGGCCGTTTACTTATATACGATATGAACGAAAATCTTCTTTATGAAGGAACGTTCATATATAATGAATCTGTAATGTATGGCAGCACGCTTGACTGGACATACGAGTTTACACTCGAAGCAGATTCCTCGATACTGGCTGAAAAAATAGCTACAAGCGATTCGATTATGTTTGAATTTGTAATCACGGATGTTTATTTCGCAGACGGGGTACACAAATCAGCTAAATAAAATGTAAAGGGGCTGTCTCAGTTAGATGCAGAAGTCGTGAATTCGTTCTCGTAGGCGTACAAAGGTACGGCAGAGAGCGAATTCGCGGCTAAAAAACCACATAAAAATGCAGAAAATCGCCAATTTTCATTGGCGATTTTCAACATTATAAGAAATTTACACTTAAAAATCAATGCATTTTTCTCTTTTTATTTCAGTGGCTTTTGCTCTGCAATAAATGAGACAGCCCCTTTACATTTT
>JAFVRQ010000012.1 GCA_017504245.1 Clostridia bacterium | reverse complement strand
CCATCGAGCAAACCACCGTTTTTGCTCGCAAAATGAGGTTGTAAAACCTCAAAGTGTGTTTGCAGGGCGCACCACTATTTGTTCGCACCAATAAAACGTGCGGCGGGACACGATTTGCGCGGTTCAAATACACTCCCACGTTTAAAAAGTTTTTGGTGCCGGGGGTTCCCCGAAGCGACATTTATGAGCTTTGGGGGTTCACGGGTCTTTTTTCAAAAAGAACGAAAAAATCCTAATTTAATCTAACTTCTTCTCCCCCATACAAAGCAAAAATCCCGTGACGAGCACGGGATTTTTGTTTAATTTTCAATTATTTATACTTATATCCGTATGTATTAAAGCCCGTTGTGAGCTTGCCAAACATATACTTGTTACAAGCCGATTCACAGAATACGATGATCATACCGTCGCGGCAAACGAGCTCCTCACTCATAGGAGGCGCAACAACCGTTTTTTCGGGGTCGTGAGAATCGATAACGTAGCAAGGAACGGTAAAATTAAAGTCCTCATATGTCTTTTCCGCATTCACGTCCTCAAGGTCACCGTAAGCAATCTGACCTGCGTAATTATAATTCTCCACAAGGGTAAAGTCCGCCATATCATAGAAATATAGGTTTGAAGTTGCAAGTCCCCAAGAGGAAGAAACAACGAGCTGTCCCTCGGGAGTCATACAAATGCCCTGAATCATCTCTCTTGCGGAAATGATGGCAACGGGATCGGGCAAAACTCCGAATTCTGCATTTGCGTCAAGCTCGAAAACTGTCATTACGGACGGATTCTTTTCATCTGTTCTGGGAATAGCAATTTTCTCGTGCTCGGGAGTCAAATAAACCGTTTCGTCCTTGTGATAAGAGCCCGCAAGTATGTATCTCTTGCCGTTTCCACCGTCAAAGGTGTAGCAATGAGCGGGAGAGTTATACGTCTTAACAGTTCCCTGCATTACTGCTTTTCCTCCGTCAAGAATATCGGAGAGAAGAAAAACGTCAAGTCCGTGCGAATCCTCGCCCGTAACGTAAACGTATTTGTCAAAAACCTCAACGCCGCCCGTGTGGTCGGTATAAGGTTCACCGTTAGCCATACAAAGAGAAGCGTAGCCAACGCTTCCGTCGCCGTCCATAAAGTAAACTCTTGAAGCAACATCGTCACCGAGCTTGCCGAGAATGGGCTTGCCCATGTATCCTGTGAAGAAAAACGTATTGCTTCCTTCATCATAGGTCATACCCTGGGGAACGAAATTTGAATCGTTCACACCGGGAGTTTTAAAAACCTTTTCGGAATTGTTATAAAACTCTGCCGCGCCGATGTAGTCATAAAGCTTAAAGCCGCCAACCGCCAAAAGAATAACGGCAAGCAAAACAGCTATACTTATCAATACAACCTTCATAATATCCCTCCTGAGATTAAAGAGCAAAATCCTCAAGCTCCTCAAGGTCAAGCGTACCAACGTTCTTTTTCGTGGGCTCGCCATTCTTGAAAAGAATGATCGTGGGAATGCTCATTATTCCGTATCTCTTTGCAATTTCTCCGCAAATGTCAACGTCAACCTTTACGCATTCAACCTCGCCGTGTTCTCCTGCAAATTCGTCAAACGTGGGAGCGAACATTCTGCAAGGACCGCACCATGTCGCAAAAAAGTCAACAAGCACGGGCTTCTCCCCCTTTAAAAGATTATCAAATTCTTCAACGTTCTGAATAATGTGTGCCATATTTTTTTAGTTCCTTTCTATTGTTTGTAAAAAAAGTTAGTTTAAACATCAACCGCTCAAGCCGCTTGGGCTCCTACTTTTTTGAAAAAAAGTAGGCAAAAAACTTTTATCGCTTGGTGTGTGCAGATTTGACGTAAATTTTCGATAATTCGCAAACGAATTATCGGTACGAACAACAAAATATCCTTACGAAAATGAATTTTCGACGGACATTTTATTATTCGTACTACGAAAACCACTATTTGCATAGTGATTTTCTAAAATTTACTTTGGTTGTGCGTAGCCGTAGGGGAGGATATTATCCTCTCATGAAAAATGAAATTAGTTTGAATAAAATGCCCTCTCCGTCTGCCTTTGGGCAGCCACCTCTCCCAAAGTGAGAGGCATTGGCTCGCGGCAATTCGGTAACTAAAAGGCTCGCCCCTCGGGAGAACTCCGCGTAAGCGGTGAGAGGGGTTGAAATACAAACTAATATTTATCCACACATCAGCATTTTGACAACCACACGGCTACGCACTCATTAGCAAATCACAGATTTTGCGAATATATGAGCAAAATCGTTATGTATTGTTTGATTACAATCAAACAATACGATTTGCGCGAAGTTTTACCGCGAAGCTGATTAAAAGTTTTGCGGAGCTTTTTCAAAAGCGACCCTTCTTACTTAACTAACTTTATAATAACCTCACCGCTATCGAGATGCTTTATTTCAAACGCACCGTTTTCATAAATCATATAGGAGGGAGGGTTATTTTCCTTTGGGTAGGTAGTGGAGCCGGGGTTTATATATATATTTCCCTCTCCAAATTCTTCTATACACAAAATATGCGTATGTCCGTGAACAAGAAGCTCTCCTTTTTGCAAATTTGAGTTTTCCTTATTGATTTTATGCCCGTGGGTGAGCATCATTGAAATGCCGTCGATAGAGAGATAGGCATAATCCGCCATTATAGGAAAATCGAGCACCATCTGATCGACCTCCGCGTCACAATTTCCGCGAACGCAGAGCAATTTTTCTTTGTTTTCATTCAAAAGCTTAATAACCGCTTGTGGATTATAGCCGTCGGTCAAGGTATTTCTCGGCCCGAAATACAGCAAATCGCCAAGAAGAATAAGCTTTTGCGCGCCCTCGCGCTCATAGATTTCAAAAACCTGCTTAGCACGGGCAATATCTCCGTGAATATCGGAGGCAAACATCAGTTTCATAATTTTTTATTCCTTTGGGCAAAAATCGGAGAAATCCGCAAAGATTTCTCCGATTAGAGTTTAATTTAACCGTTCGCTTTCGCGGACAATATTATTCTGCGTCCTCTTCCTCGTCCTCTTCAACGAATTCGCAAGTGAACTTTTCGCCACAAGCGGGGCACGCAAGATTTTCAGGGTCGATAGTTTCGTCAAAGCAAACTACCTCGCCGCAAGAGGGGCATTCAACCTCGAAGAACATATCGTCGCAATCGCAGTCGCAATCATCGTCGTCACAATCGCAGTCGCATTCAAGGTCGTAGTCACCGAATTCGCAATCGTCGCAGTCGCCCTCGCAATCGCAAGTAGCGCAATCGCCGTCGCATTCCTCGTCAAGGAAGTCCTCAACGTCCTCAAGGTCCTCGTCGATTTCCTCAACGTAATCCTGGAGGTCGGCAATATCCTCGTTAATTGCCTCAACCTCGTCAGCAATATCTGTTACAAGGTCAAGAAGAGCCGCAAGAATCTTACCCTCGGGAGTTGTCTTATCAAGATCAACGCCGTCAGCAAGTCCGCGCAAATAAGCAGCCTTTTCGTAAAGTGTCATAATTTTCTCCTTTCGCCAAATAGCTAATCAAATTTACTCTTTTTTCAGTTAATTAAGCACGAGAGAGATATTCGCCCGTTCTTGTATCAATCTTAAGAACCTCACCCTCGTTGATGAAGAGCGGAACCTTGATTACCGCGCCTGTTTCAAGAGTTGCGGGCTTGAGTGTGTTCGTTGCTGTGTTACCTGCAAAGCCGGGGTCTGTCTGAGCAACTGCAAGCTCAACGAACGTGGGGGGCTCAACGCTGAATACGTTGCCCTTATAGGAGATGATCTTAACCATCATTTCTTCCTTAACGAACTTAAAGTTTTCGCCAAGCTTATCAGCGTTAAGGGGAAGCATATCATATGTTTCCATATCCATAAAGTAGTAAAGATCACCGTCTGTGTAAGAATACTGCATATCCTTTCTGTCGATATGAGCGTTCTCAAATTTGTCGGTAGGGTTGAAGGATCTTTCAACAACACCGCCTGTGATGACGTTTTTCATCTTCGTTCTAACGAAAGCAGCGCCCTTGCCGGGTTTAACGTGCTGAAATTCAACAACCTGCCAAACCGTGCCGTCACCCATATCAAAGGTTACACCGTTTCTGAAATCGCCAGCCATAATCATAATAATTTACCTCCAAAAATGCATTGTGCATAGTTTTACACCCTATTATATAACATTTTTTCTCATTTTGCAAGAGTTTTTTTGCAATATTATGATTTTTTTTATAAAATAGTTGGCTGAATAGTTAGTTGAGATAAGGATTTATGTTCTTTTTGAAAAAAGAACCAAAAACTTTAATCAGCTTCGCGGCAAAACTCCGTGCAAATTTGCGGGTCGTCGGGGAGTCCGACTCCTACGGAGCTTGTGCGGATTTGCGGGTCGTCGGGGGGACGGGCGCACAAACACAAACTAACTATTATCCATATAAAACCATATCGCTATCAAAAATTCTATGTGCAAAGTAGCAAAGCGCGGTTTTTGTTGCGCTCGCGCAATAAAAACGTTTGCGTTGGGCAGTGAAGCACCAAAGTTTTGCAAAATATAGCTCAAATTACGTTTTTGCTCGCAAAATGACGTCGTAAGACGGCAAGTAATTTGATTGGCACGCCACTCAAATTTTACTTAACCGCCCAATTTTACGCGTGGCGTATTTGCGCGAAGT
>JAFVRQ010000011.1 GCA_017504245.1 Clostridia bacterium | reverse complement strand
CAAGTACAACGGTCAGGATTAGACTTTCAAAACTACGAAAACCACTATTTGCATAGTGTTTTTCTAAAATTTACTTTGTTAATCTATAGCCGTTTGATAATGAAATGGCTTCGTTGGATAGTAGCAAATTGGATTTTTCGAAGTGCCTGCCAACACCGAGAAAAATCATTAGTGTCAACTCGTTGACACAATTTGCGCGGATTTAATTAATACCCAACGTTTGAAAAGTTTTTGGTGCCAGGGGTTCCCCGAAGCGACATTTATGAGCTTTGGGGGTTCACGGGTCTTTTTTCAAAAAGAACGAAAAAACCCTAATTTTAACTAACTTTATCTCCCCACTAAATCAAAATTTGAAGCACTCATCACAAAACGGCTGCCCAAAAAGAGCAGCCGTAAAAAAGCTAATAAACGTAAACAGTCAAGAAATCTCTTATTTTTGAAACGGGAATAGCGCAGCCGTATGCTTTGCTTTCATATCCCGCAAAATTCAAGCCGACAAGCTTCCCATAAATATCAACGAGTGCTCCGCCGCTCGAACCGTGATCAATGGGGGTGTTATGAATAATAACGTCAAAGTCAATCAAATCTGCGGCACTTCCCTCTTCACCCTTAACCTGCTGATAAACGAGAACGTTTCCGTATGTAACCACGTTAATAAGCGCATCGGGATTTCCAATAGAAACAACGCAATCATCGACCTTCGGATCCTCGCCTAACACAATCTCAGAAAAGGAATATTCCTCAGGAAGCTTAAAGCAAAGCAGAGCAAGATCAAAATCCTTGCTGAATGCGCTTGTGCTCTTGCTTGAATTCTTATATATCGAAGCTTCATAAGAATTCCCAAAGGCATCTTCAACAAAGATCTGAAGCTTTGAATAATCCTCGCGCTTCTCCACCACGTGAGCATTCGTCAAAACGTAGCAATAGCCACCGGAAATATCGATAATAACCCCCGAGCCCTGCGAGGTAGCGGATTTGGATTCAACTACGCTTCCGGGGTACACATTATAGGATTTTGCAATTATCTTAACCGTGCTTTTCAAGGTATTTTGAGCAATATAATTGCCCACCTTCAAGGTATCAGGAGCAAAGGAAGCATATAAATTCAAATCAGTTAGCACCTTGGATGAGAAATCATAAACGCTCTGAGAAATCAAACCGCTTGCGTACCAACCGACAAAAACACAGTTCTCCTTCTCAGGATTCTTAGGCATACCAACAGTCTGCCCCAAAGCAACTGTTTTCGTGGTATAAATTTCACCGTCAACATAGAAATTCACATTGCAAAGCTTTAACTCCTCGGATAAAAAAGAGCAGCCTGGAAATAACACAAGACATAACGATAATAAGAGCAAAAATGATAATATTCTTTTCATAAACTCCACCTCTTCTTTATTTGAAATTCATTATATCACAAATTTAAGCAAAATAAGTAAACTATTTGTAAATTATTGCTTTAACGTGTTCAAAATTTTCTCAAGCTCAGAAAGATTTTCCGCAGAGTTTATGCGATTGCGAAGCTCAGAGGCACCGCGAATACCCTTCATATACCATCCAAGATGCTTTCTGCTCTCGGCAATTCCCGCGCGCTCACCCTTGCTTTCAATCATCAAATGAAGATGCCAAAGAGCAACGTCAACCACCTCGTTAACGTAAATTTCTCTTTGCTCCCTGCCCTCAAAAAGATTAACGGTATTCTCAAAAATCCAAGGATTTCCAAGCGCGCCGCGACCTATCATAACACCGTCACAACCCGTCTCCTGAAGCATTTTTAAAGCGTCAAGCGGCTCGAAAATATCACCGTTACCGATAACCGGAATGCTCACCGCCTCCTTAACGCGCGCAATTTGTGTCCAATCTGCAAAGGGAGCATATTGCTGCTCGCGCGTTCTTCCGTGAACACAGATGAGGGACGCACCCGCCGCCTCAAGCCGCCTTGCCATTTCAACGCAGTTTATGGAATTTGCATCCCAGCCCGTGCGTATTTTCACCGTTACGGGAAGATCAACAGCCTTAACCACCGCTTCAACAATTCTTCCCGCCAATTCGGGATTTTTGAGAAGCGCCGAGCCCTCACCGTTTGAAACGACCTTGTTAACGGGACAACCCATATTTATGTCAATCGCGGTGGGAGCAAATTTGCTCGTCGTACCGCGATAGCTGTTTTCCGCAATCATTCGCGCCGCCTCAGCCATAAATTCGGGCTCAGAGCCGAAAATCTGAATAGCCATTGGCAATTCGCTATCTCCTATGGCAGCAAGCGGTGCCGTTTTAGAGGGCGAAGCCGAAAGACTCTTTTTTATTTTTTGCTCATAGCAAAGCGCCTTCGCGCAAACCATCTCAGAAACTAAGTATTCCGCGCCAAAATGCCTGCAAACCTTACGAAAAGCATAATCCGTTGCCCCCGCCATCGGAGCCAGCATTATTCCGTTTTTCAATTTCGCATTCCCGATTTTGAGCATAGATTACACCTCCCTTTCTAAAATTTGTTATACAAAACCTTCTTTTTTAAAAAAAAGAAGCAAAAAACTTTTTATAAGTGGATTATGAATGGAACCGCGCAAATCGTGTCCCGCCGCACGTTTTATTGGTGCGAACAAATAGTGGTGCGCCCTGCAAACACACCTTGAGGTTTTACAACCTCATTTTGCGAGCAAAAACGGTGGTTTGCTCGATGGTTGGGTATAATTTTGAAGCAAAACAATACATAACGATTTTTAAGGTATTTTAACAGGCGCCTTAAAAATCGGTGATTTGCTAATAATTGCGTAACCGTGTGATTATCAAAATGGTGATGTACGAAGAAAGTTAGTTTGAGTTTCATACCCTCGTGCCGCTTCGCTACCCTGAGGGCGAGCCTTTAAGTTAGCGAATATGCGCAAACCCAAGCCTCTCACTTTGGGAGAGGTGGCAGAATGCGCCGAAGGCGGATTCATACGGAGAGGGCATTTTATTCAAACTAATTTTATTTTTTCATAGGAGGATAATATCTTCCCCTACGGCTACGCACAACCAAAGTAAATTTTAGAAAAACACTATGTAAATAGTGGTTTTCGTAGTTTTGAAAATACAATACCTACCGTTGTACTTGTACATAAGGGCGGTGTTGGACTTTCAAAACCGATAATTCGTTTGCGAATTATCGAAAATTTACGTAGACTCTGCACTAACCCACTGATAAAAGTTTTTGCGAGCTTTTTTCAAAAAGCGAAAATCGGTACTTAACTAACTTCCATTTTACCACACTTCCCACCGTCCGTCAACTTCTATTTCGTAAAAATCGAGCATATAATTTAGAAAAAACGCATTCAGGAGAAAAAAGATGGACAACCAAGCAAAAAAGGGCTTAAGTAACGAGGATGTGCTCACTTCCCGAAGGGCGCACGGCTCAAACAAAATGACGAAGAAAAAAGGTAAGGGCTTTTTCCGTTTATTTATTGAAAATATGGGTGACCCGGTCATTCGCGTTCTGCTGATTTCCCTTGCGGTGAATATCGCCTTCACCCTGCACGATATAGATTGGTTTGAAACGGGCGGAATAGTAATAGCAATACTTCTTGCAACCACGATTTCAACATTTTCCGAGCATTCGTCACATTCCGCCTTTGAAAAAATCAACGCAAGCGAGATGCAAAAGTGCCGTGTGTGGAGAAACGGAGAATTAGTGAGTATTAATTCCGACGAAATCGTTGTTGGCGACATCCTTTTCGTGAGTGCGGGCGAGAAAATAAGCGCCGACGGAGTGTTGATTTCGGGCGCGCTTTCGCTCGACCAATCCGCGATGACGGGCGAGAGCCGCGAGGCACACAAAAAAATTCTTTTCAAATCAAGCGTTTCGCCTAAGAGCATAAAAGCCGACGAGCTCTCCCCAAATTCCGAAAGCGCCTGCCTGCGCGGTTGCCTCGTTTCCTCTGGGGAGGGCGAGATACTTGCTTGCAGGGTCGGAGATAACACCTTTCTCGGCGGAATAGTTCAGGAATTGCAAAGCGAAACGCGTGACACACCGCTCAAAATCCGCCTTTCAAAGCTCGCAAAGCAAATAAGCGCGCTCGGTTACGGTGCGGCAGCTATAATTGCTCTGCTTTCCTTGTTTTCCGCGGTCTTTATCGAAAGCGACTTCATTCGCGAGGTCATAATTTCAAAAATCACCGACCCAAAATTCGTAATATCCGAGCTTATCCACGCCGTCACCCTCGGGCTCACAGTAGTAATTATGGCAGTTCCCGAGGGTCTGCCTATGATGATAGCGGTTGTTCTCTCCTCAAACGTCAAAAAAATGCTTAACGATATGGTCCTCGTTCGCAAGAGCGCGGGAATTGAAGCGGCGGGCAGTATGAATATTCTTTTCACCGACAAAACGGGCACGTTAACACGAGGACAGATGAGCGTCGATGGCTTTATTCTCCCTGACGGCACCAAAGCAAACGGCATTAAGCATTTGCGCGAAAATTATCCCGATGCTTTTCTCTCGTTTTGCAAAAATGCCTCTTATAACACCTCTGCAAGAATTACCAACCGTCGCGCAAGCGGAGGCAACGCAACCGAACGCGCCCTGCTCGATTCGATAAAACGTTTCTTTACTCCCGACTACTCAAAAGCCGTTCAAAAAACTCCCTTTGACAGCAAAATCAAATATTCAATAGCAAATTTTGATGGCTCGTCCTACCTCAAGGGAGCGCCCGAGGTGCTCCTTCCCCTCACAGAAAACGCAGACATTTTCGCCGTTGAACGCGCCATACGGAAGGAGCAAAGCGAGGGCAAGCGTGTTCTTGCAATGCTTGAAAACAATAAATTCACCTGTGCCGTAGTCATCTCCGATCCTCCGCGCCGCGAGGCAAGGCAATCCGTCGAAGCCCTCAAAAGCGCAGGAATTGACGTCGTTATGATAACGGGCGATGGGATTTTGACTGCCAAAAGCATCGCCGAGCAAACGGGGATTGTAAATTCAAAGCGAAATCTCTGCTTAGAGCACAAGGATATAGAAAAAATGAGCGACGAGGAATTAACTCGCGCCCTTCCCCACCTTGCCGTGCTTGCCCGCGCACTTCCGCAGGATAAGAGCCGCCTTGTCCGTCTTGCTCAAAGCAAGGACTTGGTTGTCGGTATGACGGGTGACGGCATAAACGATGCGCCCGCACTACGACTTGCCGACGTCGGATTTGCTATGGGAAACGGCTCGGACGTAGCAAAGGAGGCGGGTGACGTTATCATTCTTGATAACAATCTCGCATCCATAGTAAAAGCGGTGCTTTACGGCAGAAATATATTCAAAAGCATAAGAAAATTCCTCGTTTTTCAGCTTACTATGAATTTTTCTTCGGCACTTGTTTGTATGATAGCTCCATTTTTCGGCTTTGAAACCCCAATAACCGTGTCACAAATGCTCTGGGTTAATATGATAATGGACACTCTTGGCGGTTTAGCATTTGCAGGCGAAGCACCGCATAAGCGCATTATGAGGGAAAAACCCAAACGCCGCGACGAGCCGATTTTAAATAATTATATGATACACCAGATACTTATTTCGGGCACTTTTTCCGCGCTTTTATCGATTTGTTTTCTCAAATTGCCCATATTTACGTCGCATTTTAGAGAAAACAAAAACGACCTTGTTCTCCTCTCCGCCTTTTTCGGACTTTTCATCTTCTTAGGCGTTATGCAGTGCATCAACTCGCGCACGGACAGATTAAATCTTTTTAGTGGAATAACTAAAAACCCAACGTTCATACTCATAATGATTTTAATACTTGCCATTCAAGTATCATTCATCTACTTTGGTGGAACAGCGCTCCGCGCTACACCTCTCACCCAAAATGAACTTCTATTCACCCTCGCTTGTGCCGCCCTCGCCATCCCAATTGAGCTTATTCGAAAAATTTTTTGGAGATTTTCAGGACATACAAATGGGTTTTAATAAACAAAACACCGACACTATCGCGCACTATGTTCGCACAACCTATAAATCACAATCTATTCGCAAAAAAAGGACGCACCGCGTCCTTTTTTGTATTACAAAATAATTATTTCCACCAATAACCCTTCTTTTGAAGGTAGTAATCATCATACTGAATTTCGCCATCCGTATTGTATGTATAGTCCATAAAATCCATATACATAAATCCTACGTCGGTTCCATCAATAAATCCAACGCCTACAAGCTTTGTTACAAAGGTATAATCCTTGATATTACCATAATAAAGCTCTTTAAAAAGTGGATCAGCAGTTTCCAAATTTCTCCATCCTAAAAAGCTGAATTTCATCGTATGCTTTTCATTCGCAGGAAATACAGAATATTGGGAGCCATCCTCATCTCTAAATTCGTTTCCTTCAAGAGTAACAGGCAGCCATCCTATAAAATCTTCTCCCTTGTAAACCAAAACATGAATATCAACCGCATACGCCTCGAATTTATCAATTTCAAGATCCACAGTAAAATCAATAGTATATTGTTCCTGAGTTTCACTCCAACCTTTTTCTACAAAGGCAACTTCGCTTACTTCAACCCTGTCTTCGTGATTGCAAAATGAAATATATTCCACTCCCCAAATATATGGAAAAAGCAAGAAAACTATAGCTGCTCCTGAAGCACAAATTTTAAGAACACCTTTTTTGCCCATTCTTTCTTTATACTTTTTTTCAGTTTCCCAAGGCTTTTTTTCATCATCCTTATCATTGCGTTTTCGACCACCTATCATATGATTTTTAAAAGGCCAAAAATAATAGGTTAACGGAAATCCTAAAAATATAGCAAACAAAGAAAGTGGCCAATAATTACCCGACATGCTGAAGCCCGGTTTTACCAAGAAAGCCATTGGAATTGCTAAAACAGCGCCCAAAAAACAAAACAAGCACAAAATTGATTTAATAACTTTTATCATATTATTTTCTCCTTTAATAAGATTTCTATCGCCATTTTAACCTATTTCAGATTAAAAGTCAATACCCTGAAACAGATTAAATTATAATATATTAAAAAATTATGGAGAAAAATATGAAATATCAAAGAATACGCGATTTGCGCGAGGATAAGGATTTGAATCAAACACAAGTGGCAAAAATGCTTGGCATGTCACAAACGGGTTACTCAAAATACGAAACAGGTGAAAATGATATTCCCACAACAATTTTAATAAAGCTTGCTCGATTTTACAATACGAGTGTTGACTATCTCCTTGGTGAAACCGATAATCCTAAAAGATATATTTAAAGGACGCAAATGCGTCCTTTTTGTGTTGGTTGATAAATTGGTATTTAGCGGAGAAAAGTTAGTTAAAAACAAAATGGGGGTCGCTTTTGAAAAAGCTCCGCAAAACTTTTTGTAGAGCTTCGCGGCAAAACTTCGCGCAAATCGTGTTGCTTTGTAAAACAAAACAACACATAACGATTTTGCTCACACGTTCGCAAAATCT
>JAFVRQ010000010.1 GCA_017504245.1 Clostridia bacterium | reverse complement strand
ATTGGATTTTTCGAGGTGCCTGCCAACACCGAGAAAAATCATTAGTGTCAACTCGTTGACACAATTTGCGCGGATTTAATTAATACCCAACGTTTAAAAAGTTTTTGGTTCTTTTTTCAAAAAGAACGAAAAAATCCTAATCTCAACTAACTTTATCTCCCCGATAAATCAAAATTTGAAAACCTAATCACAAAATTTTCTTTTGCTATTGAAGAAAGAGCAAAAATGTGATATAATTAATCAAATTACAACAAAAATGGATAAAACGAGGTAAATTATGCTCAAAAATTCACCTACTAACAACGAATATATACTCTCTTGGATAGGCGAGATGGCAGAAATGTGCGCGCCCGACAAGATAGTTTGGATAGACGGAAGCGAGGAACAGACCGAAGCTTTGCGCACGGAAGCGTGTGCCTCGGGCGAAATTATAAAGCTCAATCAAGAAAAGCTCCCCGGCTGCTATCTTCATAGAACTGCAATAAATGACGTTGCGCGTGTTGAGGGTAGAACGTTCATCTGCACTCGCACGAAAGAGGACGCGGGAAATATCAACAACTGGATGTCCCCCGACGAGTGCAAAGAAAAGTTAACGAAGCTCTATCGCGGCTCAATGAAGGGTCAAACTATGTACGTTATTCCCTATTCAATGGGTATCGTCGGTTCGCCATTTGCCAAATACGGAATAGAACTCACCGACTCGATTTACGTAGTTCTCAATATGCTCATAATGACACGTGTCGGCTTTGACGTGCTCTACGCAATCTGTGATAGCCCCGACTACATAAAGGGCTTGCACGCACGCGCGCAGTTGGATGAGGAAAACAGATATATCGTTCACTTTCCCGAGGAAAACACTATTTGGTCTGTAAATTCGGGCTACGGCGGAAACGTTTTGTTAGGCAAAAAATGCTTTGCGCTTCGCATTGCATCATATCTTGGAAGACACGAGAATTGGATGGCGGAGCATATGCTCATCTTGGGTGTTGAATATCCTAACGGTGAAACGAAATACGTTTGCGCCGCGTTCCCCTCCGCTTGCGGAAAAACAAATCTTGCAATGCTCATTCCACCTGAATATTACTCTAAAAAAGGTTACAAGGTGCATTGCGTAGGCGACGATATTGCTTGGCTTCGCGTGGGTGACGACGGACGTCTTTGGGCGGTTAATCCCGAAAACGGATTTTTCGGTGTTGCGCCCGGAACTAATGAAAAAACCAATCCCAACGCGCTCCACACCACATTGAAGGACACGATTTTCACGAACGTTGTTCACAATACAAAGGACAACACGGTTTGGTGGGAGGGACTTGACAAAAATCCGCCCACAGAAGCAATCGACTGGATGGGTCGCCCTTGGGACTACAGAAAATACGATAAAAACGATAAATCGACCTGCGGTGCGCACCCCAATTCCCGCTTCACCGCAAAGGCGACGAACTGTCCCTGCTTGTCTGAGGAGTTTAATAATCCAATGGGTGTTCCGATTTCTGCAATCATCTTTGGTGGCAGACGTGCAAAAACCGCGCCCCTCGTTTATCAGTCAACCTCTTGGCAGAACGGCGCGTTCGTCGGCTCTATAATGGCAAGTGAAACCACCGCGGCGGCTTCGGGTGTTGTTGGTGTGGTTCGACGCGACCCGATGGCTATGCGCCCCTTCGTCGGCTACGATATGGGTGACTATTGGCAACACTGGTTGAATATGGGCAAAATTATTCCCAATCCCCCGAAAATCTTCCACGTTAACTGGTTCAGAACGGACGGCGAGGGCAATTTCCTTTGGCCCGGCTTTGGCGACAATATGCGCGTGCTGATGTGGATTTTGGCTCGTTGCGAAGAAAAAATCGATGCACGCGAAAGTGCTATCGGTTATCTCCCCCACCCCGAAGACATCTGCATAGAAGGACTCAAGAACGTAACTCTCGACACAGTGAAGGAGCTTCTTGAGGTAGATGCAAAATCTTGGCTTGAAGACGTTGAAAATATCAAAGCGTTCTATGAGCAGGTCGGTGAGCGAGTACCAAATGAGCTTTATACGGAGCTTGAGGCGCTTGAAAATCGGCTTAAAAAATAAAATAATCAAAGTAAAACGGCGCGGAGCAATCCACGCCGTTGATTTTTGTTTAATTTTCGGTTTTGTATCCCCAAACTACAGGGCGATCTGAAGAGTTCCGGTTGGAATCCCATCCGTCCGGTTGTGACTCAGCCTCGCAGTAGATTGCGAGAGAGTTGCAAGAAGCAAATGCATATTTGCCAATACTAATCACGGAATCCGAAATCACTATACTTGTGAGCAAGCAGCAAGAAACAATTCTATGTTGTTTTCAAGTATTTTTGAGCATTTTTGTCAAAAAATATTGATTTTTAAATAGAAATATGTTATAATCTTACATCAATTGAAGATAAAATAGAAATGGAATATACAAATATATGAACAAAAAAATAACAAAGTTAGGCGAGGTATCGTGGGTTATCGGTAACATTTTAAGTGCCATAGGAAACTGCTTTGTTTCAAAAAGCGCGTTCGGTCTTTCGGCAATCATCGCCCCCGCCTTCATTATGAACAGAAAAATCGGATTTTTGAGCGTTGGTGTTTGCGAATACATAATTCAGGGTCTTTTGCTTGCGCTTTGCTGCATTTTGATTGGAAAATTCAAGGGAAAATTTATCGCAACTATTTGCAATATTCTCTTTTACGGAGCGGCGTTTGATTTGATTAATTTCGCGCTCGGGTTTATTCAGCCCGCATCAATAGTCGGAAGAATTTTGTGCGCCGCGTTCGGTATGCTCATCACGGGGCTTGGCGTCGCTCTGATGCTCAGAACCTATATTCCCCCCGCCGCTTACGAGATTTTCGTTAAAGAGGTGGCAGATGCAAAGGGATTTGACGTTAACAAAATGAAGCTCGCCTTCGATGCTTCAATGCTCCTTCTTACCTTTGTTTTGATGTTCCTGCTCCTCGGTGAATTCCGTTTGGATATCGTCGGTCCAATTACGATAATCGCGGCATTTCTAAACTCAATCCTTATCGGATTTTTCGGCAAAATCCTTGATAAGTATTGCGATTTCTCCCCCGCTCTTCCCAAACTATATAATTTGCTTAACCCAAAAACAAAATAATGGTATTTTTAGAATACTTTTGGCGCATAATAGTTTTGTACTGCTGTGCGCTTTTTGTTTTTTAACAAATTATCGAAAATTTACGTCGAGTCCGAACACACCAAGCGATTAAAGTTTTGCGTGCGGGGTTCCCCGAAGCGATATTTATGAGCTTTGGGGGTTCGCGCGATGCTTTTTCAAAAGCGACCTTTTTTGCTTTAACTAACTAATCGATAAATTTTATTTTTTCTACATACCAAAATCAAAGGAGAAAAACTATGATAAACAACAAACCTCAAATTTATAGATGCTGCGCAAGGGAGATACTCGACTCAAGGGGAAAGCCGACGGTTGAGGCAACCGTTGTATTAAATGACGGCACCGTGGGTGTTGCAAGTGCTCCGTCGGGCGCATCGACGGGCAAATATGAAGCTCTTGAGCTTCGCGACGCGGAAAAGGAGCGTTATCACGGCTACGGTGTTCAAGAGGCGGTGGCGCACGTTTGCAAAAAGATTTCCCCCGCCCTTTACGGCGCGTATTCCACCGATCAAGCGCAAATCGATAAGCTTCTTTGCGAGCTTGACGGAACGGAAAACAAGGGCAAGCTCGGTGCAAACGCAATTCTTGCCGTTTCCCTTGCCTGTGCGAGAGCGAGCGCGAACTATTATCACGTTCCCATTTACCGTTATCTTGGCGGCATTACCTCATATAAATTGCCCATTCCAATGTTCAATATTTTGAACGGAGGAGCACATTCATCAAACAATATTGAAATTCAGGAATTTATGATACTTCCCGTCGGTGCAAAAAGCTTTTCGCAGGCGCTTCAGATGGGTAGTGAGATTTATCACAATCTCGGCAATATTTTGAAGGAAAAGGGTCTTTCAGCAAACGTTGGTGACGAGGGCGGCTATGCCCCCGACCTTCACGATGACGAGGAAGCTCTTGATATGATAGTTGAGGCGATTGGCAGAACTCCATACACCACGGACGAGGTCAAAATCGCGCTGGACGTGGCTTCAAGTGCTTGGGACGAGGGCGGCGGAATTTATCGCACCTTGAAGGGCAAGGTGGAATTTACTACCGAGGATTTAATTTCATATTATGAACGACTTATTGAAAAATACCCCATAATTTCAATAGAGGATGGACTCGGCGAGGACGATTTTGAGGGCTGGCAGGAGCTTACTGCTCGCCTTGGAAAAAGAATAATGCTCGTTGGTGACGATCTGTTCGTAACAAATCCCGCGCGCTTTTCTGACGGAATTGAAATGGGAATTGCAAACTCAATTCTCATAAAGCCCAATCAGATAGGAACACTCACCGAAACAATTCAAACAATAAGAATAGCAAAGGAAAACGGATACAGCTTCATTCTCTCGCATCGTTCGGGCGAAACCGAGGACACAACCCTTTGCGATATCGCAGTTGCTACCGGCGCACCATTCATAAAAGCAGGTGCTCCCTGCCGCGGTGAACGTATTGCCAAATACAATCGACTGCTTCGCATCGAATCATCTCTATCGGAGTGCGCAGAATATAGCGAATTTCAAGATTTTAGCATAAAAATAAAATAAAATTAGAATTTTTTTCAAAAATCTCTTGCTTTTTTGTTTGTTCTATGCTATAATATCTACTGTTCGTAAACTATTTATGTAAATTGTGCGTTTTCATAACGCTTTATCAGGAGGTGTCATTATGGCAAAATGCAGTGTTTGTGGAAAAGGCGTTGTTTTCGGTCAGAACGTTTCTCACTCTAACCGCAAGACAAACAGAACCTGGAAGCCCAACATCAGAAAGGTAAAGGCAATCGTTAACGGCACTCCCGTTACTGTTGCAGTTTGCTCTCGTTGCCTTCGTTCAGGCAAAGTAAACCGTGCTTAATTAGCGTAAAAAGCTTGGCAGACCGAATTTTCGAGTCTGCCCTTTTTATTTTTTTGTATTAGTTTCAAATTTTGATTTATCGGGGAGTTAAAGTTAGTTTAAATCAGGATTTTTTTCGTTCTTTTTGAAAAAAGAACCAAAAACTTTTTAATCGTGGGAATAAATTAAAACCGCGCAAATCGTGATGTTTGATTTTGATCAAACATCACATAACGATTTTCTCGGTGTTGGCAGGCACCTCGAAAATCTGTGATTTGCTAATAATTGCATAGCCGTTTTGTTGTCAAAAACTCTATGT
>JAFVRQ010000102.1 GCA_017504245.1 Clostridia bacterium | reverse complement strand
GTGTATTTACAAATAAATTCATCTCCTCTTTTATAAAATAGCCGAAAATGCATTTTTTATATGCTTAATATGTTTACCCTGTGAATTTAAGACTATCGCTATTATATCAAACTGCACTTCCTCT
This sequence comes from Clostridia bacterium, assembly GCA_017504245.1. Classification (GTDB taxonomy): domain Bacteria; phylum Bacillota; class Clostridia; order Oscillospirales; family CAG-272; genus RGIG4608. Next base: position 26,118 of record JAFVRQ010000102.1, on the reverse strand, counting down.
TTTCTATGATTTTGGAGTACATAAGCATTTGCAGCCTGAATATAAGACTTTTGTTTTTCTCGAGTTACAAATAGTTCCGGTTCTCCAAAGAATGTGGTTTTGCGTGTTTTTACTTCTATAAAAACAATAATATTATTTTTTTCAGCTATTATATCCACCTCCTTATGTCTATAGTGCCAATTTGCTTCTAATATTTTATATCCATTTTGCTCAAGATATTCTTTAGCAATAGATTCGCCTGTGTTTCCAAATTCATTATGTTCTGCCATAACTATATTAATATAAAATAAAGAGGACAGTTAAGAAAGAACTGCCCTCTTAGTTTATTTAAGTCTAATTAATTATTTCTCTTTACCTACTCTAGCACAAATCCATTCACGATTTAAGCGGGCAATATTCGAACGTTTAATTAATTTTGGACATTCAGCTTCGCAAGCATAAGTATTGGTACAGTTACCAAAACCAAGTTCGTCCATTTTTTCAACCATTTTTTGTACACGGTTGGCAGCTTCCACCTTACCTTGTGGCAACAAAGCTAAGTGAGAAACTTTTGCACTAACGAACAACATGGCTGAAGCATTTTTACAAGCAGCCACACAAGCACCACAACCAATACATTCTGCAGCATCCATAGCCTTATCGGCTTTGTCTTTAGGAATAAGTATTGAGTTTGCATCAGGCACACCACCTGTAGATACCGATACGTAACCACCTGCTTGGATAATTTTATCGTATGCGGTACGATCTACCACCAAGTCGCGAATTACTGGAAAGGCTTTGGCTCTCCATGGCTCTATCCATATAGTTTCTCCATCTTTAAATTTACGCATGTGTAATTGGCAAGTAGTTACGCCATCATCGTTTCCGTGGGGACGACCATTGATATACAAACCACACATACCACAAATACCTTCACGACAGTCGTTATCAAAACAAACCGGGTGAGCTATTTTGTTTGAAATTAAACTTTCGTTCAAAATATCCAACATCTCCAAGAATGAGCAATCTGAAGATATATTTTCTACTTTATATGTCTCGAAGCGTCCTTTTGCTTTAGCATTTTCTTGACGCCATATTTTTAATGTAAAATTCATAATTACTATCTGTTTACATTTCTTTTATCAAATCTTTATTTCGATAAAAGTTGATCTATTATTTATAATTGCGTTGTTTGATTTCGATGTCTTGATATACCAACGGCTCTTTATGTAGTATTTCATCTTGGTTATGTCCTTGATATTCCCAAGCTGCTACATACATATAATCGTTATCATTACGAAGAGTTTCTCCATCTTCGGTTTGGTATTCTTCGCGGAAATGTCCTCCGCACGACTCATTACGATGATAAGCATCTTTAGCCATCAATTTTGCCAATTCAAAATAGTCAGCCAAACGAATAGCTTTTTCCAATTCAGGATTCATCGAATCAGGTGTTCCTGTTACTTGAACATCTTTCCAGAACTCTTGTTCAAGTTCGGTTATCAAAGTCAAACCTTTTTGCAAACCTTCGGCGTTTCGTCCCATACCTACATAATCCCACATTATGTTTCCAAGTTTTTTGTGGAAGTGGTCGACAGTTTTTGTTCCCTTTATCGACATAAGTTTTTCGATACGTTGACGTACTTCTGCCTCTGCATTTTCAAATTCGGGAGTGTTTGGTGATACTCTGTCGTTGTAGATTTCGTCGGCAAGATAGTTTTGCAATGTGTATGGCAATACGAAATAACCATCAGCCAAACCTTGCATCAACGCCGAAGCGCCCAAGCGGTTAGCACCATGGTCGGAGAAGTTGGCTTCGCCGGCAGCAAACAATCCCGGTATTGAGGTTTGCAATTCATAGTCAACCCAAATACCACCCATAGTATAGTGGATAGCAGGATATATCATCATTGGGGTTTCGTAAGGATTAACAGCTGTAATCTTTTCGTACATTTGGAACAAGTTTCCATAACGAGCTTCAATAACATCACGTCCCAAGCGTTTGATAGCTGTAGAGAAATCCAAAAATACAGCCAATCCGGTGTTGTTTACACCATATCCGGCATCACAACGTTCTTTAGCTGCACGTGATGCTACATCGCGAGGCACCAAGTTACCGAAAGCAGGATAACGACGTTCCAAATAGTAGTCGCGATCTTCTTCTTTAATATCGGTAGGTTTTAAAGTACCTTTGCGAAGCGCTTCAACGTCTTCTTTCTTTTTAGGAACCCATATACGTCCATCGTTACGCAAACTTTCGCTCATTAGAGTAAGTTTAGATTGATAATCGCCATGAACAGGGATACAAGTTGGGTGTATTTGAACGAAGCATGGATTAGCAAAATAAGCACCTTTTTTGTGGCAACACCATTCAGCCGAACCATTAGAGTTCATAGCATTGGTAGAAAGGAAATATATATTACCATAGCCACCGGTAGCCAACACTACAGCGTGAGCAGCAAAACGTTTTATTTCGCCTGTTGTAAGATCGCGAGCTATAATACCACGAGCTTTTCCGTCAACCAATACAAGGTCTAACATTTCGTGACGCTCATGCAATTTTACGGTACCACGGGCTATTTGATGACTCAAAGCACCGTATGCACCCAACAATAATTGTTGTCCGGTTTGACCACGAGCATAAAAAGTACGCGATACTTGAGCACCACCAAATGAACGGTTGTCAAGCAAGCCACTATATTCGCGAGCAAAAGGAACGCCTTGTGCTACACATTGATCAATAATATTGTTACTTACTTCGGCCAAGCGGTAAACGTTGGCTTCGCGAGCACGATAGTCGCCACCTTTGATAGTATCGTAGAACAAACGGCCTACACTATCGCCATCATTTTGATAGTTTTTTGCAGCATTGATACCACCTTGTGCTGCAATAGAGTGAGCACGACGTGGGCTATCAGATATACAGAATATATCAACGTTGAAACCCATTGCTCCCAACGATGCAGCTGCCGATGCTCCTGCCAATCCGGTACCTACTACTATAACATCAAGTTTGCGTTTATTAGCCGGGTTTACTAATCTTTGATTAGCTTTATAATTGGTCCATTTCTGAGCCAATGGACCTTCAGGTATTTTAGAATCTAATGTATTCATAATCGATATGTTTCCTATTTATTAAACAAAGAACATTATGTAAATTGGTATGATAGCAAATCCTACAGCAATAACGATAGCATATATCCAACTGAAACCTTCAATGAATTTGTTGTATTTATTGTGATTCAATCCCAAGGTTTGGAATGCAGATTGCATCGCATGAACCAAGTGGATCGCCAATGCTATAAATAGGATTATGTAGATGATAGAGTATGCTTTATTTTGGAATAATTCGTACGACATGTGATAGAAATCGGGTTCCACACCTTCAACTATGCCTTCCAATGGTTCAACATCTTCAGCAGAAAGGTTCAAAATCCATTTCATATCGCTCGAAGAAAGACCTTCTGCTTCTGCTTTTACGGCTACAGCGTTTATTTTTTCCATTTTTGTTTGGAACTCAGCTGTTTCTTCTTCGCTCAATTTTCCTTGTGTTGCAGCCATATATTCGTTTTGCAACTCAGTAGAAAATAATTCTTCTGTTTTAATCATGTATTTACCTTCAACCCAACCCAGTTTTACGAAATAGAAGTTGGCAAAGTGTAGAACAAGGAAGCAAAGTACCAAACCGCCTGTCCAAATCATAGTTTTAGAACCTGCTGATGTTTTGGATCTGCTGGGTTGGCTGTAGCGTACAGGGCGTGCTTTCCAATTCTGGATTTGCAACGCAATAGTTAATATAATATGGATAAACAAAACTGCGAAAAGTACTACTTCAAATACTTTTACGATGTAGTTTGTTCCCATAAAGTTAGATGCAGCAATAAACCATGCTCCATCATCGGGGCGTAGCAGGCAAAGATTTATACCCAAGTGTACCAAAAGGAACAACAAAAGGAACAATCCTACGCATGCAACAACAATTTTTTTGCTTATAGAAGCAATCTTTGGTAAGTTCATGTTTTTTTGTTTTTTGATTAATGAATATTTATTTTATTAGTTATTATTTTCCACCATATTCCATTAAGTAGGCCTTTATAAAGTCGTCTATTTCACCATTCATCACTGCATTTACATCCGAAGTTTGGTAGTTGGTGCGATGATCTTTTACTCTGCGATCGTCAAACACATAACTTCTTATCTGAGCCCCCCACTCTATTTTCTTTTTCCCGGCTTCGAGTTTCATTTGTTCTTCCATACGATGTTTCAACTCTTTGTCGTATAGTTGCGAACGCAATAATCGAAGTGCTTTTTCTTTATTTTTGGGTTGGTCGCGAGTTTCGGTATTTTCTATCAATATTTCTTCTTCTTCGCCTGTATATGGGTCTTTATATTGATAACGCAAACGCACTCCACTTTCTACTTTGTTTACATTTTGACCGCCGGCACCTCCGCTTCGGAACGTATCCCAACTCAATCTCGACTGCTCTATCACTACTTCTATACTATCATCGATAAGTGGAGTTACAAACACCGATGCAAACGATGTCATTCGTTTGCCTTGCGCATTGAACGGGCTGACACGTACAAGACGATGCACTCCGTTCTCGCTTTTCAAAAAACCGTATGCAAACTCGCCTTCTATCTGTATGGTTGCCGATTTGATACCGGCACCTTCGCCGTCTAACACATTGCTTATAGTTACATTATAGTTGTGTGCTTCGGCATAGCGGATATACATACGCATAAGCATTTCGGCCCAATCCTGACTTTCTACACCTCCGGCACCGGAATTGATATTCAACACAGCGTCAAAACGATCCGATTCGTTGCGAAGCATATTTTTAAACTCCAATTCCTCTACCTTGCGAGTTGTTTCGGCTATCTGTGATTGTAACTCTTCTTCTGTAGATTCTTCTATCGAATACAATTCAAAAACCAACGATAAGTCGTCAAAACTTATCGAAAGTTCATCGAATGCATTAGTCCATGCTTTTTTAGTTTTTATCTCTGTCAGAACTTTTGTAGCATTTTTGGGATTTTCCCAAAAATCAGGGTGTTCTGTTTGTTTTTCTTCTTCGGATATCAAACATCGCAAATTGTCGATGTCAAAGACACCTCCTTAACGTATCTTTACGTTGTTCAAGATCTTTTATTGTTTCTTGTATAGTCATTTTCGCATATATAGTTATCCGTAAAAATCGGAGTTACAATTTCTTATTTATATATTTCTGTTTTTAATAACGTTCGCAAAATTACATTTTTTTATTCATAAATACTAATACTATTAATAATATTAATAAACTTTACATATTGTATTTTTACGCAACATTTGTTTTTGCACTATAACATATTATTTTTTAAGAACATATAATAATCAAACAAATGAAAACTTTAATTTTTTTACATGGTTTCTTATTCGTCTGATAGTTCAAACACAAAATTGCGATACGCCGAAAATACATTGGCTCTACTTAAAAAACCTATATAATAATTTTCTTTGTCGGTTACCACCAAATTATATTTATCGCTCAAACGATACTTTTTCACTACATCATACATCGAATCGGTGATATATACTCTATCGCTATCGCTCATTTTGTGCATAAGGTCGTTTACGGTATATGTGTCGTAATATTCGGGGTGAAACATTATACCCCTAATGTCGTCGAGGACTACAACTCCCAAAAATTTATCGTCTTTATCCAATACTGGAAATATATTTCTCGAACTGTTTTCGATAGCATGTATGAGGTCTCTCATTTTATCGCCATCTCTCATTACCATAAAATTGGTTTCGATAAGGCGGTTCATATTCATAAGCCTCAAAGCCGATTGGTCTTTATCGTGGGTAAGCAAATCGCCATGCTTTGCCAATTTTTTTGTATAAATAGAATGTCGTTCAAACGGATATACAGTCATATACGACACTGCCGACGCTATCAATAAAGGAGCAAAAAGCTGATAACCACCTGTTATTTCGGCTATTAAAAATGTCGACATCAATGGGGCATGCATTACGCCCGTCATCACCGAAGCCATACCCACCAAAGCGAAGTTAGATGTGGAAAGTTCGGCTATACCTAATTCGTTGATAAGCGATGCCACAAAAAATCCACTTATACCTCCCAAAAAAAGCGATGGACCAAAAGTTCCTCCCACTCCACCGCTGCCGGTAGTTACCGAAGTGGCTATACCCTTGAGTAATATCACTGCAAAAAGCAGAACAAGACATACCCATGTGTTTGACTGAAACGAGGAGAAAATACTATTTCGAAACAAGGGGTCGGTATTGCCATGTAGCAAACCATTCAACGCACCATAGCCTTCGCCAAAAAGTGGTGGAAATATAAATATCAATACTCCCAACACTATACCTCCTATAACTATTTTGATAAATTGTTTTTTTACATGCGAAAACATTTTCTCTACACGGTTTATAACCCTGAGAAAATAAACCGATACAAAACCGCAGAACAATCCAAGCACAACAAAATAAGGTATTTGCGATATATCGAAATATTCCTTTACATGAAATGCAAATTGCACATCGTTGCCCATAAAAAAGAATGCAATCACTGATGCCGATATCGAAGAAATAAGCAAAGGAATAGCCGCCGTCATGGTAAGGTCGAACATAAGTACTTCTAACACAAACAATATACCGGCTATTGGAGCTTTGAATATACCCGATATGGCGCCGGCGGCACCACATCCCAAAAGCAGTATTACGTTTTTGGAATTGAGTCGAAAAAAGCGACCTATATTGCTGCCTATGGCGCTACCCGTAGTGGCTATAGGTGCCTCAAGTCCCACACTTCCGCCAAACGATACGGTAAGAGTCGATGCTATAAGACTGCTATAAGTATTATGAATAGGTATTCTGCCTTTTTTGCGAGATATGGCATACAATATATTGGGTATACCATGACCGATATTGCCTTTTACAAACACCTTTAGAAACAATATTGTGAGTCCTATACCTATAAGTGGGTATATAAGCATAAGAAAATTGCCTCCTACAAAATTGTTCCAACTCGAATCGGTAATAATAATATATGTATAGTGCACCAAATTTTTGAGCAATACGGCAGCCAAGCCCGATAGCAAGCCCACTACCACACTCAATATTATCACAAATTTTCGTTCGGGAATATTTCTCAAACGCCACTTCAAAAATGCTTTATGCATACTCGACAGTTTCAATTTTTCCATAATAACCCGATATTTCTATATACTTGTTACACTTAGCAATATTCTCGTTTATAATATTTTATTATACAAAAACGTTTTACATACCTTCGCAAAACATCTCGCAAAGATACAGAAATAATTTGATTTTTCCAAAATATATACGTTACCTAATTTTTTTTTTGAATTTAATCAACTCCTTTATCGCTCAAAGGACAAAAATAATGATAGGGTATAAAATACACGAAACCCTACTGTGAACAAATTTATGATATACCATCAAATTTCTAAAACCGGGGTAGTATTCCGGAGAAATAATCCATTTCACAAAAATCAAGACATAAGACTATAAATCAACAATTTAAGAACACAAACAAGAATTTCTAAATCTTTGCGATTTTTCCTCACGACGTTGTTGAATTTTCCTCGCGTAGTTTTTCGTGCAACTACGCGACGTTGTGAAATTTTCCTCGTGATGTATTTTTCAGCCATAGCCGACAATTATTTTTGAGATTTCTTTCAAAAAAACTTCTTCGAACAATTTATGTTTCAAAAATTATTTTACCCGCATAATTATAATATCCGAAAAAAGTGTATCTTTGCCAACGAGAATAAAAAACATTTAACATAGGTAAACAAAAGATAATCAATATATATACTATGCAAGAGCTAATAGAAAAAGCATGGGAAAACCGTGAATATTTAAAAAACTCTACCACTATAGAAGCTATACGCAGTGTGATAGAATTATTGGACAAAGGACAATTGCGTATTGCCGAACAAATAAATGGCAAATGGCACGTAAATGAATGGATAAAAAAAGCCGTATTGCTATACTTTCCTATATGCGAAATGCAAACTATGGAAGTGGGGCCTTTTGAATTTCACGACAAGATAGCTTTGAAGAAAAACCTTGCCTCACAAGGTGTAAGAATCGTACCCCACGGCATTGCCCGTTATGGCTCGTATCTTGCACCCGGCGTGGTGATGATGCCCTCGTACGTGAACATTGGAGCATACGTTGATAGCGGCACTATGGTGGACACATGGGCCACTGTGGGCTCGTGTGCACAGATAGGCAAAAACGTACACCTGAGTGGCGGTGTGGGCATTGGCGGAGTATTGGAACCTGTTCAGGCCTCGCCGGTGATAGTGGAAGACAACTGTTTTATAGGCTCACGAGCCATAATAGTGGAAGGTGCACACATAGAAAAAGAAGCCGTGATAGGTGCCGGAGTGGTGATAACCGGTTCCACAAAAATCATCGATGTAACGGGTAGCGAACCCATCACACACATAGGTAATGTACCGGCACGTTCGGTGGTGATACCGGGTAGCTATACCAAACAATTTCCGGCCGGAGAATACCAAGTGCCATGCGCTTTGATAATAGGAAAACGCAAAGAAAGCACCGACCTAAAAACGTCGCTAAACGCCGCTTTACGCGAAAACAACGTAGCAGTTGCAAAAATGCTCTGCATAGGGAAGAAAAAAGCTATTTTTGCAACGGCGCAAAAAGGCATTGCTTTGATATTTCGGCTCAAGGTCACGCAAATCTTTGCCCCGGAAAAGCGACGGGCGGCGACGATAAACGCGCGGTACGTTCAAGAACGGAGTTTTTGAATCTCGGTCATTATAAGCCCATATCCGACAAGGTTTGCGAGCTTTTATCCGACCTTAAAGAAGGAGGTTTTATCATCGATGCGGGCTGCGGCGAGGGCTATTACACCAATAATATTGCCCGTCAAACAAGAGCGCAAGCTTATGGCTTTGACCTTTCAAAAGAAGCGATTATTTCCGCTTCGAAGGTTGCAAAAAGAGAAGGACTTGCAAACTCCCGCTTCTTCGTTGGCGGTATATATAATCTGCCCGTTTGCGACAGCGGCGCGGATGCTATTGTTAATATTTTCGCGCCCTGCGCGGAGGACGAGTTTTCGAGAATTTTAAAGGCGAGCGGCAGATTGATTATTGTTGCCGCAGGGGAAAACCATCTCTACGGGCTAAAGCGCGCGATCTACGATGAGGTTCACAGAAACGCGGAGCGCGCGGATATGCCGAAAAATATGAAATTAGAGAGAGCTCACAAGCTCTCCTACACGATTTTCTTGCAGAGCGCGGAGGAGATACAAAGCTTGTTTTCAATGACTCCTTACAGCTATCGAACGAGCGAGAAGGATATGAAAAAGCTCTATTCTCTCACCTCGCTTGAAACCGAGGTTGAGGTTGATATCTTTGTTTACAGAAAGGAAATGACATTATGAAAATTTCACTATGCGTGCCGATGTATAACGAAAGCTCGATTATAGCTCAAACCGCAAGCACGCTTTACGGATATATGAGCGAAAATTTCGGTGAGGATTTTGAAATTATTTTTGCCGATGACGGCAGTCGCGACGGCTCTGCGGAAATCGTTAAAGGTCTTGATTTACCTAACGTTTCAGTAGTTGGCTATGAAAAAAATCAAGGCAAGGGCTGTGCCGTGCGACACAGCGTTCTTGCTTCAAGCGGTGATATTGTTATATTCACCGATGCCGACCTTGCTTACGGTGTTGACGTTATCAAAAAAGCTGTTGAAATAATTGACAAGGGAGAGCATTCGGTCTTGGTCGCCTCCCGAGCAAAGCACAAGGAGGGCTATGAGGGTTATACATTTATTCGCAAGCTTGCGTCGAAAACCTATATCAAGGTTTTGAATTTGTTTGGCGGAATAAAAATCTCGGATGCTCAATGCGGATTTAAGGCGTTTGAGGGCGAAAAGGGAAGAAGAATATTCTCTTTGTGCAAAACCAATAATTTTGCTTTTGACCTTGAGGTGATTTTGATTGCTCAAAAAATGAAATTGCCAATTTATGAGCTTCCCGCAAAAATTATTAATCACCGCGAATCGAAGGTCAATGTTATCAAGGATGCCTTCAGAATGATGAAGGAAATTGCCAAAATAAAGAAAAATATCTCAAAAATGGTTTTTTAAGGCAAAAATCCGCAAAAATTTTATTATTTATTAATAATAAATTCGCTTTACCACTTGCATTTTTGGTTTTGTTGTGGTAATATTATCTTGGAATTGTATAAATACACTAATTTGGAGGCATTTATGTTACAGTGGATTATTTTGGGATTTTTCGCCGCCACGATGATTTGGCAGGTGATGAGAGCAATCAGAAAGCCGATGATAAAAAACGTTTTGACTTTGGTTGCTATCCCTATCTCGTTTGTTATCACCTTTATCTTACACAAGGGTGGGCTTTTTACAAATTTAATGACGAAGTTGCTGGAAAACTACGAGGATAAATTGACCGTTTTCCTTAGCCAAAATCTCTCTGCAGATTTGGCGCAGCAAATACCCGATATGATTAAGGGTGCGTTGCCTACGGTTGCTGCCTTGCTTGCTCCCGCGCTTTTCGTGCTTGTTTTCAATCTTGTTTTCTTGATTTCCAAGCTTCTTTACGTCAGATGGATTGCTAAGTATTTCAAAAGCAGAGCAATTAAGCACGAGAAGGACGAGCTTAAAAAGGCTATAAAAGCTGAAAAGCAAAGACTTGCGAAAACCATTCGTGAAAACGAGGAAAGAAATCGCGCAATTATCGATGCTCTTCCCGAGGATCAGCAGAAAGCTGTTATGGAGGAATACGAGCCCCTCGATGAAGACGAAATCGAGGATATGGTTGAAAAGCGTGTTAAGGAAGAAAAGAAGAGAAGAAAGAAGCAGGGCTATTACAAGGAAAGCACCGAGCACAAGGCAATATCCGTTCTCTCAGGTGCGGTTTGCGGATTCCTTCTTTTCGCAATAAGCTGGGCTCCTCTCTTCTATTGGATGGACTTGATTTCCAATGTAACTGACAGCGTTTTGGATACCGAAACTGTTGATTACCAGGAGAGTAATACCAAGGTTGTCAATGCAGTAAAGGTGCTTGATAAGTACCTTGTTCAGGAATATAATGACAGCATAGTTGTTTCTGCATACAAAAATCTCGGTATAGCAGACCTTATTAACAGGAGCATCCAAAAGGGCGCTGTTATTGGTACCTATGAAAATGACGGCGAAGAATTGCCCATTTATGCAAACGACGTTGCAAAACACTATCTTTCACATACCTTAAGACTTGCTTGCGCGTTGCTTGACGTTAATTATACCTATGATGACGAGGCGCACGGCGCTGAAATGGATATGTGGGAAATACTTAACCACCCCGTATACTTGAATTCCATTGATAAGATCGCAGAGTTTATCGCAACCAATGATAAGGTTGAAGAGTTCTTGCTCGGAATGGTAGAAAAGGGAGAACAGGAGGAGGCAACGCTTGTTGATTATCTTCTTGGAAATGTGTTGGGAGCATATATAAAGGAAGAAACGAAAGAGGATGGAACGGTTGTATACCTCGTTGACCCCGAGGTTATCGCAAACGACCTTAATACAGTTTCCGACGTAGTTGTGGTTGTCGTTAAGCACAATAGATTGCTTGCAAAGGTAATTCAAAACGATATGCAGTCGTTACTCGGTGATAATGAGCTTTTGTCTGACCTTATAGTAGCTATGTCGGGACTTAGCGGATACAGACCCGCTATGGAGGGCTTGTTTACAACGGGTATCGGAATGATTACTCCTTATCTCGGCTTGCCCGAAAACGACGCGGCGGGCTATGATTTGTTTGTTTCGCAGTTCGTTACTGCATTGAAGGATGCTGAAGCTCTTACCGAAGCGCAGATTGATGAAATTCAGAAATTGTTCGTGGCTGCTGCGGAATATACGATCAACGAAGGTAAGATTGCTTACGTTCAGGACAGAATTGATAAGGTAACGGCACAGAAAGCTGAAAGAGAAGCGGCTGTTATTGCAAATAATGAAAAGCTTGCAAAGCTTGAAAAGATTGCAAATATTGACAGAATAAATGAGATTGAAGCTCTTTTAAGTGATACGGAGTCCACCTTGACCGATGAGGAAAAAGCGGCACTTATTACTGAAAAGGACGGGTTAATCGCTACATTCACAACTGAGGAATTGGCAGATTTGGCTCTTGTAAAGACAAGCTTATTGGCTTATTTTACAGATGAAGAAAAGGCAGATTTAGATGCCCTTGAGGATGATTTGACTTACTCTAACGGTACTCACAGATATATGATCAGCTACTTTACGGTTGAGCTTGAGGGTGACGGTGAGATTAAGGAGGGTGAAACATACGACGGTTTGAATGAATTGCTTGAAACCCTTGTAAAGGAAAGAGACGAGGGCGGTAAAACCGTTAATATTCTCGAATATATAATTGACTCTCTTCGCGTAGTTGAGATCATCAAGGATGAGGGCTTGCACCTCAAGGATGAGGCGGATGAGCTCAAGGCAAAGGGTGAGGATTTTGAAAATCAGGGTAATGCACTCAAAACTGATATTGAGAATACAAAGGTTGAAATTGAAACTGTTATTGCCGAAATTGCACAATTAGAGGTAGAATATCAGCTTGGCAACAAGACGCAGGATGAATATCTTGAAGAATTGGCTGAATTGACTCAAAAGAGAAATGAGCTTGATGACGATATTGATGATCTTACAGAAAGAAGCCAAAAGCTTATTCAGGACGGTAAAAATCTCTTTGCTCAGGGTGAAGTGATGGCTCAAAAGGCAAGCGATTTGGCTGAAAATGCTACGGATTGCTTGGAGGAAGCTGAAACAAGACTTGAGGAGTTCACTCCCTTTATGACCTACTTTATGAGCTGGAACAGCATTCAAAAGCCCCTTTTGAGTGCGGGTGAGGACAAGACGAGCGCTTGTATGAGCATTCGTATTAACGGTAAGCTTTACGTTTGCAACACGGATGCAATTACCATTGAAGATATCATCGATTTGGTAGCCAACGGTATGGGCGATATGAGCTTCGGTGATATTACTAACGTTGATGATCTTGAAGAGGATGAAATTCCCGATCTCGAGATTGATGACGTTCTTGATGAGATACCCTTGAGAGAGCTCTTTGAAATGATCACAATAGTTGAAATTGACGAAACAAACAAAGACGATTACGATGGCAGAGTGTCTCCCTATACTGACTTTGTTAATTACTTGATTGCAACCGCTTCCTACCATAAGGAAACGGAAGGAGCAACCGAGATTGACGATGCTTGGTTCTTTGACACACTTTCTCGCTACAATACGGTTCTTTCGGAATCTGAAAGCTACATTGCGGATAACTCCGTTGAGTTGATTAATGCTATTCTTAACGCAAAGGAAAGCAAGGAATACGACTATAAGGGCCTTACGGCAGAGAATGTTAACGAGTCACTTAACTTTAATGCTTGGGATGACGCTAACATTAAGGCAGAAGACACGAAGAAGCTTGCGGGTATTATTTTCGAGCTTGTTGATTTCATTGGCAATATGAGTGGTATGACAGAAGCGGCCGAGCTTGCTGATGAGTCCGAGAGCGGTGATGCAACCGATGGAGGCGACTCTTTGAGTGGTCTCTTGGGTGGCGGAGATTTCTCTGCAATCCTTGATATACTTGAAGAGCTTGGCGCGTTACTTGACGGTATGGCTGAAACCGAATGTCTTGCAAATCTTCCCGATACGTTGATAAGAGCACTTTTGGGCAATGAAAAGCTCAGCTTGATTATGACAAGCACGATGCTTTACGGCGAGGACGGCTTCTTAACAAAGCTTGATGCAATCAAGAGTGGAGAGGGCTACGAATACGAACGTGAAGTGGAAGACGAATTAGGAAACGTAACGGTTGAAACAGTAGCCGTAAACTCTTATGAGGGCTTTATGACAGAGTTCCTTGCTAAGATTAACGGCTTGCTCGATAAGTTGAACACGAAGAATGAAGATACTACACCGGACGATAGTACACCCGATGACAGTACACCTGATGACAGTATACCCGATGATACTACACCCGATGATAGTACACCCGATGATACTATCCCCGATGATACTACACCTGATGATACTACACCCGATGACGAAGCAAACGAAGGAGGTAACGAAGATGCGTAAAATATTTTTGTCACTTTTAGCTACAATCCTTTGGCTTGGATGTATTGCCGGCGGCGGATACCTTGCTTATCAGGAATTTACTAAAGATCAAGCGATGATTATGACTGATTTGAACACAATAATCAGCGCGGACGTTCCTTTCTACTATTGGGGTGAGACGGAAGTAGCTCCCGATGAAGAAGAAAACGGCACTGAAAACGGTGGGGAAAACAATACCGAAAACGGCGGTGAAAACAACACCGAAAGCGGCGGCGAAGAAACTGAATAAAATTTAGAGAACCGAGAGCAATCTCGGTTCTTTTTTTCGGTTGAGGGAAGGGTTAAATATTATATTATATGTTGACGTTTTTTTCTGTATTTCCTTAAAAAATAAGGAAGGTGCTGCTTCAGGTGAGAGAAAGCGCAGGAAAAACGTTGATAAATATTGATTTGTTTGACATTTATTGTGTTTTTGCATAAAAAAAACAACTTTTTTTGTGAATAATGGCAAAATTTTCAAAAAAGTATTGTAATATTATATATACAGTGTTATAATCAAAATCGGTACACTATATGTGCTAATAAAAATCTATAGAAAGGATTTAATTTTTATGAGAAAGTTAAGTAAAATCTTGGTTCTCGTGCTTGTTTTGATGACGATGATAACCGCAATCTCGTCTTTGGGCCTCACGACAAGCGCGGCGACTACAAGAACTATCTATCTCAAACCTAATTCCAATTATTGGGGTCAAGCGAATGCATGGTTTGATGCATGGACTTGGGGCGGTTCCTCGGCGGATGCTTGGGTAACCTTTACTGATTCTAACTATGACGGAATTTATGAAGCAACAATTCCGGCAGATAGAACCGGTATGAAAATTCTTAGAAAAGACCCCGCCTCAACAGCACATGATTGGAATTCGTGGAATAGTACGGGAGATTTAACAATCACATCTTCTAAAAACTGTTTTTCTATCACGAGTTGGTCGGGGGGCTCTTGGAGTTCCATAGCCGCTCCTAGTGCTGATTTTACCCTTACCGTTGTCGGTGCAGCTGGTCTTGCAGGTACTGAATGGGATCTGTCCAACGCAGAAAATGATATGACACTTGTAAGTGGTAGAACTTATGAAAAAACGTTTACAGGTGTTGCGGCAGGTACTTATGAGTTCAAAGTAGCCGCTAATCATGCTTGGACTTATAGCTGGGGTAGTGGAAGTAATAATGCATCCGTTACGGTTGCTAAAGATAACAGCACAGTTGTTGTTACCTTTAACGAAGAAACAAAAGCTATTACTACCACTGTAACTCA
Source organism: Clostridia bacterium (assembly GCA_017504245.1). Lineage (GTDB taxonomy): Bacteria > Bacillota > Clostridia > Oscillospirales > CAG-272 > RGIG4608. The sequence goes on along the minus strand of JAFVRQ010000102.1, from coordinate 10,678 downwards.
CGTTCACACAGGCGGTACAGCAACTTGTGATACTAAAGCTGTATGTACGGTTTGCGGAGAATCTTATGGTGATCTTGCAGCTCATACTGAAGCAGTTGACGTAGCGGTAGACGCGACTTGCGAGGGAACAGGTCTTACTGAAGGTAAGCACTGCTCGGTTTGTAATGCAGTTCTCGTTGCGCAGGAAACGGTTGCGGCTCTCGGTCACAATATCGTAGCCGATGAAGCAGTAGCAGCAACTTGTACAGCAACAGGTCTCACGGCAGGCGAGCACTGCACAAGATGCGATGATGCTACAGTAACGCAGACGGTAGTTGATGCTCTCGGGCACAACTTCAGCAAAGGAACTTGCTCCACTTGTGGCGCGGAGGATCCTGATTACGTTGAAGTGCTTTTCTCAGTTCCTGATGGAATCGCTCCCGTTGAGATGGGTGACGGCAATGTTCTTCCCACAGCAGGTTCTCCCGATGAATTTACATTTGCAGGTTGGTCTGAAACAACAATAGATGAAACAACTGACTTGCCCGAAATTTTAGCGGCAGGTAGTGTTTATGCAGGTGATGCAACTGTTCTTTACGCGGTTTATACAAGAACGGAAACAACTGGTGGTTCTTCTATTTTTGAAAAGGTAACATCAGCTCCTTCCGATTGGTCAGGACAGTACCTTATCGTATATGAAGCAGGTAAAGTTGCCTTTAACGGCGGACTTACAACACTTGATGCGGTAAGTAATACCGTATCGGTTACCATTACTGATGGCAAGATTCTCTTTACAGATGCTCTTGGAAATGCAACATTTACAATTGATGCCGCTGGTAATACAATTTTGTCCGCAAGTGGTAAATATATTGGTGTAACAAGCAACTCAAATGGTTTGAAGCAAAGTACAACTTCAACTACTTATGAACACACCATCACTATTGATGCAAATGGAAATGCTGTAATTAAAGCGAACTTTAGTAGTAGTTCCATGGTGCTTCAGTTTAATGCCGATTCTGGACAAACTCGCTTTAGATATTATAAGGGTACTCAAAAGAACATTCAACTTTACAAGTTTGTTGAAACAGAGGCAGATACAACAACATATTATCTTACAATGAGCACAGTTGAGTGTGATCATAACTACGAATCTGCAGTAACAACTCCTGCAACTTGTACAACAGCAGGTCTTAAGACATTTACATGTTCTTGTGGTGATAGCTACACAGAAGAAATTGCAGCTCTTGGACATGATTATGTCAGCGGTAAGTGCTCGCGTTGTGGTGTTGTAGATCCTGCTAATCCTGACTATTCGGGAAGATACTATATAGCTACAATTCGTACTTCGGGTAACTATTTCTATATGACCAGTAATCTTGGTACCGCTTCTACTAAGCGTTATCAGGCGGTTGATACTGGACTTGTAAAACTTCCTACAGAAATAGCAAAATCAGAAACTGGATACGTATTTGTACTTGAAAAGAATGATGACGGTACATATAGAATCTATGCTGAAGGTATTGACGGCAATAACTATCTTGGTTGGTCAAGTGGAAACTCAGGTATATTAGTTGCCAAAGCTTCTGCAATACAGTTTACTGTAGATTTCGATGGAACAGCATATAATATACACTTTGCTGCTAGTGATGCAGAGAGATATCTCGCCCTTAATGGTAGCACAGGCAATAATTATTTTGCATTCTATAAATCAGGTCAAAAACAGGATCTTTCACTTATTCCCGTTGCTGAAGAATGCACCCACACAAACACAACAACTACAACAGTTGATGCAACTTGTACAGTAGCAGGTTCAAAAACGGTGGTTTGTGACGATTGTGGCGAAACTGTTGAAACAACAGAAATTCCTGCAACAGGTCATAATCACAACGCAGTTGTAACAGCTCCTACATGTACGGAAGAAGGTTACACAACATATACGTGCTCGGCTTGTGGTGATACATACGTTGGTGATGAGGTTGCGGCTACCGGACACAACTATAGTGCAGTAGTAACTGCACCCACATTTGATGCGCAGGGTTATACTACATATACTTGCGATTGCGGTAATTCTTATGTGGATGATTATGTTGGTGCTCTTGTTGCGGTTGCTCAGATTGGCGAAACGAAGTATGAATCACTTCAGGAAGCATTTGATGCGGCGGTTGACGGCGATACAATCAAGCTTGTTGCTGACATTGAAGCTTCTGCATATCTCGATATCAAGACAGCAAACAACGGTGAGGTAGCAAGAGCTATTACACTTGACCTTAACGGTCACACAATTTCTCCGGCAGACGGATATAATTACAATACGGGCTATCCTCTCGTATTCGTTGGTATTAACCAGACTCTTACAATCAAGGGCGAGGGAACTATCACGGCGGATAAGAAGGTTACTGTTGGTGTTTACGGTGTTCTTAATCTTATGAGCGGAACAATTATAAACAACGGCACAACCGACGAGGATGCGGCAATTGATATTTATTATTGGAATAACGATCTTCCGAGCTACGCAGGTATCGTAGGCGGTACGGGTTACATCACGGGCGGTAACGTTCAGGGTGATGTTTACGTTGACGAGCCCGATGAGGACGGAGCGGCAACACTCGAAATCAGCGGCGGTACGTTTACTGATGACGTTACTGAATGGCTTGAAGACGGCTTTGATCTTGATGAAAACGGAACGGTTATCGTTCACGTTCACTCTTGGTCAGATGCAACATGTACAGAGCCCGAAAAGTGTGCTTGCGGTGAAACGCAGGGCACAGCTCTCGGACACGATTTTGTAGCGGGCGAGGTGGTAGCACCCACATTTGATGCTCAGGGCTACACAGTTTACGATTGTTCACGTTGCGATGCAACGGAAAATCGCGATTTCGTTAACGCACTTACTGCGGTTGCAACGGTTAACGGAACGAGATACGATACACTTCAAGCGGCAGTTGATGCTGCTGAAAACGGTGATACGGTAACACTTGTTGCCGATATTACGGTTAGCGATATGGTTAAGATCGCTAACAAATCCATCACTCTTGATTTGAATGGTTGTACTGTTACTGCAGGCTCTATGCCTTCAACAAGAAATATGGTGGTTTATATTACAAATAGCGCTACAGTTACGATTAACGATTCCCTTGGAAACGGTGGAATTGTGAATAACAGCTATTACGGTTATGCAATCGTAAACCAGGGAACATTGACGGTTAACGGCGGTAGCTACGTTGGTGACACTGCTGTTTGGAATGGTTACGATAATATCGATTCTACTCTTGTTTTGAATGGCGGTACTTTTGATTTCAACGGTGAAGACGGCTCAGGCTACGCTCTCGGTAACACTGGTAGCTTGACTGTTAACGATGGTTCAGTCGTTGACGACTGGATTATGACTTGCGGATCACTTACGGTTAACGGCGGTGATGTTGAAAGTATTTATATTCACGGAGATTCCGCTACGGTGGCTACTATAGTTACGAATATCAACGGAGGTAACGTAAGCGGTGAAGTATATGCCGAGGATAACGTTGATTCCACGGTGGCAATTTCCGGCGGTACCTTTGCAGGTGATGTTTCATACTATCTTGAGGACGGTTATCAATTGATTGACGGTGTTGTATCTGCTCATAATATGGTAATTGATGCTGCAGTAGCTCCTACTTGTACAGAAACAGGTCTTACAGAGGGTTCACATTGCTCTGAATGTGAATACACTGTAGCGCAGGAAATAGTTGCGGCTCTCGGTCACACCGAGGTTATTGATGAAGCTATAGCTCCAGATTGTGTAAATGCCGGTCTTACGGAAGGTAAGCATTGCTCTGTATGTGGAGAGGTTCTCGTTGCACAGACGGAAATTGATGCTCTCGGTCACGATTATGACGGTGTTGTAACTGTACCCGATTGCTTGAACGGTGGTTACACAACATATACGTGCTCGGCTTGTGGCGATACATACGTTGGTGATGACGTTGCAGCTCTCGGTCATACTGAAGTAATTGACGCTGCAGTTGCTCCTACGTTTACATCAACGGGCCTTACCGAAGGCAAGCATTGCTCTGTATGTAACGAGGTCCTCGTTGCACAGGAAGTAATTCCCGCAAAGGTAGCGGTTGCTCAGATTGGTGAAGCAAAGTATGAATCGCTTCAGGAAGCGTTTGATGCGGCAGTTGATGGCGACACAATCAAGCTTGTTGCTGATATTGAAGCTTCTGCTTATATCGACATCAAGACTGCAAACAACGGTGAGATAGCAAGAGCTATTACACTTGACCTTAACGGTCACACGATTTCTCCGGCAGACGGATATAATTACAATACGGGCTATCCTCTCGTATTCGTTGGTATTAACCAGACTCTTACAATCAAGGGCGAGGGAACAATCACAGCGGATAAGATGGTTACGGTTGGTGTTTACGGCGTTCTTAATCTTGTGAGCGGAACAATTATAAACAACGGCACAACCGATGAGGATGCGGCAATTGATATTTATTATTGGAATAACGATCTTCCGAGCTACGCAGGTATCGTAGGCGGTACGGGTTACATCACGGGCGGTAACGTTCAGGGTGATGTTTACGTTGACGAGCCCGACGAGGACGGCGAGGCAACACTAGAGATTAGCGGCGGTAGATTTACTGTTGACGTTTCTGAATGGGCTGCTGACGGCTATAAGGTTCTTGGCGGAACAGATGCGAACGGTGACGTTGTTTACGGCGTTATGGTTGAAGCAACTCTTCCTTATATTCAGGACGGCTACTGGTGGATCGACGGCATCAATACCGGCGTTAAGGCAGAGGGTACTGATGGCGAAGACGGAAAGACTCCTAAATTGAAGCTTGAGGACGGACACCTTTGGGTATCCTATGATGACGGTGCTACTTGGGAAGACCTTGGTCTTGTTCAGGGCTCCGGCGGCTCAGGTGATACTGAATTTATCAAACCTTTGTTTAAGATTGAAGGCAATAATCTCTTCGTTTCATTCGATAACGGATTGACTTGGGAAGACCTTGGCACAGTTAAGGGTGAAGACGGTGAAGATGGTGAAGACGGACAGCCCGGACAACCCGGTCAGGACGGTGAAGACGGCGAAGACGGTCAACCCGGTCAGGACGGTGAGGACGGCAAGACACCTTCCTTCAAGATTGAAAACGGAGACCTTTGGGTATCCTATGATAACGGTGAAACTTGGAATAATCTTGGCACAGTTAAGGGTGAAGACGGTGAAGATGGTGAAGACGGACAGCCCGGACAACCCGGTCAGGACGGCGAAGACGGCGAAGACGGTCAACCCGGTCAGGACGGTGCGGACGGTAAGACACCTTCTTTCAAGGTAGAAAACGGACATCTTTTCGTATCGTTCGACGAGGGTGCAACTTGGACAGACCTTGGTAACGTTCAGGGTGCTGACGGTGAAGACGGTGAAGACGGTGAAGACGGAAAGACACCTTCCTTCAAGATTGAAAACGGTAATCTCTTCGTATCCTTTGATGACGGTGCAACTTGGACAGACCTTGGAACAGTTAAGGGCTCCGACGGTTCTGATGGTGACAACGGAACTAATGGTATAAACGGTATCACACCTCAGCTTCGCGTGAACGAAGAAACAAATATGTGGGAGGTTTCCTACGACAACGGTTCAACTTGGGAATCCCTCAACGTTCCTGCAACGGGTGCTAACGGCTCTAACGGTAGCAACGGAACAAATGGTGAAGACGGTAAGACACCTGAATTCAAGGTTGAGGATGGAAAGCTTTGGGTATCCTATGATAACGGAACAAGCTGGAACGATCTTGGTAGCATTCAGGGCGCTGACGGCTCTAACGGAAGTAACGGTACAAACGGTGTTGACGGAGTTACACCTAAGCTTCGTGTAAATGCAGAAACTAACGAATGGGAAGTTTCCTATGACAATGGTGCAACTTGGACATCTCTTGGTGTTAAGGCAACGGGTGATGCAGGTGCTAACGGCTCCAATGGTGTTGACGGTAAGACACCTTCCTTCAAGCTTGAGGACGGTAAGCTTTGGGCTTCTTACGATGACGGTGCAACCTGGACGGAGCTTGGTACGGTTCAGGGCGCTGACGGTTCTGACGGAAGCAACGGCTCCAACGGTAACGATGGCGAAGACGGTGAGGACGGTATCACACCTCAGCTCAGAATCAACCCCGAAACAAATGAGTGGGAGGTTTCCTACGACAACGGTGAAACTTGGACGTCTCTTGGCGTAAAGGCAACCGGTGATAAGGGTGAGCAGGGCGAAAAGGGAGAAGACGGCTCCGACGGTAAGGACGGTCAGGACTTCACGTTTGAATCATTCCTTGCAGGCATTGCAAATGCAATTGCGGTATTGTTCAAGAAGTTGATGGAATTCATTGCAACATTCTTGCTTAAATTCCTTAAATAATCGTTAGATTAATATAAGAGGCGGGTGCGCAAGCATCCGCCTTATATTTTTATGAGATTATGATATGAACAAAAGATATTTTTGTTATTTTTGACCTAAAATCGTATGTAGATTTTGTTAATTGTAATGATTTTATGTTATTTTATATAAATTTTATTGATTTTATTTCTAAAAAGTGGTACAATTCATATTGGGTACATAGGTACTTAAAAAATCTATAGAAAGGACTTAATTTTTATGAGAAAGTTAAGCAAAATTTTGGCACTCGTGCTTGTTTTGATGATGACTTTTGCTGTTTTGTCAGCATTTTCATTCTCAGCAAGTGCGGCTACACCCGAAAAGCTTTATTTAACTCCCAATGCAAACTGGAAATCGGATAACGCACGTTTTGCAGCATATTTCTTCGGAAATGGCGAAAAGTGGGTTTCTATGACTTACAACAGTTCTCTCGGAGTTTACGAAGTAACGGTTCCTTCGGGTTATCCTAACGTTATTTTCTGCCGTATGAATCCCGGTACAACGGCAAATAACTGGAACAACAAGTGGAATCAGACCGCTGACCTTACAGTTCCCACAACCGGTCCTAATCACTACACGGTTAAAGAAGGAACTTGGGATAAAGGCGGCGGAACTTGGAGTACGTTGGGCTCTACATGTGTACACGCTAATCTTAGCGCAGCGGCAACTTGTACAACAGCCCAGACTTGCTTGGATTGTGGCGACCCCGTAGTTTCTGCTCTCGGTCATACATACAATTCAGCTCATCTTTGCACAAGATGTAACGAACAGGCATCTTTCACAGTTGCAGGTACGGGCGCACACCTTGGCACAGAATGGGATACAGGCAACACAGCAAACGATATGACATATGCTGACGGCGTATATACAAAGGTATATACAAACGTTGCAGCCGGTTCTTATCTTCTTAAGGTTGCTCGTGACCACGATTGGGGCACGGCATATCCCGGCTCTGATAAGGCATACACAGTTTCTGCAGCAGGCAGCACAGTAACTGTTACTCTTAAGGGCACAGCAGTTACAGTAACAGTTGAAGCTCCTCATACACACTCTTGGTCTGAAGCAACTTGCACAGAACCCGCTAAGTGTGAATGTGGCGAAACACAGGGCGAAGCTCTTGGTCACGACCACGTTTACGGTGTTTGCTCAAGATGTGGCAATATTGCAGATGGTTGGGCAGAAGTTAAAACACTCGAAGAACTCAACGCGGCTCTTTTGAACGGTGGAAACATCGTGCTCGGTGCTAACATTGAATCTGCAGATCTTCTTAACATAGTAGCTAATACTGTTATTAACGGTAATGGTAACACGTTGACTTATACAGGCGCTAATCGTGTTATTGACGTTAAAAAGGATTACGTAGACGTTGATCTTACCATTGTAAATCTTACAATTAATACAACAGCATCTTTTGTTGAAAGGGGTATTAACTATAATACAAATGGTGCTCTTACTCTTGACAATGTAACTGTTGAGGGAACTAACATCAATTATGCAATCAACCTTCCTTCAAGTTCAAACGATGCAACTGTAAATATTGCAAACTCTAATATTACAGGTAATATCGCGCTTAACGTTTGGGGTCAGAACATTGTTGTTACAGCAACTAACACCAATTTCGTATCTCCTTATGTATCCGATGTTGAGGTTTGTCCTGTTATTAAATTAAATAATAACGGAACAGTAGCTGCTCACGGTACAAGCGTGACAGTTGATGGTGGCTCAATTGTTTCTGCTGATACAAATTATGGAGTAGCAGTATCAGTAAGTGCTAGTGATACATCTATAACTATCAGCGATGAGACAACGGTTGAAGGCCTTATGACTACTCCTTCAATTTTGATTAAGTACGAAGGACAAAACGAGTTGTATTCATCAACTTCTCTTCAATCTGCGATTAATAGGGCAGCAAATAACCCCAAAGCTACAGTTGTTCTCATTGGCGATATCGTTCTTGACGCTCCTATCGTAGTTGAAGGAACAGTAGTTCTTGACCTTAACGGATATACACTTTCTTACGAAAGCACCACTCAGGGCGAAGCAATGATCACTAACAAGGGTAACCTTACTATCAACGATACCGTTGGTACAGGTGTTATCAACTACAACTACGTTGGTGCTAACGATGCTTCCTACGGCAAGGGTAACTACACAATCTCTAATGCGGGTACTCTTACAGTAAACGGCGGTAAGATTACAATCGCTAATCTTCGTCAGCACGCTAAATATCCCATTGATAACAATAGCACAACAGGTGATGCAATTCTTGTTATCAACGGCGGACATCTTTATAACTACAACACAAGCGCTATCCGTATGTTCTGTAACAGCACGACGAACAAGAATAGCGTAACAATCAATGGCGGTCTTATCGAAGGTTACTCTGCTATTTGGATGCAGAACCCCGGCACCAAGACTGTGAACGGTGATTTGACAATCACAGGCGGTGAAATCAGAACAACTGCTGCAGCGTACGTAAACGGTACTGCCACAGTTAAGGAAGTTTCCTCCAAGATGTACACCACAATCGATGGTAACGGCGGTGCTTGGAGTGAATCTTCATTCGTAAACCTTGCCGGTGGTACATTTAACGAAAACGTTAACCTTTACTACAATGCTCCTGCTAACGTAACAATTAGCGATGAAGCAGTATTTAACGGTAATCTTTTGTTCGTATGCGAGCACGATTGGGTGGATGCAACTTGTACAGCTCCCAAGACTTGCTCAGTATGTGGCGAAACTGATGGCGAAGCTCTCGGTCACGCACTCGTTACTGACGCAGCAGTTGAAGCAACTTGCACGGCTACCGGTCTTACAGCAGGCGAGCACTGCACAAGATGTGACTACAAGTTAGCTCAGGAGGTAGTTCCTGCTCTCGGTCACGCACTCGTTACTGACGTAGCAGTTGAAGCAACTTGCACGGCTACCGGTCTTACAGCAGGCGAGCATTGCACAAGATGTGACTACAAGGTAGCTCAGGAGGTAGTTCCTGCTCTTGGTCACGCTTGGTCAAATTGTGTATGTACAGTTTGTGAAACGGCTCTTTCTGCACTTGGACAGACAGATGCATTCGATTTCACAACTGAAGACGGACTTAATGCGGCTCTTGCAAGCGGTAAGCTCGGCTACACGGGTACATTCAGAAACAACGGTGATTCTCACCAGTTCGCTGCTGATTCTTCTATCCAGCTCGTAGTACCTGCTAACACAACTGTTACTCTTACGGGTCACAGCACAGGTTACGGTGTATTCGACGTTTACGTAAACGGCGTTAAATACGATATGGCCGGTTCTCTTGTATTCACAACAACTGAAGAAACAAAGGTTGTTATCGTTCCCGATGAAGAAGCTACATATTCTAAGGCATACCTTAAGGGCATCGCTCTTGCAGAGTATGTTGACAGAACAATCACTTCCGATACAACAATTACATTCGGTTCCGAAGGTAACTATAAGGATTCTCTCGTTGATTTCTCCGGCATTCAGATCGGTGACAACGGCGGCAGCAATTCTCAGGTTAAGAACGGTTCCTTTGACCTTCTTTTGAAGGCAGGCACAAAGGTTGTTATCCACGGTTATCCCGGATATACATCATATCAGCTTAACGGCGGTGATGAGATCACAGGCGAATATTACACATATCTCGCTCTTGAGGACACAGTTCTCACAGTTACTCCCGTAAACGGCAATAACTACTTCTACTCAATCGAAATCACACTTCACACGGGTATTACTCTTGTTGAAGCGGTTGATTCTACTTGTAAGGTGGCAGGTCACGAGGCATACTATTCTTGCGAATGCCACGGTGAGCTCACAGAAAAGGTTGCTCGCGAGCTTGCAGCTCATACTGAAGAGGTTCTTGAAGCGGTAGCTCCTACTTGCACCTCTACAGGTCTTACAGCAGGTAAGAAGTGCTCTGCTTGCGGAGATGTTCTCGAAGCTCAGGAAGAGGTTGCTAAGCTTGAGCATACATATGAAGCAGTAGTAACTGCTCCTACATGTACTGAAGCCGGCTACACAACATACACATGTGCTTGTGGCGACACATACACAGGTGATGAGGTTGCAGCTCCCGGACATACCTACTTCTACAATCTTTGCTTGGTATGCTACGCAGCTAACCCCTACTTTGAAAACAACTTCACAACAGTAGGCGAAAACAAGCTTGTATGTAACGAATGGCACCTTGTAGAGTCCGACGGTGGACACGGCAAGCCCTATCAGTTCACATTCGTAACAATTCCCGAAGACGGACTTTACATCTTCACAGCAGACGCAACAAAG